>CAZOYA010000136.1:0-9670 GCA_964583815.1 uncultured Gemmatimonadaceae bacterium | reverse complement strand
ACCACGTCGCCGGGCCGCACGCGCCCCTCCCGGAGCGCCTCCAGCGCGGTTTCCTCGCGGTCGAAGACCCGGGCCGGGCCGGTGAAGCGCGTCCCCTCCTTCCCGGTGATCTTCGCCACCGCCCCCTCGGGGGCGAGCGATCCCTCGAGGATCCGCAGGTGCCCGTCCGCCCGGACCGGGTCGGAGGGCGGCCGCACCACGTCCTGCCCCTCGGCGAGCCCGGGCAGCTCCGCGACGTTCTCGGCCAGCGTCCTGCCCGTCACGGTGAGGCACGAGCCGTCCACCAGCCCCTCCTCGAGCAGGAGCTTCAGCACCGCCGGCACCCCGCCGACCTCGTGCAGGTCCTCCATGAGATAGCGCCCGCTCGGCTTGAGGTCCGCGAGGCAGGGCGTGCGCGCCCCCACGCGCCGGAAGTCCTCGAGCCCGAGCTCCACGCCGGCCGCGTGCGCGATCGCGATCAGGTGGAGCACGGCGTTCGTGGAGCCGCCGAGCGCCGTCACGAGCGCGATCGCGTTCTCGAAGGCGGGCCGCGTGAGGATCCGGCTCGGCCGCAGGTCCGCCTCGAGCAACCGGAGCGCCGCCTCGCCCGCGGCGCGGCACTCCTCGCGCTTCGCGGGATCCGTGGCCGGAATCGACGCGTCGTACGGCAGCGTCATGCCGAGCGCCTCCGCGGCGCAGGCCATCGTGTTCGCCGTGTACATCCCGCCGCACGCGCCGGGACCGGGGCAGGCGTGGCGCACCACGCTCCGGAACCGCTCCTCGTCGATCGAGCCCGCGAGGAGCGCGCCGTAGCTCTCGAACGCGCTCACGATGTCCAGCCGCTCGCCGTCGAGACGCCCCGGCCGGATCGTGCCGCCGTAGACCATGAGCGCGGGCCGGTCCACGCGCGCCATGGCCATGAGCGTGCCCGGCATGTTCTTGTCGCACCCGGGGATGCCGACGACGCCGTCGTACCACTGCGCGCGCATCACGGTCTCGATGGAGTCGGCGATGAGGTCGCGGGAGGGGAGCGAGAAGCTCATCCCGTCCGTCCCCATCGAGATCCCGTCGCTCACCCCGATCGTGTTGAACCGCATGGGGACGAGCCCCGCGCCGCGCGCCCCCTCGGCCACCTCGGCGGCGAGGTCGAGGAGGTGCATGTTGCAGGGGTTCCCCTCCCACCACATCGAGGCGATGCCGAGCTGGGGCTTCGCGAGATCCTCCGGACCGAGGCCGGTGGCGTGCAGCATGGCCTGCGCGCTCGCGTGCGCCGGATCACCCGTGATCGTGGCGCTGGTGCGGTTGAGGCTCGGGAGCGTGCGGCGCACGGATCAGTGCGGGAGCCGCGGGCGGAGGAGCCCGTAGGTCCAGGCGCCCGCGGTGGCGGCGAGCAGCCCGACGACCATGACCCCCACGCCGCTGCCGATGAGCGCGAAGATCGGTCCCGGGCAGGCCCCGAGGAGCCCCCACCCGAGGCCGAACGCGACGCCTCCGAGCGCGTGCTGCGGGCGCGGGCGCCGCTCCTCCTCCGTGGGGAAGACGATCGGCTCCCCCCGCACCGTGCGCGCGCCGCTCCGCTTGAGGAGGAGCACGGACAGCGCGCCGACGCCCACCGCCGTCCCGATGACGCCGTACATGTGGAAGGCGTCGAAGAGGAACATCTCCTGGATCCGGAACCAGGACGCGACCTCGGACTTGATGAAGATCACCCCGAGCCAGATCCCGACCAGCACGTAGGGAACGAGCGATTCGCGCCGTTCCGCGGCCGGCCTCTCGAGCGTGGGCGGGGCGCCCGGTCCCGTCGCGCTCACGGGAGCAGCGGGAGCAGGAGGTGGACGCTGACGAGCCCGCCGGCGAAGAAGCCCAGGACCGCGAGCAGCGACGAGGGCTGGAGCGTCGAGAGGCCGGAGATCGCGTGCCCGGACGTGCAGCCGTTCGCCCACCGCGCGCCGAACCCCACGAGGAAGCCGCCGACGACCACCATCACCAGCCCGGCGGGCGTGAGGAGCGCCTCGAGGGAGAAGAAGTCGTCGGGCACCATTCCCGTGAAGTCGGTGACCCCGCGGGCGGCGAGCTCCGCGCGCGTCGACTCCGAGATCGCGATCACGTGGTCGGCGCCCTGGAGGAGCCGGCCCACGAAGCCGCCCAGGAGCATCCCGCCCGCCATCGCGAGATGCCAGCCGCCCTTCCGGCGCCAGTCGTACCGGAAGTACTCGATGCCCGACGGCAGCACCGCCGCGCAGAGGTGCTGGAGCGAGGAGGACACGCCCCATTTGCGGCCGCCGTACCAGTAGACGAACGGCACGACGAGCCCGATGAGCGGCCCGGCGACCCACCAGGGCCACGGGCGGGTGAGGAGATCCGGCATAGGCGCGCTCCGGTCGCGGACGGGCGGACACGACGAATCTGCGGCGCGGAGCCCCGCGGGTCCAGCGGCCCCCCCTCGTCGGGGCTCCCCTCGGCTCGGCCCTCCGTCAGCCCTCGGCCCGGAGCGCCGTCACGGGGTCCACGCCGGCGGCGCGGCGCGCCGGCACCCAGCTCGCGACGAGCGCCACGGCGCAGAGCACGCCCCCGACCGCCGCGAAGGTCGCCGGATCGAGCGGGCTCACACCGTACAGCATGGACGCCATCAGCCGCGTCGAGGCCGCGGCGGCGACGAGCCCGATCCCGACGCCACCGAGGCAGAGCGCGAGCGCCTGCCGGAGCACCATGCGGCGTACGTGCAGCCGCTCCGCCCCGAGCGCGATCCGCACGCCGATCTCGCGCGTGCGCTGCGCGACGATGTAGGAGATGACGCCGTAGATCCCGACGATCCCCAGGAAGAGCGCGACACCGGACGCGATCGCGAGCATGACGAGCGTGGACGACGTGCGGGCGAGGCTCCCCTCGGCCAGCTCCTCCAGCGTGGCGACGCGCGCGAGCGGGAGGTTCGGGTCGATCGCCCACACCGCCTCGCGGGCGGCCGGGAGGAGCGCCGCGGGATCGCCCGCGCGGGTGCGGAGGACGAAGGCCATCGAGCGCTGCACGACCTCACCCTCGCTGCCCCAGAAGTCCACGGTCACCTGCGGCCAGAACACCGTGGGCGCGGGCTCCGCCGCGTGGCCGTCGTCCCGGGCGTCGGCCGCCACGCCGATCACTTCGTACCAGGGCGGGGTCCTCGCCTCGCCGCCGCCGAACTGCCGCACGCGCCCGCCGATCGCCGCTTCGGCGCTGCCGAACTCCGACCGCGCGAGCGCCTCGTTCAGCACCACCACGCGGGCGCGATCCTCGATGTCGGCCCAGGTGAAGTCGCGACCGGCCACGAGCTCCGCGCCCATCGTGGCGAAGTAGCCGGGCGCGAGGAACTTGTAGCGGCGGATCGGCGGGATCCGGTCGCCGGTCACGGGGTTCGCCTCCGACTCGAGCGCGTCGTTGGTGTTCCAGCCGTCCATCGTGACCGAGGACGTCATCGAGGCCGAGGCGACCCCGGGAAGCGCCTGCAGCGCCCGGAGGATCTGCTGGTGCGTCGCGGCCGTCTCCCCCGCGTCGGGGATCTCCGCTTCGGGAATCACGACCCGAAAGGTGAGCACCTCCTCCGGCGCGGTGAAGCCGGGGTCGACCGCGCGGAGCGCCTGGAAGCTCCGGATCATCAGGCCGGAGCCCGTGAGCAGCACGAGCGCGAGGGCCATCTGCGTCACCACGAGCACGTTGCGCGCGCGGTGGCGCTCCCGGCCCGCGCTGCCGCCCCGCGCCCCCTCCTTGAGGCTCGCGACCAGGTCCGCGGCGCCGATCCGCAGGGCCGGCATCGCGCCGAACAGGAGCCCCGCCCCGACGGAGGTGCCGAAGGTGAAGGCCAGCACCACCGCGTCGATCCCGATCTCGCGCCGACGCGGGAGCGTCTCGGGGCCGATGGCGGCGAGGAGCTCGAGGCCCGCGAACGCCAGCACGAGCCCGAGCGCCCCGCCGAGCACGCCGAGCACCACGCTCTCGAGGAGCAGCTGCCCCGCGATGCCGCCCCGGCCCGAGCCCAGCGCGGCGCGCACGGCCATCTCGCGGTGCCGCCCCTCGGTCCGCACGAGGAAGAGGTTCGCGACGTTCGCGCACGCGATCAGCAGGACGATCCCCACGCCTCCGAGAAGGATCCAGAGCGCGCCGCCGATGTCCCCCACCACGTCCTCCTCGAGGGGCCGGATCAGGGGGCCGAAGCGCGCCTGCTCGAGGATCGCGCGCGTGATGCCCCCGGGGTACGCCTCCGTCGCGAGCGGAGCCATGCGCGCGACCTCGGCGTTCGCCTGCTCGAGCGTCACGCCCGGAGCGAGGCGCGCCACGCCCTGGTAGCTGAAGTTGCCGACGTAGATCTCCTCCGGGTCGAAGCGGAACGGGAGGAAGACGTCCGTGTCGTCCCCCATGAACGCGAAGCCGGCGGGCAGGACGCCGATGATCTCGCGCGACAGCCCGTTGATCGTGAGGGTCCGTCCGATCGCGTCCGGAGCGCCGCCGAAGCGACGCTGCCAGTATCCGTGCGACAGGATGACGGTCTCGGGCCCCGCGGGGGAATCCTCGAGCTCGGAGAAGGTCCGCCCGAGCACCGGCTCCACGCCGAGCAGCGGGAGCGTGCGGTGGGTGACGTACATCGACGGGACCATCTCGGGCTCGCCGAGCCCGGTGACGGTGGCCGTGCCGTCGTCCCACATGCCGATCTCGCCGAAGCTCCGACCGTGCTCCTCGTAGTAGTAGTGGAGCGCGGGAGACTGGTTGACCTCGTCGAAGCCGAGCCCGGGCGCGGTGTGCCACACGCCGACGAGCCGGTCCGGGTCCTCGAAGGGCAGGGGGCGGAGGAGAACCGCGTGGACCACGGCGAAGATCGCCGCCGTGCTCCCGATTCCCACGCCGAGCGTCACGATCGCGACGCCGCTGAAGAGCGGCGCGCGGCGGAGCCGCCGGAGCGCGTGCCGGAGCTCCCGACCGATCGATCCCATGGATCCTCCCCTCCCCCGTGTAGGCCGTGCGATGTGCCGGTCCCTACGCGTCGGGTACGGGCGCTGTTTCGGAGAGCGGCGCCCCGGGGTATTGGGAATCCGCAGGGGGCCGGTGAGATTAGAGCCCGGTGAGCGGAGGGGCCGCCACGGACCGCCGTCCGCCGCCCAGTGGACCGAACGAGGGTCATCCCATGCCCGAGCCCAGAAAGCGTCTCATCGTCGTCGGGGATCGCGTGCTGATCCAGCCCGAGGAGGGCGAGGACCGCACGAAGGTGGGCCTCTACCTGCCCCAGACCGCCATGGACAACCAGGCGGTGCAGGGGGGCAAGGTGGTCGCGACCGGCCCGGGCAATCCCGTGTCGAGCCCGACGGAGATCACGGACGAGCCGTGGAAGGTCGGCGGCGACGCCGCGCCCGCCCGCTACGTGCCGTTGCAGGCGAAGATCGGCGACTACGCGATCTTCTTCCGGCGCGCCGCGGTCGAGATCACCTTCGAGGGTCGCCGGTACCTGGTGGTGCCGCAGGCCGCCATCTTGACGCTGGTGCGCGAGGACGACGAGGAGGACGACAGCCTCCTCCCGTTCTGATGGTTCGCGCGGGGACGCCCGCCGTGGCCGCCCGGACCACGCCCGCGCGGGGCCGCGCGTGAGCCTCACGCGCTACCGGAGCGTCGTCGGCGAGTGGGAGGCGTTCGCGCGTGCCGCGGAGCGCCCCGAGCCGACGGTCTTCCGGGCGAACCGCGGGAGGATCGGAGAGGACGAGCTGCTCGCGCGGCTCGAGGCGCAGGGCTTCCGCACCCGCCCGCTCGAGGGGCTCCCCGGCTTCCACCGGGTCGAGCACGAGCCGCGCCCGCTGTCCGCCACGCTCGAGCACTGGAACGGGCTCCTCTACGTGCAGCAGGCCTCGACCGGGGTCGCCGCGCCCGCGCTCGGGCCGCGGCCGGGCGAGCGGGTGCTCGACCTGTGCGCCGCGCCGGGCGGGAAGACCCTCCACGCCGCGGAGCTCATGGAGGACCGGGGCACGCTCGTGGCCTCGGACATCAGCGAGAGCCGGATCCGGGGGCTCCTCGGCAACGTCTACCGGCTCGGGCACACGGGGGTGCTCGCCGTGGCGGGCGACGCGCGGCACTTCCCCGGCGGCGCGGCCTTCGACCGCGTGCTGGTGGACGCGCCCTGCTCCGGCGAGGGGACGCTCCGGCGCCGGCGGGGTCGTGTGCCGCACCAGTCGAGCTCGTTTCGCGGGTACGTGACCGGAGCCCAGCGCGCGCTGCTCCGTCGTGCCGTGGCGCTCACGCGGCCGGGGGGCACGATCCTCTACGTGACGTGCACGTTCGCGCCGGAGGAGAACGAGGCCGTCGTGAGCGAGGTGCTCGAGACGGAGCCGGTCGAGCTCGAGCCGCTCGACCTGCCGGTGCCGCACGCGCGGGGGCTCACGACGTTCGAGGGGACCCGCTACGACCCGCGGGTCGAGGGCGCGGCGCGCATCTACCCCCACCACCTGGACTCCGGCGGACTCTTCCTCGCCCGGCTCCGCCGGCTGGACGGGGAGGCCGGGGCGGAGGAGCGCGCGGAAGCGCGGGAGCCGGGGTGGTCGGAGGTCCCCCACGCCTTTCCGGGCGAGGACACGGAGGATCCGGAGGGCCTCGTGGAGCGCGCGCTCGCGGAGCTGGGGGAGCGCTGGGGCGTGGAGTCCGAGCAGCTCGCGGGTTTCGGCTGGATCGTGCGCGGCGGCCGGCTCTGGATGCACACCGTCGACGCGTGGCCGCTGCCCGCGTGGGAGGCGGGCGGGTGGCGACCGATCTCGCTGGGGCTCCGGGCGATCGAGGTAGACACGCGCGGCCGCGTCCGGCCGACGAACGACCTGCTTCGGGCGCTGTCGGGATCGCTCGGCCGGAGGGTGCAGGAGGTCGATACGCCCACGCTCCGCCGCCTGCTCGCGGGCGAGGCCGTACCCGTGCCGGAAGGGGAGGGGGAGCGGGGTCCCGTGGCGCTCGCCTGGCGCGGCGAGGTGGTGGGCCGGGGCGCGCGCACGGCCGAGGGGCTCCGGAGCGAGATCCCGAAGGCGCGCGCGCGCGACCTCCTGCGCGCGCTTCCCGAGGCGGAGCTCTAGAGACCGTCCCGCGGGCGCTCCGCGAGGAGATCGGCGAAGCGCCGATCGGCCGGGGCCAGCGCGAGGCCGCGGAGCTCGGCCGGCTGGAACCAGCCGATCTCGTCGTGCTCCGTCGGCGTGGGAACCCCCCGGACGCGCACCTCCACGAACTCGATGACGAAGGCGGAGCCGGGGTCCGCGACCGTGAGCAGGCGCGCGCCGATGCCCGTGACCTCGAGGCCGAGCTCCTCGTCGAGCTCGCGGCGGGCCGCGTCCTCGTCCCCCTCCCCGGGCAGCATCTTGCCGCCCGGGAACTCCCACAGCCCTCCGTGCCGCTTGTGCGCGGGGCGCCGGCCGAGGAGCACGCGACCGTCCGACTCCACGACCGCCGCGATCACGCGGATCACCGGATCCGCGGCGCCCCCCTCGGGCGTGTCGGCCCGGCCGGGAGGCGCCGCCGACCGCGGCGCGGGGCTATCGATCGCTGACCGCCCGGCGCGGGGGCAGCTTGGCCACGCCGATCGTGTTCGTGTCGGCGCCGAACCAGATCGAGTTGGTCTCCGGATCGAAGTACATGTGCCGCACCGTCCCGCCGCCGGACTCCACCTCGACCGAGGTGAACTGCTCGGTGGCCGGATCGAAGCCCACGAAGCGGTTCGGCTGCACGCCCGTCTCCACGACCCAGATGCGCCCGGAGTCGTCCGCGGCGATCGCGTAGGGGCGGGAGTCCGGCCCGCTCGGGAGCGCCCACTCGCGCACCTCGCCGGTGGCGGGGTCGAGGCGTCCGAGGAAGCCGCGCCGGTAGTCCCCGTACCAGACCATGCCGTCCGCCGTCAGGTCCAGGCGGCGCGGCAGCGCGTTCTCGGGCAGCTCGAACGTCTCGAGCTCGAACGTCTCCGGGTCGACCGTCGCGATGTGGTTGCTGTTGAAGAGCGCGATCCAGGGGCGGTCCTGCTCGTCCACGACGACGCCGTAGGGACGGCTGGAGGCGCCGCGCTCCGACTGGACCCGGGGCGCCTCGACGAGGCGCACCTCGCCGGTCTCGGGCCAGAACTTCCCGATGAAGTTGCCGCCCTGGACCGTGAACCAGATGTCGCCCTGCGAGTCGAAGACGAGCGTGTGGGGGTCGCGCGCCGCCGAGCTCGGCATGGGGAACTGCTCGACCTCGCCCGTCTCGGGGTCGAGCCGACCGATGTGGCCCGCCCGGTTCCCGGAATACCAGATCGTGCCGTCCTCCGCGACCACGAGGTTGTGCGGCCCCGCGCCCTCGGGGAGCGGGAAGCGCTGGAACTCGCCGCTCTCCGGATCGAGCCGGGCGACGTAGTCGCTCACCTGGCCGACGAACCAGACGTCGCCGTCCGGTCCGACCATGGGATCGCGGGGCCGAGAGGAGGGATAGGGCACCTCCCATTCCCGGAGCTCCGGCTCGTTGGCCGTCTGGGCCTCGGCCGTGGGAACGACGGTCGCCGCCGCGACGAGCATCGCGGCGACTGCAGGGGCAGATGCGCGCATGGCTCAGCTCCGTTCGAAGGGTGATCCAGTGAGACGCCCGCCGCCGGGGCACCGTTAGTCCGATCGCATTCGTCTGATCCTAGACCCACGCGGGCTCGGGCGACAGGCGGAGAGGCGGGAGGTCCGGCGTTCGGGGCGGGGCGGCCCCGCGCACGGAAGCCCCGTGCGACTGGCGCTCCCGAGGACGTTGCGACCATTTTGTCGTCTTCGCGTCCCTTCGCTACAAAAATGTCGCATCGCTCCGCGGGACTCCGAACCCATGACGAGCCCGGAGCCGGCGGCGCCCCTCCGACCCCTTCCGCCATGTCGCCGCCCACCGACGTCCGCACGCTCGCGACCCTGCTGGACATCAGCCGGACCCTCGCGGGCTCGCCCGACCTCCGCGGCGCGCTCCTCCGCGTGCTCGAGATCCTGGAGGAGCGGCACGGCACCGTGAGCGGCGCCGTCACGCTCCTGGACCCCGAGAGCCGCGACCTGCGCATCGAGGCGGCCACCGGCATCACCTGGCGCGTCCGGCGACGGGCGTCGTACCGCGTCGGAGAGGGGGTGACGGGGCGGGTGGTCGAGAGCGGCCGGCCGGTGATCGTCCCGAGGGTGAGCCGGGAGCCCCTCTTCCTCGACCGGACCGGCGTGTGGAAGGCGAGCGGTCGCGAGGAGCTGAGCTTCGTGTGCGTGCCGGTCTCGCTCGACGGCCGGGCCGAGGGCAGCCTGGGGGTCACCCTCCCCTTCCGCGCCGATCGCGCCTTCGAGCACGAGGCGGAGTTCCTCGGCGTGGTCGCCTCCATGGTCGCGCAGTCCGTGCGCGTGCACCGCCTCGTGGAATCCGAGCGCCGGCGCCTGGTATCCGAGAACGACCAGCTCCGCCAGGAGCTCAAGGAGCGCTACGAGTTCCGCAACATCATCGGCAACAGCCGCGAGATGCGGCAGGTGTACGAGGACGTGGCGCGCGTCGCCGCGAGCCCGACGACCGTGATGATCCGCGGGGAGTCCGGCACCGGGAAGGAGCTCATCGCGCACGCGATCCACTACAACTCGCCCCGCTCGGAGGGACCCTTCGTGCGGGTGAACTGCGGCGCGCTCCCCGACACGCTCATCGAGTCCGAGCTCTTCGGCTACGAGAAGGGCGCCTTCAC
>CAZOYA010000135.1:0-9861 GCA_964583815.1 uncultured Gemmatimonadaceae bacterium | reverse complement strand
GTCGACGTGGCCCATGACCGTGACGACCGGGGAGCGCGGACGCAGCTCCTCGGGGGCGTCCACCTCCTCCTCCACGTCCCGCTCCGAGCCGTACTCCTCCTCGCGAACGGCCGTGTAGCCGAACTCGTCGAGGAGCATCTCGATCTGGTCGAAGTCGAGCCGCTGGTTGATCGTCACCAGGAGGCCGAGGTTCTTGAACGCCGAGCCGATGATCTCCGTCGACGACGCGTCCACGAGCTCGGCGAGCTCCGCCACCGTGAGGAACTCGTTCACCCGCACGGTGCGACGCTCGCGCTCGCGGGTCTCGCGCTCCTGGAGCTCCTGCTCCTCCTGCTCCTCCTGGCTCGCGCGCTGGCCCTTGCGGCGGCGCTTCTTGCCGCCGCCCTTCAGCTCGGCCATCACGCGCTGGATGTTCGACTGCACGGCGTCCTGGTCCACCCCGGCGCGCCGCTTGCCCTTCTTCTTGTCCTTGCGCTTGCGCCGGCCGTCGGCGGTGTAGCCTTCGGCCTGGATGCGCACCTGCCCGCCGGGCCCCGCGCTCGCGGCGGGGGCCGGGGCCGGCCTGCGGATCGTGCGGATCGGACCCTCCGGCTGTCCCGCTCGCGCGGACGCCGGCACCGGCCGGGCACGCTCCTCGGCGCCCTCCTCGGGCTCCTCCTCGTAGGCCTCGTCGCGCGCCTCGACCGTTTCCTCCGCCGTCTCGCGGCGGGCGGCCGGGCGGGGGCGCTCCTCCGGCTCCTCCTCGGGCTCCGGCTCGCGCTCGCGGGCGGACACCGGAGCGGGGGCCGGCTCCTCGGCCACGGGGGCCACGGGCTCGGGCTCGGCGGCCTCCTCGGGCTCCTCGACGTCCGGCTCGGCCGCGGCAGGAGTCTCGTCGATCTCGGGGGCCTCGCCCTCGGCGGACTCCTCGGACCCTTCCTCGGCGGACGCCTCCGGCTCGGCCTCGCGGCGACGCCGTCTCCTGCGGCGCACACCGCTCGAGGCCGTCTCCTCGAGGGCGGCACGAATGGCTTCGGCCGGGTCCTTGTGACCCGCCCGGCGCTCGCGCTCCACCTTGGCCAGGACCTTGGCCTTCTGACCGTCCGTGATGGAAGCGCCCGCGTCCGCGACCGGAATTCCCATCTTCCGGAGCAGCGCGATGAGCGCGTCGGTCTCGACCCTCAGGTCTTCCGCCAGTTCGATAACCTGCATGCTACTGCCTTGCCTCCGCTTCGTCGGTGTCGCCCGGCACGGACGCGCGCCCGACGGCCTCCAGGATCCGCTCGGCCAGACCGCCGTTCGTCACCGCGACGGCGGCGAGCGGCGCGGAGCCGACCGCGGCCCCCAACGTGGCGCGATCCCCCAGGATCACCTGGGGGATCGCCCGATCGTGAATCGTGCTTCGTATCTTCTGCAGCTGTGTATCCGAGGCGTCCTCGGCCGTGACGATCAGCCGCGCGCGACCGCCGCGGACCGACTGCCGCACGGCATCGGTCCCGGCGGCCACGCCGCCCGCGCGGCGGGCCAGCCCCAGGAGGCCGAGCGCCTCACGCCTCGGCTCGCTCGTCGTCCGCACCGGACTCCGTCCCGACCGAGTCGCCGTCGGAGGCGAGCCCGTCCGGCTCCTCGTCCCCCTCGTCGGCGCCGGCCTCGCCCTCGACGACCGTGAGCTCGTCGATCAGCTCGAGCAGGCGGTCCGCCTCGGCCTCGCCGAGCCCCGGAATCGCCAGGAAATCCCTGCGCTCCAGATCGATGATCTGGAGAAACGTATCATACCCGGCCGCCGACAGGGCCGCCAGGGTATCCGGCGACAGATCGAGCTCCTCGAGCGGGAAGTCGGACGTCTCGAACTGGTCGCCGGACGCGGCGTCCAGGGCGGACAGGTCCTCGCCGCGCTCGAGCCACTCGCGCGAGCCGTAGAGGTCGATCTGCCAGCCGATGAGCTGCGAGGCGAGCCGGACGTTCTGGCCGTTCCGCCCGATCGCGAGCGAGAGCTGGTCCTCGTCCACGATCGCCGTCACCACCTGGCGCTCCGGGTCGCTGAAGACCTTGGACACCCGGGCCGGCGCGAGCGCGCGCCGCGCGAAAACCTCCGGATCCGGATGCCACGGGACGATGTCGATCCGCTCGCCCCCGAGCTCCGAGACGACGGCCTGCACGCGCGAGCCCTTCAGCCCCACGCAGGCGCCCACCGGGTCGATCGACTCGTCCCGGCTGTACACCGCGATCTTGGTCCGGCCGCCGACCTCGCGCGCGATCTCCTTGATCTCGACCACGCCCTGGTAGATCTCCGGCACCTCGAGCTTGAACAGCGCCGCGACGAAGTCCGGGTCGGCCCGGGACAGGATGAGGCGAGGCCCCTTCGGCGTCTCCTCGACCTTCTTGAGCACGGCCCGGATCGGGTCGCCCTGGCGGAAGCGCTCCCGCGGGTTCTGCTCCTTCCACGGGATGATCGCCTCCGCGTCGCGGGAGCGGTTCATGAGCAGCACGAGCTTTCCGCGCTCGATCTGCTGGATCTCCCCGGAGAGCAGCTCGCCGACCTGGTCGGAGAACTCGTCCCGGATCCGCTCGCGCTCGTTCTCGCGCACGCGCTGGACGATCCGCTGCTTCACGGCCATGACGGCGTTCCGGCCGAAGTCGGCGAACTTGACGGGGATCTCCATCACGTCGCCGACCTCGAAGGTCTCGTCGTCCCAGCGCGCCTCCTCGAGCGAGATCTCGGTGGCCGGGTCCTCGACCTCCTCGACGACGCGGCGGAGGACCACGATGTCGAACTCGCCCGTGTCCTCGTCGATGTCGATCTCGGCCTGTACGGTCGGCCCGTAGATACGCGCGAGACCCGCCAGGATCCCGTCCTTGACGAGATCCGTCATCTCCTCGTCGGACAGGCTCTTGGTGGCCGCGACGTCCCTGAACGCCGCTACGATCTGCGCCGCGTTCGCCATCTTCTATCTCCTCACTTCCACGTGAAGACGAGGTTCGCCTTCCGGATGCGCTCCACGGGAACGCCCACCTCGTCACCCCCCGGCAGGCGCAGGCGCACCTCGCCGCTCCCCGCCTCCCGCTCCTCCCAGCCCAGCAGCTCGCCCTCGAGGCGGCGGGAATCGCCCCGCAGCGCCTCGTGGCCCTGCACGACGACCTGCTCGCCCCGGAAGCGCTCGAAATCCCGCGGACGCACGAGCGGCCGGTCCACGCCGGGGGACGAAACCTCCAGCGTGTAGCGCTCGGACAGCCCCTCGTGCGCGTCCAGCCAGGGCTCCAGGGCCCGGCTGACCCCCGCGCAATCGTCGAGGGACACCCGCGAGCGGGTCGCCCCGTCGGGGCGGTCGATGCGGAGCTGGAGGACCGGACGCCGGCTCGTGCCGCCCCACCGGAGGTCCACCACCTCGAAGCCGAGCTCCGCCACGCGGCGCTCCAGCTCCTCGGCGATCTCCGGCACGACACGCATCGACGTACCCCCCTTTCAGCAATCAGGGGTGCGCCGCGGAAGCGACGAACCCCAGTGACACCGAACAAAAAAGCGGGGGCGACCCCTCCCCCACTTCACAAGGCCCCGGCGGGCTTCCTTTCCGGCCGTACAATATACGGGAAGGGCGCCGTCCTCTCAAGGCGACGCGGGGCCGGAGCGCGGGCTTCGGAGCCGCCCTCCGGGGGCGGGCCGCGGCGGCCCCGGTCCCGGGCCGGGGCCGCGGCTCCGGAGCGAGGCGGTCAGGGCATCGCAGCGCCCTCGTCCGGGGCACTCCGCTCCGCTTCGAGGACGGAGACGCGGGCCCGC
Source organism: uncultured Gemmatimonadaceae bacterium (assembly GCA_964583815.1). Lineage (GTDB taxonomy): Bacteria > Gemmatimonadota > Gemmatimonadetes > Longimicrobiales > Gaopeijiaceae > JAWLHJ01. The sequence continues at coordinate 6,107 of CAZOYA010000135.1, read as the reverse complement.
AGCTCCTCCACCTGGGCGCGCAGGGTCTCGAGCTCGGCCTGGGTGACGAAGTCGAAGCGCTCGCGCGCCTCCCCCGCCGCGGCCTGCGCGCGGTCCAGCGCGTCCCTCATGACCTGCTTGGCCCGGTCGGTGGAGATGTCGCCGCGCTCGCGGGCCTCCTGGATCGTCTCTTCGAGGGCTTCCTTGAAGGCGGACAGGACGCCGATCCCCTGGCGGATGCCTTCCGAGACCTTCTCCTTCGCGCTCCGCCTGCCTGTGTCCGTCATCGATCGCCTCCGGAATGGGGTGCGCCGTACGCGCGCCTCGAGACGACGCACGCGCCGGTCCTCCATCAATACGCCATGCGCGTCCGGCGGTTTCGCCGCGGACCGGCCGGCCCGGCCCGCGCGAGGCGGCGCGGGAGACGCGTCGCGGGTCGCGCTAGTCTTCCCTGCGCTCGATCCGCGCGCCGAGCGCCCGGAGGCGGTCGTCGATCGCCTCGTAGCCCCGCTCGATCTGCCGGATGTTGCCGATCGTGCTCGTGCCCTCCGCCCCGAGCGCGGCGATGAGCAGCGCCATCCCCGCGCGGATGTCCGGGCTCTCCACGATGCCGCCGCGCAGGCGGGTGGGTCCGACCACGACGGCGCGGTGCGGATCGCAGAGGATGATCGAGGCGCCGAGCCCTACGAGCTTGTCCGTGAAGAACATGCGCGACTCGAACATCTTCTCGTGCACGAGCACGGTGCCGCGGCACCGGGTGGCCGCCACGATCGCGATCGAGGTGAGGTCGGCGGGGAACGCGGGCCACGGGCCGTCGTCGAGCTTCGGCACGTGGCCGTAGGCGTCCTGCCGGATCTCGTGCTCGCCCGAGCCGCGCACGAACAGGTCCCGGCCGCGGACCTCGCACTCGATGCCGAGGCGCGCGAAGCCGAGGAGCGTGGAGTCGAGATGCTCCACGGGCGCGTCCTCGTCGACCAGGTCGCTCGCCGTGACCGCGGCGAGCCCGATGAAGGACCCCGTCTCGATGTGGTCGGCCCCGATGCGGAACCGGGCGCCCCCCAGCCGCTCCACGCCCTCGATGTCGAGGATGTGCGTGCCGATCCCGTCGATGCGCGCGCCCATCGCCACGAGGAGTCGGCAGAGGTCCTGCACGTGCGGCTCGGCCGCCGCGTTGCGGAGGCGGGTGCGCCCGCGCGCGAGCGCCGCCGCCATGATCGCGTTCTCGGTTCCCGTGACCGACGGCTCGTCGAGGAAGAAGTCCGCGCCCTCGAGCTTCCGCGCCCGGATCGTGAACCCGCCGTTCAGCGTGACCGAGGCGCCGAGCGCCTCGAAGGCCAGGAAGTGCGTGTCCATGCGCCGACGCCCGATCACGTCCCCGCCCGGAGGCGGGAGGGTGACGCTCCCGAAGCGGGCGAGCAGCGGCCCAGCGAGCAGGATCGAGGCCCGGATCCGTTCCGCCAGGTCGCGGTCGATCTGACCGCTCGCCACGCCTCGCGCGTCCACCGTCACCTCGTTGGCGCCGGTCCAGCGCACCTCCGCCCCGAGGGAGGAGACGATCTCCAGGAAGGTGAGCACGTCACGGATCCGCGGGACGTTCTCGAGCGTGACGGGCTCGTCGGCGAGCATGGTCGCCGCGAGACACGGGAGCGCCGCGTTCTTGTTGCCGGCGGGGCGGATGCGGCCCGAGAGGGGGCGGCCGCCCTCGACGAGGAAGGATGCCATGGGGCTCCGTCGCGGATCTGTGGAAGGGGTGGTCCGACGGAGAGACGTCGCGGCTCGGGGGCGCCGCGTTCCGGACCGACGTCGGCCCAATGATACCCGGAGGCGCGCCGGGGCAGCAACCGCCGGAACGCTCCGAAGCCGCGCCCCGCGCGGGCCCCGCGCGGCATCGTCGCTCCCGATCGCGGTTGCTGGATCGCAGTTCTGGATCACGGAGCGCGAAGCCGGTTACTATGCAGCATGACTGTCCTGCAGGCCGCGTCCGCCCAGATCGCACCCGGCCGTGACGCCCTCGCGCTCGCGGCCGATGCCGCCATCGTCCTCGTCGGCGTCACGATCCTCGTGGTCGGCGTGGTGCTCGTGCTGCTGCTCCTGAAGCTCCGCGCCACGATCCAGGAGATCCGGATCGGGGTGCGCCAGCACATCGGTCCCGTCTCGGACCGTGCCCGCTCCATCACCGACGACGTCCAGGCGATCACGGGGCGGGTCCGCGGCGACGTCCAGCGCATCGACGGGTCCGTGCGCGCGCTCGCCGATCGGCTGCAGCAGGCGTCGGACCGGATGGAGGAGCGCATCGAGGAGTTCAACGCGCTCATGGAGGTCGTGCAGGCCGAGGCCGAGGAGCTCTTCCTCGACACCGCCTCCGCGGCCCGCGGCGTGCGCGAGGGCACGCGGGCCATCGGCGAAGGCCGCTCGCTGCGCCGCGACGACGACGTGAGGCTTCGAAGCGCGCGGCGGAGTCCGACCGTGCGACCCGTTCTCGACCCGACCCGTGGGGATGACGGCCACCGCTGAGCGCCATCTGCCGCGGCTCGGCGCCGCGCTGCTCGTCGCCCTCGGCTGGCTCCTCCTGGTCCCGGAGCCGGTGCACGCCTGGGGGCCGGCGACGCACGTGGCGCTCGGGGAGGCGCTGCTGTCCGCGCTATACCTGGTCCCGCCGGCGGTCCGCGCGATCCTCGAGCGCTACCCCCTCCACTTCCTGTACGGATCCGTGGCGGCGGACATCTCCTTCGCCAAGAAGTACGTGCCGGAGGGACGCCACTGCCACGACTGGTCCGTGGGCGAGGAGATCCTGGCCTCGGCCGAGAGCGAGCGGCTCGCGGCGGTCGGCTACGGCTACCTGGCGCACCTCGCGGCCGACACGGTGGCGCACAACGTCTTCGTCCCGCGCCAGCTCCTCATGACGAGCACCTCCCAGGGGCTCGGGCACGCGTACTGGGAGCACCGGATGGACATGCACGTCGGCGAGTCCTTCCTCTCGCTCGCGCGGCACGTGGTCATGGACCACGACCACACCGAGGCGGACACCCTGTTCGACGACGTGCTCAGCCGGACCATCTTCAGCTTCCAGACGAACCGGCGGATCTTCCGCGGGATGATCCGCTTCCAGGGTCACGAGCGCTGGCAGCGGATCTTCGGGCAGGTGCTCACCAACTCGCGGTTCGACCTGCCCGATCCCGTGGTCGACAGCTACTTCGAGATCGCGTTCGACCGGGTGGTCGGCTACTTCAACGAGCGCCACCATTCCCGGGCCGGCCGGGAGGATCCGGTGGGCGACCTGAACCTCCGGCTCGCCAAGAAGGTGCGGCGGCGCGCGCTCGGCAGCCGCGCGCCGGGAGCCGACGAGGTGCTCGCGGAGATGGCCGAGGCGTTCTTCCCCCTCCCCCCCGATCCGCTCCGCTACTGGGCGCAGATCGAGGACGCGGAGTTCGCGGCGGGCATCACCTCATGGAACGCCGGCCGGCGCACGCTCCCGCCGGCGCCGGCCGCGGCGGGAGGGTAGACTCCGGCGGGAAGCCGGCCCTCCCGGCGGGAGCGGGCCGGCGGCGCACGCCCCGAAGGGGCGCGGCCGCCTCCTACGCGAGCTGCCGGCGCAGGAGCTCGTTCACCTGGCGCGGATCGGCCTGGCCGCCCGATTTCCGCATGACCGCGCCCACCAGGAATCCGAGCAGGCGCCCCTCGCCCTCGCGGAAGCGCGCGACCTCGTCCGGGTGCTCCCCGAGCACCTCCCCGATCCATCCCTCCAGGCGGGACGTGTCCCGGACCTGGACGAGCCCCTCCCGCTCCACGATCGCGCGCGGGTCGGCGTCCTCCTCGACGAGGATCTGTAGCACCTTCTTCGCCGCCGAGTCGGACACGACGCCGTCCCGCACGAGGCCGATGAGCGACCCCAGCCGCTCGGGGCGCACCGGGAAGCGTCCGTAGTCCTCCCGCCGCTCGTTCACCAGCGCCTGCACCGGGCCCATCACCCAGTTCGCCGCCGCCTTGGGCTCGGCCGCGGCGGCCACGACCGCCTCGTAGTAGTCGGCGGTCACCGCGCTCTGCGTGAGCACGCCCGCATCGTACTCGGGGAGCCCGTGCTCGGCGACGAGGCGGTCCCGGCGCGCGCGCGGGAGCTCCGGCAGCGCCGCGCGGGCGCGCTCGATCTCGGCCGGCTCGAGTCGGAGCGGCGGCAGATCGGGCTCCGGGAAGTAACGGTAGTCGTGGCTCTCCTCCTTCGAGCGCATCGGACGGACCACCCCGCGGTGATCGTCCCACAGGAGCGTCTGCTGCTCGATGCGCCCGCCGGACTCGAGCACTTCCCGCTGCCGCTCGATCTCGAGCTCGAGCGCCCGCTCGATGCCGGAGAAGGAGTTCACGTTCTTGATCTCGGTCTTCGTGCCGAGCTCCTCCTCGCCCGCCCGCCGCAGCGAGACGTTCGCGTCGGCGCGCAGGCTCCCCTCCTCCATGTTGCAGTCGCTCACGTCCAGGTACTCGAGCACCTGCTTGAGCGTCTGCAGGAAACGCCGCGTGTCGGCGGCCGAGCGGAGGTCCGGCTCCGTGACGATCTCCACGAGCGGCGTGCCCGCCCGGTTCAGGTCCACGGCGCTCACCCGCGGGAAGCGGTCGTGCACCAGCTTGCCCGCGTCCTCCTCGACGTGGATGCGGCGGATGCGGACGGAGGCCGGCCCGCCCTCCCCGTCGAACTCGAGCACGCCCCCCTCCGCGAGGGGCTCCTCGAACTGGCTGATCTGGTATCCCTTCGGCAGGTCCGGATAGAAGTAGTTCTTGCGGGCCCAGATGCTCCGCTCGCGGACCGCGCACCCCAGTGCGAGCGCCGTGCGCACGGCGAGACGGATCGCGGCGGGGTTCACCGTCGGAAGGGCCCCGGGGAGCCCGAGGCAGACGGGGCAGACCTGCGTGTTCGGCTCCTCGCCGAAGCTCGTCCGGTCGCCGCAGAACAGCTTGCGCTCCGTGCGGAGCTGCACGTGGATCTCCACGCCGATCACGGCTTCCCAGCTCATGCCGCGCCTCCCGCCGCCCCGCTCGGGAGCCGCCCCGCGAGCGCTTCCTCGAGCGCCGCGCCCCCGGCCACGAGCCGCTCCTCCGCCCACCAGGGGGCGAGGAGCTGCGCCCCCACCGGCAGCCCGTCGGCGTCTCCCACAGGCACGGAGATCCCCGGGATCCCGGCGAGGTTCGCCGTCACGGTGAACACGTCCGACAGGTACATCTCCATGGGATCGTCCACGCGCTCGCCGATCCGGAACGCCGTGGAAGGCGTGGTGGGGCCGAGGAGCAGGTCGACCCCGTCCCCGAACACCTCCTGGAAGTCGCGGGTGATCCGCGCGCGCGCGCGCTGCGCCCGTCGGTAGTACCGGTCGTGGTAGCCGGCCGAGAGCACGTAGGTGCCGAGCACGATCCGGCGGCGGACCTCGGCCCCGAAGCCGTCCGAGCGGGTGCGCTCGTACATCGCCGCGATGTCGAGCCCCTCGCGCCGGAGCCCGTAGCGCACGCCGTCGTAGCGCGAGAGGTTGCTCGAGGCCTCGGCGGGCGCGAGCACGTAGTAGGTCGGGATCGCGAAGCGGGAATGGGGGAGCGACACCTCCCGCACCTCGGCCCCGCGGTCCCGGAGGGCCCCGATCGCCCACTCGAGGCGGGCGCGCACCCCCGCGTCGAGCGAGGGGGGGAGATACTCGCGCGGCACGCCCACGACGAGCCCCTCCACGCCGCGCCCGACCGCCTCGGAGAGCGGGGGGACGGGCCGGTCCACCGAGGTCGCGTCGAGCGGGTCGTGCCCCGCGACCACCTCGAGGAGCCGCGCGGCGTCGGCCACGGTGCGGCCGAGCGTCCCCACCTGGTCCATCGAGGACGCGAAGGCGACGAGCCCGTAGCGGCTCACGCGCCCGTAGGTCGGCTTGAGCCCCACCACCCCGCAGAAGGCCGCCGGCTGGCGCACCGAGCCGCCGGTCTCGCTGCCGAGCGCCATGGGCACGTAGCCCGCCGCCACCGCGGCCGCGCTTCCGCCCGAGCTCCCGCCGGGCACCCGCGTCCGGTCGCGCGGGTTCAGCGTCGGGCCGAACGCCGAGTTCTCGGTGGAGGAGCCCATCGCGAACTCGTCCATGTTCGTCTTCCCGACGACCACGGCCCCC
>CAZOYA010000134.1:0-9881 GCA_964583815.1 uncultured Gemmatimonadaceae bacterium | reverse complement strand
GCTCGGCGACCGCGTGCCCCATCGCCTCGAGCACGGCGACGGTCTCGTCCGTGAGCCCGCCCTCCTCGTACTGGATGCGGTCGGGCAGGTGCTGGTGGTGCACCCTCGGCGCGTTCACGGCGGCCACGGCGTCCATCCCGTAGTCGAGCACGTTCGAGATCGTCTGGAAGACGGTCGTGATGATCGTCGAGCCGCCCGGGGTGCCGGTGATCATCCGGAGGCGCCCGTCGGGGTCGAGCACGATGGACGGGGTCATGGCCGAGAGCATGCGCTTGCCCGGCTCGATCGCGTTCGCCTCGCCCTGCACGAGCCCGAACTGGTTCGGCACGCCCGGCTTCGAGGTGAAGTCGTCCATCTCGTTGTTGAGCAGGAAGCCGGCGCCCGCGACCGTCACCTTGCTGCCGAACCCGGAGTTGATCGTCGTGGTGACCGCGACCGCGTTCCCCTCGCCGTCGACGATCGAGTAGTGTGTCGTGTACTCGCTCTCGGTCAGGGCGTAGGCGATGCCCGGCTCGACCTCGCTCGACGGCGTGGCGGCGTCCTCGTCGATCGTGGCGGCGCGCTCGCGTCCGTACTCGGCGGAGATGAGCCGCTCGAGCGGCATGTCCACGAAGTCGGGGTCCGCGAGATAGTGGTTGCGGTCCGCGTAGGCACGCCGGAACGCCTCGGCGAGCAGGTGCACGCGCTCGGGCCCGTTCCATTCGAGCTCCGCGAGGTCGTACTCCGAGAGGATGTTGGCCGCCTCGGCCATGGTCGCGCCCCCGGACGAGGAGGGCGGCATGGAGAGGATCGTGTGGTCGCGGTACGTGAAGACCACGGGATCGCGCCAGGCGGGCTCGTAGGCCGCCAGGTCCTCGTGCGTGATGAGCCCGCCGCCGCGCTCCATCTCCGCCACGATCAGGTCCGCGGTCTCGCCCCGGTAGAAGCCGTCCGCCCCCTGGTCGCGGATGCGCCGTAGGGTGGCCGCGAGCTCCGGCTGGCGGAACGTGTCCCCCACCTGCGGGGGCTGGCCGTCGCGCGGGAGGAAGGTCTCGCGGGACGCCTCGAAGCGCGAGAGCGCCTCGACCGTCGAGGGCCCGAGCGAGATCAGGAAGCGCTCGCGCACCTCGAAGCCTTCGGCGAGCCCGATCGCCGGCTCCACGAGCTCCGCCCACGGCCGCGTGCCGAAGCGCGCGTGAGCGGCCCACATCCCCGCGACCGAGCCCGGAACGCCCGCCGAGAGGTGCCCCACGACGGACGCGTCCGTGACGTTGCCCTGGGCGTCGAGGTACATGTCGCGCGTGGCGGCGAGCGGCGCCTTCTCGCGGAAGTCGAGCGCGGCCGCGGTGCCGTCCGCCATCCGCACGACCATGAAGCCGCCCCCGCCGATGTTGCCCGCCTCGGGGTTCACGACCGCGAGCGCGAACTGCACGGCGATCGCCGCGTCCACGGCGTTGCCGCCAGCGCCGAGCACGCGCGCGCCGACCTCGGAGGCGAGCTCGTCGGTGGTGACGACCATCCCCCGCTCCGAGCGGGCGGGCTCGTCGTCCGTGCCGAAGCGCCAGGTGGCCGGAAAAGCGACGGAACCTTGCGGCTCCTGCGCGCCGACCGCGGCATCTCCGACGCCCGTGCAGGAGGCGCTCGGCAGGAGGAGGGTCGCGAGGCCCAGGCGGAGGGTCGCGCGGCGGCTACGGGGGGAGCGGGCTCGCATGGCGTCACCTCGGTCGCGACATTGGTACGTCGCTGGAAGATCAGAAGAGTCGGGGGGTCTCACAAGCGCACATGCTGGACACGAGGCTGACCGAGCAGCGGAATCCGCGCTCGGAGCACCTGGACACGCTCGAGCCGCTGGAGATCGTCGACCTGATCAACGGCGAGGACCGGAAGGTGGCCGAGGCCGTCGGCGCGGAGCGGGAGCGCCTCGCACGCGCGATCGAGCTCGCGGAGGCCGCGTTCCGCGCGGGCGGGCGCCTGATCTACGTCGGCGCGGGCACCTCCGGCCGGCTCGGCGTGCTCGACGCGGCGGAGATGCCCCCGACGTACGGCACGGATCCGTCCATGGTGCGGGGGCTGATCGCCGGCGGCCACGCGGCGCTCGTGCGGGCGCAGGAAGGCGCCGAGGACCATCCCGAGGACGGCGCGCGCGCCGTCGACGAGGCCGAGGTGGACGAGCGCGACTTCGTCCTGGGGATCGCCACCTCGGGCACGACCCCGTATGTGCACGGCGCGCTCGCCCGTGCCCGCGAGCGCGGTGCCCGCACGGGCTTCCTCCTCTGCACGCCGCCCTCCGACGAGCTCGTCGCCCGCCACGACGTCGTCATCGCGCCGCTCGTGGGGCCCGAGGTCGTGACCGGCTCCACGCGCATGAAGGCCGGCACCGCCACGAAGATGGTGCTGAACACGATCAGCACCGGCGCGATGGTCCGGCTCGGCAAGGTCCACGGCAACCTCATGGTGGACCTGCAGGTGACCTGCGAGAAGCTGCAGGACCGGGGCGAGCGGATCCTCCAGGGGATGCTCGGCGTCGAGTGCCCCCGCGCGCGCGAGCTCCTCGCCGAGGCGGGCGGGCACGTGAAGACCGCGCTCGTCATGGGGGAGCTCGGCGTGGGGCGCGAGGAGGCGCGGCGCCGGCTCGAGGAGGCCGGGGGGGTGGTGTCGCGGGCGCTCGGCGCCGGGGACGGAGACGACCCACGGTGAAGCCCGCGCGAGCCGGCGCGGCGGCGCTGCTCGGGGTGGCCGTGGCGGTGTCGGCGGGGCTCGTGATCGCCGCCTTCCTTCCCGCGCCGCACAACGGCGGGGACAACGCCGCCTACGTCTCGCTCGGGCACGCGCTCGTGACCGAGGGCGCGTACGTGGACGCCTACGACCCGCTCCGCGCGCCGCACACGAAGTACCCGCCGCTCTTCCCGCTCCTGCTCGGGGCGATGATGCTCGCGGGCGCGAGCACCTGGGTGGCGTTCAAGTGGGCCGTGGCCGCGCTCACCGTGGCCGGGGTCGCGGTGACGTTCCTGCTGGCGCGGGTCCGCCTGCCGCCCCGGGAGTCCTTCGTGGTGGCGATCCTGGTCGCGGGCGCCGCCGCCACCATCGAGTACAGCCGCTGGGTGCTCTCGGACCCCCTCTTCGTGCTGCTCACGCTCGTGGGGCTGTGGGCGGTGGAGCGGGCGCGGCGTGGCGTCGCCGACGCCGAGGGCGCGGGGCCCCCGCCGGCCGCCGCCCCATCCGCCCGCTGGCTCGCGCTCGGGGCCGCCGCCGCGCTCGCCGCGTACTTCACCCGCCAGGCCGGCCTCCCGCTGCTCGTCGCGATCCTCGGCTGGCTCGCGCTCGAGCGGCGGGGACGAGCGCTCGGCCTCACCGCCGCCGCGTTCGCCGTGCCCGCGCTCCTGTGGACGCTGCGCGGGCTCGGCGGGGCGGGCGAGGGCGACTACGCGAGCGAGTTCTGGATGGTCGATCCCTATCAGCCGGCGCTCGGCACGATCGGCCCGCTCGACCTCTTCGGCCGCGCGGCCACGAACGCGGGCGCCTACCTCGGGCGCCACGGGCCGATCGCGCTGGCCGGGGAGCCGACCGGCCTGGCCGTGCTGCTCTTCGTGCTCGTGCTCGTGGCCGCCGGGGCGGGCTGGGCCGTCCGCCTCCGCCGCGGCCGGCCCGGGCCGCTCGAGCTCTTCCTGCCCCTCTACGCGGGGCTGATCCTCCTCTGGCCCCCGGTGTGGGCGGGCGACCGCTTCATCCTGCCGCTCCTCGCGCCGGCCTTCGTCTACGCCGCCGAGTCGGCGGCGCTCGTGCGCGCGCGGCTCGGGGCCCTGGCCGCCCCGCTCCTCGGCCTCGCGATCGGGCTCCTGCTCGTGGTGCAGCTCGGCGGCTGGGTCCGGGACGTGCGCACCGCCCGCGCCTGCGCGCCGCTCGTGGAGGCCGAGGGGCCCTTCGCCTGTTACGGGAGCGGCGTCACGGAGCTCGTGGAGGCGGCGGGCTGGGCGGGCGCCTCGCTTCCCGAGGGCGCGGCGGTGATGACGCGCAAGCCGCGCATCTTCTACGTGCAGAGCGGCGTGCCGAGCCGGACCTTCCCCTTCGATCCGAGCCCCGAGGCGCAGCTCGCCGAGGCCGACCGGGTGGGCGTCCGCTACGTGCTCCTCGACCGCTGGGACCCGCTCGCGAGCCGCTACGTCGGGCGGGCCGTGCGCGCCCGGCCCGGCGCGTTCTGCTTCGTGCGCGGGTTCGGTCCGGGCCCCGCGGGGAGCACGCAGCTCCTCGGGATCCTCCCGCCCGAGCTGCGGGTCGGGGAGCCGGCCGCGGGGGCGGGCGGCGGCGTGCGGATCGAGCTCTGTCCCGAGGGATACGTGCGGGAGGGCGCCCCGGCGCCCGGGACCGGCGCGCCCGCGACCGGCGAGCCCGCCTACTCCTCCCCGTCCTCCGGCGAGATCCCGCTGCTCGCGCTGCCGAGGCGGTAGAGCGTCGCCATGACCACCCCGAGCACCACGTGCTCGACGAGCGCGCGCTCGCGCCGGTCGAGCCCCGTCAGCAGCTTGCCCACGAAGGGGAGGCGTCCGTGAGGCGTCGCCCGGCCGAAGAGGCGCCCGAGGCCGCCGAGCGGCGCCACCGCGTACTCGGCCGCGCCGAAGAGCGCGCCCTTGAGCAGGGCGGGGCCGGGGAGCCGCGGCTCGGCCACGGCGCCGTACACGAGCCCGTCCGCGAGGCCGGAGAGGATCCGGTCGGCCGTCTCGCGATCGACCTCCGGCGCTCTCTCGCCCCGGAGCATCGGAAGGACGAGGTCGACGATCGCGGCCGTGCCCGCGCCCGCGAGGCCCGCGGCCGCGAGCGAGGCGGGGGTCGGGCGGTGCCGCGGCTTCCAGAGCGCGAGCGCGGGGGCGAGCAGCGCGGCGAGCGCCGCGCCCACGAGTCGGTCGCTCCCCGGGAAGGGGAGATCGGCCGCCCGCTGGGCGGCCCGCCGCGGGGAGCTCCGGCGCGCCCGCTCCGCGATCCCCGCGAGTCCGTCGCGCGCCCACGCGGGGTTGCGCTTCCAGCGCTCGAGCGCGTAGCCCACCTGGTACCAGAAGTCTTCGTCGGAGGCCATGGATCGATGATGGATGTGCGGAGGGGCGCGGCTCCTCGAACCTTCGCCGGGGCCGCGCGCCCGATCAAGGTGCGCCCGGCGCGCGCCCTCGCCGCCCTCGCGCTCGCCGCGGCGGCGCTCCTCGCGCCCGCCCCGGCCGCCGCCCAGGTCCCGCCCGACCAGGACTGGCGCACGATCGAGGGCGAGCGGGCCCGCATCACCTTCCCCGCGCACCTCGAGGCGCTCGCCCGCAGGGCCGCGTGGCGCGCGGACGTCGCGCTCGAGGAGCTCGACCGGGCCTTCATGCCGATCCCCGAGGACCCGATCGACATCGTCCTCACCGACCACACGGACCTCTCCAACGGCTTCGCGCAGGTCACCCCGTCCAACCGCGTCACGATCTTCGCGCGCCCGCCCGTCGACGAGCTGAGCCTCGGCTACTTCGACGACTGGCTCGAGCTCGTGCTCACCCACGAGATCGCGCACATCGTGCACCTGGACCATCCGGGCACCGGGCTCGGGCGGATCCTCCGCACGGTGTTCGGCCGCGTCCCCGCGCGCTGGCCGTACTTCCCGGCGCTCAGCGCCCCGCGCTGGACCATCGAGGGGCTCGCCACCTGGTACGAGACCGCGCTCACGAGCTCGGGCCGGCTGCACGGCAGCTACTTCGACATGCAGCTCCGCACGGCCGTGCTCGAGGACCGCTTCGAGGGGCTCGGCGAGGCCTCCGTGCCCTCGCCCGTGTGGCCTTCCGGGACGCGGCCGTATCTCTACGGGTCGCTCTTCTTCGAGTACCTGCTCGGGCGCTACGGGGAGGAGAAGATGGCGGACTTCGTCCGCGCCGTGGCGGGCCAGTGGATCCCCTACCGGCTGAACGCCGCGGGGCGCCGGGCGTTCGGCGTCTCGCTCTCGGACGCCTGGCGGGAATGGGGCGACTCGCTCCGCACGGACCTCGAGCACCTGGACGCTCGCCTCGCGCATCACGGACCGGTGACCGAGCCCGAGCTCCTCACCGACGAGGCCCGCTGGGCCATCGCGCCGGAACAGGGCCCCGACGGGCTCGTCGCCTACGTGCGCTCCGACGGCCGCTCGGACCCCGAGCTCGTGGTCGCCCGGCCGGAGGCGCTCGACGACGCCGGAGGCGTGCGGGTGAACGGGATCCCGAGCTTCGACCGGCTCCCCGACGGCCGGGTCGTGCTCTCGCAGCTCGAGTACCAGGACCCGTACCGCGTCTACGGGGATCTCTGGATCATGGGGCCGGACGGCGACAGCCGCCGGCTCACCGACGGGGCGCGCCTGCAGCACCCGACCGTGACCCCGGACGGCCGGCGCGCGGTCGCCACCCAGCAGGGCGGGGGGACCTCCCGCCTCGTGTGGGTCGATCTCGAGAGCGGGGCCCTCACGCCCCTCGTCGAGGCCGACCCCGACCGGCACTGGGCCTGGCCCGCGGTCTCGCCCGACGGCCGCCACGTCGCCGCGACCCGCTGGGAGCCGGGCGGCTGGCACGACGTCGTGGTGCTGGACGCCCGGGACGGGCGGGTCGTGGCCGAGCTCACGCGTGACCGTGCGGTCGACCACCACCCGCGCTGGAGCCCCGACGGCCGCTGGATCGTCTGGTCCTCGGACCGCACGGGCATCCCGAACGTGCTCGGCGCGCGCTTCGACGCGCACGCGGGCGAGGCGGGCGAGCCCCGGCTCCTCACGAACGTGCGGACCGGCGCGGCCTATCCTTCGGTGTCGGCGGACGGCCGCTGGATCTGGTTCAGCGCCTACCACGCGACCGGCTGGGAGGTGGCGCGCGTGGCCTTCGCGCCGGAGGACGCCCCCGCGGCGCCCGCGCCCCTCGCGCGCTACCAGGAGGAGCCCGTCTTCGAGGTCGGCTCGCTCGACCAGGTGCCCGTCCGGGACTACTCGCCGTGGGCGAGCCTCGTCCCGCGCTACTGGACCCCGCAGTTCCGCCCGCCCGTGCGCACGCCCGAGTTCCCGGGGCGCGTGCGGAGCCGCGGGCTGCTCGGATGGGCCTTCGGGGCCGTCACGTCGGGGCAGGACCTCGCGGCCCGCCACGCGTACGCGGCGAGCCTGCGCGTCTTCACGAGCGGCGAGCACGTGGAGGGCGGGCTCGCCTACGGATTCTTCGGGCTCGGCAACCCGCGCCTCTCGATCTCGGGTTGGCAGCAGTACGACGACGGCGGCGTGTTCCTGCCGCGGCCCGATCCCGACCTGCCGCCCGACACGCTCTTCGTGCTCGAGCGCCAGCGCGGGCTCTTCGCGACCGGCTCCGTGCTCCGCGTGCGCGAGCGCCACACCGCGCAGCTCCTCGTCTCGACCGGGATCGTGCAGCAGCACGACGAGCTCCTCGGCAACGATCTCCTGCCCTCGACGGAGTACGGCCTCACGCGCCCGACGAGCCGGCTCGGCGAGCTCCAGGTGAGCGCCGTGCTCTCCAACGCGCGCCCCTTCTCCTTCCAGATCGGGGCGTCGGAGGGGCTCGATCTCCAGCTCAGCGCCCGCGCGCGCCGCGACTGGACCGTGCCGGACGAGCTGCGGGGCGAGGAGGGCGCCGACCGCTGGTTCCGCGAGGGGATGGGCCGGCTCCGCGGCTACCTGCCGCTCGGCGGGCCCGGCTACGCCCCGCACGTGCTCGCGGGGCGGATCGTCGGGGGGATCGCGGACGGACCCGAGGCCGCGGGCGGACACTTCGAGGTCGGCGGCTCGCCGGGCCTCGGCGAGCCGTTCACCGGGCTCGGGCTCTTCGGCGGCGCGCCGGAGCTCTTCTACGTGCGCGGCTACCCCGAGCTCGTGCGCGTGGGACGCTACGCCTGGGCCGCCTCGGGGGAGTACCGCTTCCCGCTCGTGTACGCGCACCGGGGGCTCGGCACCTGGCTCTACCTCGGGCGGCTCATGGGCTCGCTCTTCGCCGATGCGGGCGACGCCTGGGACCCCGGCGGGGAGGGGATCGTGGACCCGGCCCGGAGCGTGCTGCTGTCCGCGGGCGCGGAGCTCTCCACGGAGATCATCCTCTTCTGGGACTTCGGGGCGCTCGTCCGCACCGGGGTCGCGTTCCCGTTCCGCGACGGCTACGACCCGTCCGTGTATCTGAGGCTCGGCGTGCCTTTTTGAATGCTCCGCCGCTCGGCACGGAACCGAACACGACCCGAAAGTGTATAGATGCCACCGGGTTGCCCGACCGGCCTCCGGAGCCTGCTTGACCCACGACATATTGGGTCCCTATGATGGCTCCACCCAATATCCGGTAGGTCGGAAAGGGGCTTTCCACAGGAAATCGTACGGCGGGGGCCGGCTCCCGCCGTTTTTCGACTCCATATCCAGCGTTTCCCACGCTGGTTCTCCACACCCGCCCACGCCAGCCACGCGAGGAGCGTCCAGCCGATGCCCCGAGTCCACACGCCCCGCCCGCCCCGCGAGCCCGTCATCTTCGACGACGTGCTGCCCGACGACCTGCCGCGGGCGGAGCTCACGGAGAACGCGCGGATCGTCCTCGGGAAGCGCTACCTGAAGAAGGACGCCGAGGGAAATCCCACCGAAGAGCCCGAGACGATGTTCTGGCGCGTCGCGCGCACGATCGCGGACGTGGACGCGGACTACGGCGCTTCCGAGGCGGCGGTGGACGAGGTCGCGCGGCAGTTCTACGACCTCATGATCAACGGCAAGTTCGAGCCGAACTCGCCCACGCTCATGAACGCGGGCCGGCCGCTCGGGCAGCTCTCCGCCTGCTTCGTGCTCCCCGTCGACGACGCGATCTCGAACGGGAGGAGCGGCATCTACGACACCCTCCGCTCCATGGCGCTCGTGCACCAGTCGGGCGGGGGCACCGGCTTCTCGTTCTCGCGGCTGCGGCCCGAGGGCGAGACCGTGCGCTCGACCATGGGCGTGGCGTCGGGCCCCGTCTCGTTCATGCGCCTCTACGACTCGAGCACCGACGTGGTGAAGCAGGGCGGCACGCGTCGGGGCGCGAACATGGGCATCCTGCGCGTGGACCATCCGGACATCCGGCACTTCATCACGTGCAAGAACGACACGACGCAGATCACGAACTTCAACATCTCCGTCGCGATCACCGACGCGTTCATGGAGGCCGTGGAGAAGGGCGAGCCGTACGACCTGATCAACCCGAAGACCGGCGAGGTCTGGGGTCAGGAGGACGCGCGCGAGATCTTCGACATGATCATCCACGGCGCCTGGCTCACCGGCGAGCCCGGCACGTTCTTCATCGACCGGGCGAACGAGTACAACCCGGTGCCGCGGCTGGGGGCTTACGAGGCGACGAATCCGTGCGGAGAGCAGGTATTGCTGCCGTACGACGTCTGCAACCTCGGAAGCGTCAATCTGGGCAAGTTCGTGAAGCCCGATGCACGGCCCGGCACCGATCCCGACGAGGGCATCGACTGGGAGGCGCTCCGGCAGGTGATCCACCTGTCGACGCACTTCCTCGACAACGTCATCGACGCGAACAACTACCCTCTTCCGGAGATCCACGAGCTCGCGCAGCGCATTCGCCGCATCGGGCTGGGGGTCATGGGCTGGGCGGACATGCTCGTGCGCCTCGGCATCCCCTACGACTCGCCCGAAGGCGTGGACCTGGGCCGGAAGGTCATGGGCTTCCTGAACGAGGAGTCGCGCGTGGCCTCGGAGAAGCTGGCCGAGACGCGCGGCGTTTTCCCCGAGTGGGAGCACTCGATCTGGGGGCCGGACAAGACCGCCGCGCGGCGGCCCGACGGGAGCCGGATCCGCCCCATGCGGAAGCTCCGCAACTGCAACCTCACGACCGTGGCGCCCACCGGCACGATCTCGATCTTCGCCGGGTGCTCGGGCGGGATCGAGCCGCTGTTCGCGG
>CAZOYA010000133.1:0-9985 GCA_964583815.1 uncultured Gemmatimonadaceae bacterium | reverse complement strand
CGAGCGCGGCTTCCGCGGGCTCCTCGAGTTCACGCGGATGACCTGCGATCTCGTGCTGGCGATCCGGAAGTGCCGCAAGCCCGTGGTCGGCGCGCTCAACGGAACGGTCGCGGGCGCGGGCGCGGTCATCGCCACGGCGTGCGACCTGCGCGTCGCGGCGGAGTCCGCGAAGATCGCCTACCTCTTCACGCGGGTGGGCCTGTCCGGCGCGGACATGGGCGCCGCGTGGATGCTCCCCCGGATCGTCGGGCTCGCGAAGGCGAGCGAGCTGCTCATGACGGGCGACTTCATCAGCGCGGAGGAGGCGCACCGCATCGGGCTCTACAACCGCGTGGTCCCCGACGGCGAGGCGCTCGAGGCGGCCCGCACGCTCGCGGCGAAGCTCGCGCGCGGCCCCTCCTTCGCGCTCGAAATCACGAAGGATGCGCTGAACCGCGAGGCCAGCATGGACCTGGCGGGCGCGCTCGAGTCGGAGGCGCAGATCCAGGCGGCGCTCATGCTGCACCCGGATTTCCGCGAGGCCTACGAGGCGTTCGTGGAGAAGCGGGACGCCGCGTTCCTGTGAGCCTTCCGTCGACCCCGGATCTCGCCGCGGTGCGGGTGTTCCTGGAGCCGCGGCATCGGGAGTGGGCCGCGCGCGTCCGCGCGTTCGCGGAGACCGAGCTCCGCCCGCGTCCCGAGCCGCCGGACGACGCGGCGGCCCGAGTCGAGGCGCGTACGCTGCTCGCCGCCATGGGCGACGCCGGCCTCTACCACCCCATCGGTGAGATGGACCTCCGGGCCTGCTGCCTCGCTCGCGAGGCGGTGGCCTCGGGCTCGCCCCTGGCCGACGCCGTGTGGGCGCTCCAGGGCCTCGGCATCACGCCGATCCTGCTCGCGGGCGACGACGAGGCGCGGGCGCGGTGGGCGGAGCCGGCGCTCGCGGGCCGCTCGATGGCGGCCTTCGCGCTCACCGAGCCCGAGGCGGGCTCGGACGTGGCCTCGCTGCGCACCCGCGCCACGCCGGACGGCGACGGCTGGGTGCTCGACGGGACGAAGTGGCTGATCAGCAATGCCGGCATCGCGGACTACTACGTGGTCTTCGCCACGACGGACCCGGAGGCCGGCAGCCGGGGGATCGGCGCGTTCGTCGTGGAGGCGGACGCGCCCGGCCTCCGTTTCGCCGCGCCGCAGGTGCTCGCGGCGCCGCACCAGCTCGGCCGGATCGAGCTCGAAGAGTGCCGGGTGCCCGGTCGCGCGCGGCTCGGCGCGGAAGGGCGCGGCTTCGCGCTCGCGATGGCCACGCTCGACCGCCTCCGGCCGACGGTGGGCGCGGCCGCCTGCGGGATGGCCGGCCGGGCCCTCGAGGAGGCGCTCGCCCACGCGCTCGAGCGCCGGCAGTTCGGCCGGCCGCTCGCCGACCACCAGCTCGTCCAGGAGAAGCTCGGGCGGATGGCGATCGAGCTCACCGCCGCGCGGCTCCTCGTGTACCGCGCGGCCCGCGAGAAGGACGACGGCGCCGAGCGCATCACGACCGAGGCCGCCATGGCCAAGGCCCACGCCACCGAGACCGCCCAGCGCGTGATCGACGAGGCGGTGCAGATCGTCGGCGGCCGCGGCGTGCTCGCCGAGCACGTGCTCGACCGGCTCTACCGGTCGATCCGCGCCATGCGCATCTACGAGGGGACGACGGAGATCCAGCACCTGATCGTGGCGGGGCGGATGATCGCCGCGGCGCGGGAAGGGGACGGAGACGACGGCGGCTCCCGCAACGGGGAGGGCCGATGAAGATCGCGGTCGTGGGCGGCGGCCCCGCGGGCCTCTACTTCTCGATCCTGATGAAGCGGGCGGACCCGTCCACGGAGATCGTCCTCTTCGAGCGGAACCGTCCGGACGACACCTTCGGCTTCGGGGTCGTCTTCAGCGATGCGACGATCGCCGAGGTCGAGGGCGCGGACCGGGACACCTATGCGCGCGTCACCGAGCATTTCGTGCGCTGGGACGACATCGACGTGCACTTCCGCGGCGAGACGATCCGCACGACGGGGCACGGCTTCGCGGGGATGAGCCGCCACCGGCTCCTCGACGTCCTCCAGCGGGAGGCGCGGGCGCTCGGGGTGGATCTCCGGTTCGAATCCGAGATCGACGCTGCCGGCGCGCTCGAGGGGCGGGCGGGCCTCGGCCGCCTGGACCTCGTCGTCGGCGCGGACGGCGTGAACTCGACGGTGCGCGCGCGCCTGGAGGAGCATTTCCGGCCGAGCTTCGACTGGCGCCCGAACCGCTTCGTCTGGCTCGGCACGACGCTCCCGCTCCCCGCCTTCACCTTCCACTTCCGCGAGAACGAGCACGGCCTCTGGCGCGTGCACGCCTACCAGTACGCGCCGGGGCAGTCGACCTGGATCGTCGAGTGCACGGAGGCGACCTGGCGCTCGGCGGGGCTGGAGGATGCGACCGAGGAGGAGACGGTCGCGTACTGCGAGGCGCTGTTCGCCCAGGAGCTCCGGGGGCACCCGCTCACCGCCAACCGGAGCGTGTGGCGGAGCTTCCCCACCGTGCGCTGCGAGCGCTGGACGCACGAGAACGTCGTGCTGATCGGCGACGCCGCGCACACGGCGCACTTCTCGGTCGGCTCGGGGACCCGCCTCGGCATGCTCGACGCGATTGCGCTCCGGGACGCGCTCCTCGCGGCCGGGCTCGTCGGGGAGGCTCCGGCCGAGCCCTCCCCGGATCGCTGCGCCCGCGTCCGCGCCGCGCTCGCCGCCTACGAAGCCGAGCGCCGCCCGTCCGTGGAGTCGCTCCAGCGCGCGGCGCAGGCGAGCCTCGAGTGGTTCGAGGCGACCGAGCGCTACATGGACCTCGAGCCCGTGCAGCTCGTCTTCACGCTGCTCACCCGCAGCCTCCGGATCACGCACGAGGACCTGCGCGTCCGCGATCCGGAGTTCCTCGCGCGCGTGGACCGGCTCGTGGCGGAGCGGGCGGAGGCGCAGGCCGGGGTGCCCGTGCCGCGCGATCCGCCGCCGCCCCCGATGTTCACGCCCTTCCGCCTCCGCGAGCTCGTGATCCCGAACCGGGTCGTGGTCTCGCCGATGTGCCAGTACTGCGCGGTGGACGGCACCGTGGGCGACTGGCACCTGCAGCACCTCGGCAGCCGGGCGGTGGGCGGGGCGGGGCTCGTCTACGCGGAGATGACGGACGTCTCGCCCGAAGCGCGGATCTCCCCCGGATGCGCTGGCCTCTGGAAGGAGGAGCACGCGCACGCCTGGCGGCGCATCGTGGACTTCGTGCACGGGCACTCGCCCGCGAAGATCGCGGTCCAGCTCGGCCACGCCGGACGCAAGGGCTCGACGCGCTTCCTCTGGGAAGGCGACAGCGAGCCGCTCGAGGAGGGCAACTGGCCGCTCGTGTCCGCCTCGCCGATCCCCTACTTCCCCGACCGCAGCCAGACGCCGCGCGAGATGACCCGCGCCGACATGGACGAGGTGGTCGCGGATTACGTCCGCGCCACGGAGCTCGCCGAGGCCGCCGGGTTCGATCTGCTCGAGATCCACATGGCGCACGGCTACCTGCTGGCGTCGTTCGTCTCGCCGCTCACGAACCGGCGCACGGACGAGTACGGCGGCGCGCTCGCGGATCGGATGCGCTTTCCCCTCGAGGTCTTCGACGCGTGCCGCGCCGCCTGGCCCGCGCACAAGCCGATGAGCGTTCGGGTGAGCGCCGTCGACTGGAAGCCGGGCGGGCTCGGGCCCGAAGACGCCGTGGAGGTGGCCCGCATGCTGTCCGCGCACGGATGCGACGCGATCGACGTGTCGGCGGGGCAGACGGTCCCGGACCAGCAGCCCCGCTACGGCCGGCTCTTCCAGACGCCCTTCGCGGACCGCATCCGCCACGAGGCGGGGATCGCCACGATGGCCGTCGGCAACGTCTCGTCCTGGATGGACGTGAACACGATCATCGCCGCCGGCCGCGCGGACCTCTGTCTGCTCGCGCGCGCGCATCTCTTCGACCCGTACTGGACGCGCCACGCGGCGGCCATGCAGGGGTGGGATCTGCCCTGGCCGCCCCAGTACGCCTCGGTTCGACGCTACACGCCCCGCTTCGAGTTCCACTTCGGAGGCGAGTAGCGGGTACGGTTCCTGCTTCTCGGCGCGGGTGAGGACCGGGCTCCCCCGACCGGAGACGCATGAAGAAGCTCGTCGTCCGCGGCCTGGCCGCCCTCGGAGCGGCCTGGCTCGTGCGGCTCGCCTACCGGGCGCTCGCGCCCGAGTTCGTGGACATCGCCCCGGAGCGCCTCAGCACGCGGGGCGCGCCGGACGGCCCCGCCGCGGCGCTCGCGGCGCACCTGGGGGTGCCGCTCGTCGACGGCAACCGCATCGAGCTCCTCGTGAACGGCGATCGCATCTTCCCGGCGATGCTCGCCTCGATCGAGGAGGCGCGGGAGTCCATCAACCTCCTCTCCTACATCTACTGGACGGGCCAGATCGCGCGCGACTTCGCCGCGGCGCTCGCGGAGGCCGCGCTCCGCGGCGTGGAGGTGCGCGTGCTCCTGGACGCCGTCGGGGCGTTCAAGATGGATCCGGCGCTCGTGGAGCGGATGCGCGCGGCGGGCTGCGAGGTGGCGTGGTTCAATCCGGTGCGCTGGCACAGCCTCGAGCGCTCGAACCACCGCACGCATCGCAAGGTGATGGTGGTCGACGGCCGGACCGGGTTCACGGGCGGCGTGGGGATCGCCGCCGAGTGGACGGGCGACGCCGAGGATCCCGAGCACTGGCGCGACGACCACTTTCGGGTCGAGGGGCCGATCGTGCGCTGGCTGCAGGGCGCGTTCGCGGAGAACTGGCGCCAGGCGACGGGGGAGACGCTCGTGGGGACCCGTCTCTTCCCGAAGCTCGAGCGCGTGGGCGACGTCCGCATGTGCGCGATCAACACCGGCCCCGCGTCCGCCACGTCGGAGATCGGCCTCGCCTACTGGTTCATGTTCCACTGGGCGCGGGAGCGGATCCGCATCGCGACCCCGTACTTCGCGCCCGATCCGAACCTCGAGCTGGGGCTCGCCGACGCGGCGCGCCGGGGCGTCGACGTGCAGCTCCTCGTGCCGGGCAGCCACCAGGATTCATGGCTCATCCGCATGGCGAGCCAGACGTGGTATCCCAGGCTGCTGGAAGCGGGCGTGCGCGTCTTCGAGTACCAGCCCACGATGATGCACGTGAAGGCGGTGACCGCGGACGGGCAGTGGGCCATCGTGGGGTCGGCGAACTTCGACAACCGCTCCTTCGAGATCAATTTCGAGGTGGCGCTGGGCGTGTTCGATCCGGAGTTCACCGAGCGCCTGGACGCGTCCTTCGCCTGCGACATCGCGCGCGCGAACGAGATCACGCGCGCCGACGTGGAGCGGTGGTCCGTGGCCCGACACGCCCGGAATCGGACGGCACGCCTGTTCCGGGAGCAGATCTGAGGCGGTCCGGTCCTGCTGGACCCGCACCGGGGCCGGGCCTATGCTTCCGGACCTCCGTCCCCCTCCACCGAAGGTCCGCCGCGGAACGGGATGACGCACGCCGCCGAAATCTCCGATCCGACCCGCCCGGGGGGCCGCACGCGTCTCGCCGACGAGGAGCTCCTCCGCCGGCTGGTCGGGATCGACTCGACGAGCGCCCGCGGCAACCGCGCGATCGCGGAGCTCGTGCTCGACTACCTCGAGGGGCCCGACGTGGAGCTGGTGCTCTTCGAGCGCGAAGGGGGCGAGAAGCTCGAGGTGGTCGCGCTCAAGGGGCCGCCGCCCGGGCCCGACGGGGAGGGACTGCTCCTCGCCGGACACCTGGACACCGTCCCCGCGGAGGAGGAGGGCTGGGTGCGGGACCCCTTCGAGCTTCACGAGCGCGACGGCGCCTGGATCGGCCGCGGCACCGCCGACATGAAGGGGTTCGACTGCCTGGCGATCCAGGTCTTCCGGGAGACGGACGCGCGGACGCTGGCGCACCCGCTCGGCCTGATCCTCACCTCGGACGAGGAGGTGGGCTCGCTCGGCGCCCGCCACCTCGCGGAGTCGTGGCCGCGGGAGCGCCCGCTCCCCCGGAGCGCGGTGATCGGGGAGCCGACCTCGCTCCGCGTGGTCCGGATGCACAAGGGTCACCTGAAGGTGCGTCTCACTGTGCGGGGGCGCGCGGCGCATTCCGGCTCGCCGCATCTCGGCGTGAACGCGATCGAGCGCGCCGGGACGCTCCTCGCCCGGCTCCGCGAGCTGCGCGAGCGGCTCGGGTCGCGGCGGACGCCCACGAGCCCCTTCTTCCCGGAGGTGCCGCATCCGGTGCTCACGGTGGCGCGGATCCGCGGGGGCGAGGCCCTCAACGTGATCCCGGACCGGTGCACCGTGGACGTCGGGATCCGGCTCCTCCCGGGGGAGGACGCCGCCGAGGTCCTGGCGATGGTCCGCGATGCGGGCGCCGAGGTGGACGCCGAGCTCGTGGTGCTCGGGGACAATCCGCCGCTGCTCACGCCGGAGGACGCGCCGCTCCACCGCGCGCTCCAGGAGCTCACGGGCCAGCGGGAGAGCCGGGGCGTCTCCTTCGCCTCCGACGGGGGATGGCTCTCGACGATGGGCATCGACTGCGTGCTCTGGGGGCCCGGCTCCATCGAGGTCGCGCACCGGCCGAACGAGCGGCTCCCGGTCGAGGAGTTCGTCCGGGCGCGCGGCCTGCTCGAGCGGCTCGTCCGGCGCCTCGTCGTGGCGCCGGGCGGGGCGTCGTCTTGAGCGAGGCGCGCCCGGCCCGCGTTCTCGAAGCCGACCTGACCTGGACCGGGGATGGCTTCGAGCAGGGCGTGCGCGTGGTGGTCGGCCGGGACGGCTCGATCCTGGCCGTGGAGCGCGGGCCCGGCGATCACGCCCGGGCGGCCGCGCCCGCGCCCGTGGAGCGCCTGGCCGGGCGGGCCCTCCTGCCGGGCTTCGTGAACGCGCACAGCCACGCCTTCCAGCGGGGGCTGCGCGGCCACGGCGAGACGTTCCCGCCGGGTCGGGCCGACGCGCCGGCGAGCTTCTGGTCGTGGCGCGAGGCGATGTACCGGCTCGTGGAGTCGCTCGGGCCCGAGTCCACGCATGCGCTCACCCTGCGCGCGTTCCGGGAGATGCGCCGCGCGGGCATCACCGCGGTGGGGGAGTTCCACTACCTCCACCACGCGCCCGGGAGCGGCGGCTACGAGCTTGACGCGGTGGTGCTCGAGGCCGCGCGCGAGGCGGGGATCCGCATCGTGCTGCTGAGCGCCTACTACGCGACCGGCAGCCTCGAGGCGCACGGGCACGGGCCGCTCACGGGGAGCCAGACGCGCTTCGCCACCCCGAACCTCGACGGATACTGGCACGCGCTCGACCGCCTGGCGGGTTCCCTGGAGCCCCGCACGCAATCCCTGGGGATCGTCGCGCACTCCATCCGCGCCGCGCCCATCGAGGCGGTCGCCGAGCTGCACGCGGAGTCGGTCCGGCGGCGCCTCCCGTTCCACATGCACGTCGAGGAGCAGATGGCCGAGGTGGAAGCCTGCCGCGCGCACTACCGGCGCACCCCGATGGAGCTCCTGTTGGAGCGCACCGCCGTGGACGATCGTTTCACTGCGGTCCACTGCACGCACACGACGCCCGCGGACCTGCGCGCGTTCGCGGAGACCGGCGCGACCGTGTGCCTGTGCCCGCTCACGGAGGCGAACCTCGGGGACGGGATCCCCGACCTGCCCGCCCTGCTCGAAGCCGGCGGTCGCTTCGCGCTGGGCACCGACTCCAACGCGCGCATCTCGATGCTCGAGGAGATGCGCCTCGCGGAGTACGCGCAGCGGCTCGTGTTGCGCAGGCGCGGGATCGTGGTGGACGAGGAAGGGCGCGTCGCGCACAGGCTGCTCCGGGCGGCGACGGCCGCCGGCGCCCGCGCGCTCTCGCTCCCGGCGGGCGAGATCGCGCCGGGCCGCCTCGCGGACTTCGCGCTCGTGGACCTGGGCGCGCCGTCGCTCGAGGGGTGGGACCGGGCGACGCTCCCGCACGCGCTCGTGTTCGGCGGGGCGGACGACGCGATCGCCGGGAGCATCGTCGCGGGAGTGGGGCCGTGAGCCGCGACGCGCCGGGTCGGGACGCCCTGCTCCTCGACGGCGGACCCCTCGCGACCGCGGACGTCGTGCGCGTGGCCCGCGAGGACGTGCCGCTCGCGATCGGTCCGGAGGGGCTCCGCCGCCTCGCGGAGGGCCGCACCCGCCTGGAGCGCGCAATCGACCGGGGAGAGCCGCTCTACGGCGTGAACACGGGCTTCGGTTCGCTCTCGCGCCAGCGGATCGCGGACGACGAGCTCGGCGAGGTGCAGCACAACCTGCTCCGGTCGCACGCGTCGGGGGTCGGCGATCCGCTTCCGAGGGACGTCGTGCGGGCGATGCTCACGCTCCTCGCGGCTTCGCTGTGCCGCGGGCGATCGGGCGCGCGGCCCGAGCTCGCGGGCGCGATCGTCGGCCTGCTGAACGCCGGCATCACGCCGCGCGTGCCCGAGACCGGCTCGGTCGGCGCCTCGGGGGACCTGGCGCCGCTCGCCCACGCCTCCCTCGCGCTCATCGGCGAGGGCGAGGTCGAGGTGGACGGCCGGACCGTCCCCGCCGCCGACGCGCTCGCGGCCGCGGGGCTCGCGCCGCTCGAGCTCACGGCCAAGGAGGGGCTCGCGCTCATCAACGGCACGCACCTGATGGCCGCGCGGGGCGCGCTGCTCGTGCACGACCTCGACCGGCTCCTCGACGCCGCCGTGACGGCGTGCGCCATGTCGATCGACGCCTGCCGGGCCTCGCACGCCTTCCTGGACGCGCGGGTGCACGAGGCCCGCGGGCAGCGGGGGCCGGCGCGCGTCGCGGGGGCCCTGCGCGCGCTGCTCGAGGGGAGCGAGGTGCGCGAGGCGCACCGGACGGGCGATCCCCGCGTGCAGGACCCCTACTCGCTCCGCTGCGCGCCGCAGGTGATGGGGGCGGCGCTCGACGCGATCGGCTGGGCGCGCGAGGTGATCGAGCGCGAGCTCGGCGCCGTGACGGACAACCCGCTCGTCTTCGAGGGCACGAAGGGGCGGCCCGCGGACGTCGTGTCGGCGGGGAACTTCCACGGGATGCCGCTCGCGATCCCCCTCGACCTGCTCGCGGTGGCGATCGCGCACGTGGCCGGCGTGAGTGAGCGGCGGACGTACCTCATGCTCGCCGCCCAGGACCCCGAGGCGCACCTCACGGCGTACCTGAGCCCGCGGCCCGGGCTGCACTCCGGCTTCATGATCGCGCAGTACACGGCCGCGGCGTGCTGCAACGAGATCATCCAGCTCGCGGGACCGTCCAGCGTCGCGAACATTCCCACCAGTGCGGGGATGGAAGACTACAACTCCTTCGGACCCGCGGCCGCCCGGAAGGCGCGGCGGGGGCTCGACCTGGCCGAGAGCGTGGTGGCGATCGAGCTGATGTGCGCGGCGCAGGCGCTGGAGGCGCACCGGCCGCTCCGCTCCGGAGCCGGCGTGGAGGAGGCGCACGCGCGGATCCGCGCCGTGGTCCCGCCGCTCCTCGCCGACCGGCCGCTCTCCCCCGACATCGACGCCGTGCGCGGGCTCGTGCGCAGCGGCGTCCTCACCTCGAACCTCCGGAGGGACGATGACTGAGCCGACGACCACCCGGCGCACGCCCCCTCCGCCCGCCGCCCCGGCGGCCGGTGCGACCGAGGGCGCGCGTACGGTGCGGGCCCCGCGCGGGCCCGAGCGGACGTGCGCGACCTGGCCGATCGAGGCGGCGCTCCGGATGCTCATTAACAACCTCGACCCGGACGTCGCCGAGGCGCCCGAGCGCCTGGTCGTCTACGGCGGCCGCGGCCAGGCCGCGCGCGACTGGGCGAGCTTCGACGCGATCGTGCGCACGCTGCGATCGCTCGCGCCGGACGAGACGATGCTCGTGCAGTCCGGCCGTCCCGTGGGCGTCGTGCGCACGCACGAGGACGCCCCGCGCGTGCTCATCGCGAACAGCAACCTCG
>CAZOYA010000132.1:0-10020 GCA_964583815.1 uncultured Gemmatimonadaceae bacterium | reverse complement strand
GCGCTCTCGGGCGGCCAGCAGCAGCGCCTCTGCATCGCGCGCGCGCTGGCGGCGCGGCCGGAGATCGTCCTCATGGACGAGCCCGCTTCGGCCCTCGACCCGATCGCCACCCAGCGGATCGAGGAGCTCATCTACGAGCTCAAGTCGGAGTACACGATCGTGATCGTGACGCACAACATGCAGCAGGCCGCGCGTGTATCCGATTACACGGCCTTCCTCTACATGGGCCGACTGGTCGAGTACGGGCCCACGGACGAGATCTTCACGAATCCGCGTGAGGAGCAGACGGAGGCCTACATCACGGGGAGGTTCGGGTGAGCGCGCAGACGGCGGGGCAGCGCCATTTCCACGACCAGCTAGACGGGCTCCAGGACCGGCTCATGCGGATGGCCGGGCTCGTCGAATCGGCGGTCGCGCGCGCCACCCGCGCCGCGCTGGAGCGCGATCCGGACGCCGTCGACGAGCTCCGGGAGGCCGACGCCCGCATCAACGAGCTCGAGGTGGAGATCGACGACCAGGTCATCGAGCTCCTCGCGCTCCACCAGCCGATGGGCTCGGACCTCCGCCGGATCGTGACCGCGAACAAGGTCTCCAACGACCTCGAGCGCATGGGCGACCACGCCCTCAACATCGCGAACGCGGCGAAGCGGCTCGCCGGCTTTCCGCCCGTGCCGGAGGTCCGCGAGCTCCAGGAGATGGTCGACATCACGCGAGAGATGGTCTCGGACGCGCTCGCCGCCTACGTGGCCCGCAACACGGGGACCGCACGCATCGTGTGTGCGACGGACGACCGGGTGGACGATCTGCGGGGATCCATGTTCCGGATCCTCGTGACGCACATGCTCGAGGATCCGAGGCGCCTGTCCGGGGCGCTCGAGCTCCTCCTCATCTCGCAGAACCTCGAGCGTGTCGCGGACCTGGCGACCAACATCGCGGAGGACGTCGTCTTCCTCGTGGAGGGTCGCTCGATCAAGCACGGCACCGATCCGGTACCGGCACCGGGGACCCGGCGCGAGGTGGCGGGCGCCCGGGACCGGTCGGCGGAGGCCGGACCGGAAGCCACGGAAGGCGGCGCCGAGCCCGCCGACGAAGGCCGCGCGCCGGACCGCTGAGGGAGAAGTCCGGCCGGGCCGGAGCGCCCGCGGCCCGATTGCGCGTCCCGCGGCGCCTGCCTAGCCTGTGCGGCCATGACCGATCCACCGCCCTGGAAGGGCGTGCCCGCGCCGGAGCCGTCGCCACGCCCCGCGCGGGAGACCGTCCTCGACGATCAGGAATCCATCGACCACGCCGTGGAGGCGCTGCTCGACGAGGTGGTCGACCCCGAGCCCCAGCCGCATCTCCAGGGCGGCGACCTCCGCGGCCGGGTCGCGATCGTCACGGGCGCCTCGAGCGGCATCGGGCGCGCCATCGCGCTGTCCCTCGCACGCTGCGGGGCGCACGTGGCCTTCTGCTTCCTCGACACGGGCGCGACGGCCCGCCTCGAGGCCCACGACGTCGCACGCCGCCTGCGCGAGCTCGAGGTCCGCACGTACTTCCGCAGCTGCGACGTGCGCGACTCCGCCGACGTGAGCTCGTTCGTCGCGGAGGTGCACGACGAGCTCGGGGGGCTGCACGTGCTCGTGAACAACGCCGGCATCGGCCGCGATCGCGCGCTCTGGCGCATGCAGGATCACGAGTGGGAGGCGGTGCTCCGGACGAACCTCGACGGGGCGTTCTTCTTCACGCGCGCGGTCGCCCCCTTCCTGAGGGCCCAGGACTTCGGGAAGATCGTGAACGTCTCCTCGGTGCAGGGCGTTCGGGGCGACTTCGGCATCGCGAACTACTCCGCCTCGAAGGCCGGCCTCATCGGTCTCACCCGCAGCACCGCGGTCGAGCTGGGGCCGCGCAACATCAACGTGAACGCGGTGGCGCCCGGCTACATCCGCACCACGCGCCTCACCGAGGGCGTCCCCTCGGAACACCTCGACCGGGCGCGGGAACGCTCCGCGCTCGGCCGTCTCGGCGATCCCCAGGACGTCGCGGGCGTGGTCGTGTTCCTGTGCTCGGAGGCGGCGCGGCACATCACCGGGGCGGTGATTCCGGTCGACGGAGGCTACCTGATCTGAGGCCTCGCACGGGGGCGGCGCCCGCCGTCCCCCGGCTCGTGACGAATTTCACATGGGCGTTGCGACACGCGTCGCCTCGTTGCATCATCACGACCATGTCTACCCTCCGAAGAGTGAGCGCGGGCATCGACCGCGTGAACAATACGATCGGCGTCGGCATCCGCTGGCTCACCCTGATCATGGTCGGGATCGGGGCTGTGGGGGTGCTGCTGCGCTACTATTCCCGCGCCATGGGGCTCTCGATGAACCTCACGCCGCTGGTGGAGGCGCAGTGGTACGCCTTCAGCCTCATCTTCCTGCTGGGCGCGGCCTACGGGGTGAACCAGGACGTGCACGTGCGCGTGGACGTCGTCTTCGCACGCCTCCAGGCGAAGACGCGCGCGCTGATCGACCTGGTGGGCACGATCCTGTTCATGATCCCGTTCGCGGTCGCCATGCTCTGGCTCTCCTGGCCGGCGGTCCGGAGCTCGTGGCAGATCCGTGAGATGTCGCCGGATCCGGGCGGGCTGGCGCGCTATCCCATCAAGGCCCTGATCCTGGTGTCCTTCGCGCTCATCGTGCTCCAGGGGTTGAGCCACTCGATCAAGCTCGTCGCGCTGATCCGGGGCGAACGGGTTCCCGAGCTCCGAGGCGTGCACGAGGTCCAGCACGTCGGCGACAGCGCGGCCCACGGGGGCCAGGTATGATGGAGCTCTGGGGTCCGGCGATGTTCGCCTGCACGCTCGCGCTGATCTTCTCGGGCCTGCCGGTGGCCTTCGTGCTGGGGGGCGTGTCGCTCCTCTTCTCCCTGCTCGGAGCGGCCTTCGGCGCCTTCGACCCGTTCCTTCTGTTCGCCCTGCCGGAGCGGACGTTCGGGACCATGTCGAACTACACGCTCCTCGCCGTGCCCTTCTTCATCTTCATGGGCACGATCCTCGAGAAGAGCAAGCTGGCCGAGCAGCTCCTCGAGACGATCGGAGCGCTCTTCGGGGGCTTCCGGGGCGGGCTCGCGGTGGGCGTCGTCGTGGTGGGCGCGCTGCTCGCGGCGGCGACGGGCGTGGTGGGCGCGAGCGTGACCGCGATGGGGCTCATCTCGCTGCCCGTCATGCTCCGCAACGGGTACAACAAGGAGCTGAGCCTCGGGGTGATCTCGGCCTCCGGCACCCTCGGACAGATCATCCCGCCCTCGATCGTGCTCATCGTGCTGGGCGACCAGATGGGCGTGAGCGTCGGGGACCTGTTCCGCGCGGCGATCGTGCCGGGGCTCCTCCTCACCGGCTCCTACATCCTGTTCGTGATCGTCCTCGCCTTCTTCGACAAGGACGTCGCACCGGCGCTCCCCCCGGAGATGCGCACGAAGGGATTCGAGCTGGCCAAGCGGGTCGTGATCTCGCTGCTCCCGCCGCTCACCCTGATCGTCGTGGTGCTCGGCAGCATCTTCGCGGGGATCGCGACGCCGACCGAGGCGGGCGCGCTCGGCGCGGTCGGAGCGCTCGTGCTCGCCGCGATGAACCGGCAGCTCAACTACGCCACCCTCCGGGCGGCGATGGAGGAGACGAGCCGGCTCACCATCATGGTGACGTTCCTCCTGATCGGCTCCACGGCGTTCGCGCTGGTCTTCCGCGGCTTCAACGGCGATCTGTGGATCGAGGGGATGCTCACCGGCATTCCCGGCGGCGCCCTCGGCTATCTCGTCATCGTGAACCTGGTGGTGTTCATCCTCGGGTTCTTCATCGACTTCTTCGAGATCGCCTTCATCATCGTGCCGCTCATCGTGCCGCCGGCGATCATCCTCGGCGTCGACCTGACGGCCCTCGGCGTTCTGCTGGCCGTGAACCTGCAGACGTCCTTCCTCACACCGCCCTTCGGCTTCAGCCTCTTCTACCTGCGCGGCGTGACGCCCCGGAGCATCGAGACCACGACGATCTACCGGGGCGTGATCCCGTTCATCGGCCTGCAGGTCCTGGTCCTCGCGGTCCTGGGGTGGCTGGCGCTGCCGACGACCTGAGCGGGCGGGGGCGCCGTCCGCCCATCCTGAAACCGCGCGTGGCGGCGCGGGTCCTCGCGGAGGACCCGCGCCTCGCGCCGTGGATCGAGCGGATCGGACCGGTGCGGATCCCTCGTCGGGACGATCCGCCCTTCGCCTACCTCGCCCGCTCGATCTGCTTCCAGCAGCTCGCGGGCGCGGCGGCCCGCACGATCCACGGGCGGTTCGAGGCGGCGCTGGGCGGAGACGTGCGGGCGGAGAAGGTGCTCGCCGCGCCCGAGGAGGTGCTGCGCGGGGCGGGGCTGTCGCGTCCCAAGCTCGCGGCGATCCGTGACCTGGCCGCCCGGACCCTCTCGGGCGAGGTCCCGCTCGACGACCTCGAGCACCTCGACGACGAGACCGTCGTGGAGCGGCTCACCCGCGTGCGCGGCATCGGCGTGTGGACCGCCCAGATGTACCTCCTCTTCCGACTGCGCCGCGCCGACGTGTGGCCCGCCGGAGACCTGGGCGTGCGGGCGGGCTACGCCCGGATCCACGGACTCGCGGCCCTGCCGAGCGAGCGCGAGATCGCCGTCCTCGGCGACCGGTGGCGCCCCTGGCGGAGCGCGGCGGCGTGGTACTGCTACCGCGCGCTCGAGATCGAGACGCCCTGACGCGCGAAGGGGCGGGCGCCCGGATGGGCGCCCGCCCCTCGCCGCGCCCCGCGGGACGTGAACGTGCCCTGCTCCGTCAGGCGGTCATGCCCACGTTCCCGACCTTGGTGAACGCGGCCTGCATGTAGGCCATCTCGTTGCCCGCGGCGTAGGGGAAGGAGATGTCCCGGAAGGCGCGGTAGGACTCCCACACGCGGCGGAAGGTCTCGTCCGCGGCCGCCTGCTCCTCCATGTACGCGTTCGACTCCCGCCAGGCCGCGTCCATGATGTCCTGCGGATAGGGGCGGAGCGTCACGCCGTGATCCTGCACGAGCCGGCGGAGCGCCTGCGGGTTCGCGTTGTCGTAGCTGGAGAGCCGGTCGATGAACGTCTCGGCGCACACCGCCTTGAGCATCTCCTGGTAGTGGGGCGGCAGCTCGTCGAAGTGACGCTGGCTGATCAGCATCCCCATGGAGACGCCGCCCTCCCACCAGCCGGGGTAGTAGTAGTTCTTGGCGACCTGGTGGAACCCGAGCTTCTCGTCGTCGTAGGGCCCGACCCACTCGAGCGCGTCGATCGCCCCGCGCTCGAGCGCGGGGTAGAGCTCGGAGGCGGCGAGCACCTGCACGGTCGCGCCGAGGCGGGACATGATCTCGCCCCCGATGCCGGGGATTCGGAACCGGAGCCCGGTGAGATCGGAGAGGCTGTTGATCGGCTGCCGGAACCAGCCGCCCATCTGGCCACCGGTGGAGTTGGCCGGGAACATGACCACGCCGAACCGGCCGTAGATCTCGTTCATGAGCTCCAGGCCGCCCCCCTGCATGAGCCAGGCGTACTGCTGACGGGTGCTGAGCCCGAAGGGGATCGCCGTGTCGAAGGCGAGCGCGGGGCTCTTGCCCGTGTAATAGTAGCCGGGGCTCACGCCGCACTGGACGGTGCCCTGCATCACGGCGTCCATGACCTGCAGGGCGGGGACGATCTCGCCGGCCGCGTAGACGCGGATCGTGAAGTTGCCCCCCGTGAGCTGCGAGACGCGCTCGGCGATGCGGACGCCCGCTCCATGGAGGATGTCGAGGCTCGGGGGGAAGCTCGTCGCCATCCGCCAATTCACCCGCGGCCCCTCCACGGTCCCGTCCGTGGCGCCCGCGACGCCCGCCCCCGCGCCGCCACAGGCGCCCAGGGCCACGGCTCCGGCGCCCGTGCCCGCCTTCTTCAGGAAGTCGCGTCGCTTGATCGTCATGTCGCGTCCCGTGCTGTTGTTCGACTCCGATGGGAAGGCAATGAAGTAACCGGTAGCGGGCTCCGGTGCAATCGTGGCGCGCCCCCTCGCGGGCGGAACGAGCGTCCCCGTGCAGGTTACATAGAGGCGGAACGGCGCCGGACGGGGCGCCGGGGATGCACGGCTCGATGCACGGAAGGAGCGCGATGAAGATTCCGTCGATGCTGGCGCTCGCCCTCGCGGGCGGGCTGGTCGCGGCGCCGGTCGCCGCGCAGTCGACCGGACCCACGCATCTGGGCTTCGATCCGAACGCCCCCATGGGCGCCCACTACCA
This sequence comes from uncultured Gemmatimonadaceae bacterium, assembly GCA_964583815.1. Classification (GTDB taxonomy): domain Bacteria; phylum Gemmatimonadota; class Gemmatimonadetes; order Longimicrobiales; family Gaopeijiaceae; genus JAWLHJ01. The sequence continues at coordinate 3,764 of CAZOYA010000132.1, read as the reverse complement.
CGAGGGCGAGATCGGCGAGAAGCTGATGCTCCTCGAGACGGCGCTCCGGTGCAACTGCAGCTGCGGGCTGGACGTGCACTCCTGCCAGTTCCAGATGCAGTGCGGCGTGTCCCCCACGTGGACCCAGCGCATCCGCGAGGCGCTCGAGGCCGGCGAGAGCGTGGAGGCGATCCAGGCGGGCTTCGTCGCCGACTTCGGTCCGGCCGTGCTCATGGCTCCGCCCCCCGAGGGCTTCAACCTCCTCGGCTACCTCATGCCCGCCATCGCGATCGTGACCGCGGGGATGCTGATCGGGCTCGTCGTGCGCAACTCGGCCGAGCGCCATCCGCGGCCGGCCGCCGCCACGAGGGTATCGCGGGACGACGAGGAGCGGCTCCGCGAGGAGCTCCGCCGGCTCGAGGAGCAGGAGAGCCCGGACTGGTAGTTCGCCCGGGCTCCCGCCGCGTGACCGCTCACGTGGTGCTGCGGCTCACTCCACGTAGGTGAGCCAGCCGTGCGGGTCGTCGTTGCGACCCCGCACCGTCTCGAGGAAGTGCCGCTGGATGTCGAGCGCCACCGGCCCGGCCCTGCCGGCCCCGACCGGGATCCCGTCCACGCTCCGGACCGGCGTCACCTCCGCGGCGGTGCCGGTGAAGAAGATCTCGTCGGCCGTGTACAGGCTCTCGCGCGGGACCGGCTGCTCGCGGACCCGGTAGCCGAGGTCCTGCGCCATCACGAGGATCGCGCTCCTCGTGATCCCCTCGAGCGAGGTCCCGTCGAGGAACGGGGTGATGACCACGCCGTCCCGCACGAGGAAGACGTTCATCCCGCTTCCCTCGCTCACCAGCCCGCCGGGCCCGAGGGCGATCGCGTCCGTGTAGCCGTTCTGGATCGCCTCCATCTTCATGAGCTGCGCGCTCACGTAGTGGCCGCCGGCCTTGGCGCGCTGCGGGTAGGTGTTCGGCATGGCCCGCTGCCACGAGGAGACGCAGACGTCGATTCCCTCCGCGAGCGCCTGCTCCCCCAGGTAGTTCCCCCACTCCCAGCCGCCCACGTACGTCTCGACCGGGCTCTGGAAGGGCGCGATGCCGGGCGCGCCGTAGCCGCGCAGGACCATGGGGCGGATGTAGGCGCTCTTCAGGCCGTTGCGGCGGACCATCTCGACGCTCGCGCGCGCGACCTCCTCGGGCGCGATCTCCGGCACCATCCGGTAGACCTTCGCCGAGTCGTAGAGCCGCCGGATGTGCGCGTCGAGCCGGAAGATCGCGGGGCCGCGCGCGGTCTCGTACGCTCGCATCCCCTCGAAGACCGAGGTCCCGAACTGCACGGCGGTCGAGAAGATGTGGAGCTTCGCGTCGCTCCAGGGGATGAACTCCCCGTCTTTCCAGATCCACTCCGATTCCTGGAAGGCCACTGCGCCCATGTCGATTCGCCCTAGAAGAGTGCCTTGATCCAGCCGCCGTCCACGGCGACGGACTGTCCTGTGACGTAGGAGGCGCGCTCCGAGCACAGGAACGCCGCCATCGCCGCGAACTCGTGCGGCTCCCCGACGCGCCCCATCGGGATCTCCGCCTCCCACCGTGCGTACGCGTCCTCGATGCTCACGCCCTCGCGCTTCGAGAGCGCGGTGGCGAGCTCCACCAGCCGCTCGGTGCGCGTGAAGCCGGGGAGGATGTTGTTCACCGTCACGCCGTGCGGGGCGACCTCGTTCGCGACCGTCCGGGCGAAGCCGGTCACGGCCGCACGGATCGAGTTCGAGAGGATGAGCCCCGCCACGGGCTGCTTCACCGAGATCGACGTCACGTTCAGGATGCGGCCCCAGCGGCGCTCCTTCATTCCCGGCAGGACCTCGCGGACCAGGTTCACGACGCTCTCGAGGTTCCGCTCGATCGCCTGGCGCCAGACCTCGGGTCCGTGGGCCTCGAAGGGTCCGGACGGCGGTCCGCCGGTGTTCGTGACGAGGATGTCGACGCGGCCGAAGCGGGCGGTCGCGCCCGAGACGAGCGTCCGCACGCCGTCGGGATCGGTCAGGTCCGCCGCGATCGCCTCCACTTCGGCGCCGGTCGCCCCGGCGATCTCGTCGCGCGCCTCGCGCACGCGCTCCTCGGAGCGGGAGTTCACGACGACCCGAGCGCCCTCCTCGGCCAGCGCGTGCGCCACCGCCCGGCCCAGCCCCGCGCTCGAGCCGCAGACGATCGCGACCCGTCCCCCGATCCCCAGGTCCACGCGACTATTTCCGGTGGAAGTAGGTGTCGGTGCCGTCGAGCCAGTCCTGGCGGGGCGGGCTGAAGACGTCCACGTCGAAGGTGTCCTCGAGCGCCTCGGCCTTGTGCGGCACGTTCGAGGGGATGTGGAGCACCTCGCCCTTCGAGACCACGAGCTCCTGCACGTCGTCCGATCCCTCCTCGCCGATCCAGAAGCGCAGCGCCCCTTCGACGATCCACGTGATCTGCTCGTTCTCGTGGCGGTGCGTGGGGACGATCGCGCCCTTCTCGAGGTACACGTGCGCGAGCATCATCCGCTCCCCCGAGAAGAGCCGCCGCGAGATGTCGTCGGTCACCCGCTCGTGCCGGATCTCGTCCCACTTCTCGTGACGGACGGCGGTGTCGCTCATGGAGGTGCGCTCCCTTCGGCGGCTCGCGGGGGATCGGGGGTCGGACGTGTGCGCCGGGCGGGCCGGCGCGAGCGGCCAATCGGCAACGCACCGGCCGCCATGTCAATGGCTCGCGGCGAGCCGGGGAGTTCAAAGGGGGGCCCCGCGCGCCTACCTTTCCGCGTCCGCGGCTCGCCGCGTTCCCGACCCCGAGCCCCCGATCCACCAGAGGAGGGCAGTGATGCCACGCACCGGGTGGGCCCCCGCGCCCCGCTTCGTCCGCGCCTGCGCGTGGGCGGCGCTGGCCGGAGGACTGGCCGGGTGCGGAGGCCGCACGGCCCCGCCGCCGGAGCCGGGAACGACCCGTGGCCCCGCGCCCGATCTGCGCGGACGGACGGCCATGATCCTCCCCTTCCAGCAGGTGGTGGGCGTTCCGGGCGACATCGACGCGGAGCTGGCGTTCGCGCTCGGGGCCCGGGGCGAGGGGATCCGCTGGGTCCCGCCCGCGGACCTCGACCGGGCGCTCGCGCGCTCGCCGTCCCTGCAGACCCGGACCCGCGGCCTGCCCGTCGGGCAGTTCCTCGCCGCCGAGGTGCTCCGCATCGGGGATCCCCTGTTCGGCGAGATCTTCCGGCTCTCCTCGCTCGTGGACGCGCAGGCGGCCGTGCTCCCGGTGCAGGCGACGCTCGTGCGCGAGCCGGACGCCACGCACCCGCGCGTGCGGCTCACCGTCGCGCTCATCGAGGCGCGCTCGGGAATCGTCGGCTGGTTCGGGATCCTCGAGGGCGAGCCCCACCCCGTCGACGACCCGAGGCTCCTCGCCTCCGCGGTCGACCAGGTGGTCCGCAACCTCCTGTGGTACACGCTGCCCCGGGCGGGGGCATCCTGATCCGTCCGAACCGGCTCGCCGCCGCCCGCCACGGCGACCCAGCAACCCCACCGAAATGCCCAAGACAGTCACAGTCGTTCCCGGAGACGGAATCGGCCCCGAAGTGACCCGCGCCACGCTGCGGGTGCTCGAGGCGGCGGGCGCGGACCTCGAGTTCGACCTCCAGCGTGCGGGCGTGTCCGCGCTGGAGGAGGTGCGCGATCCCCTCCCGCGCGAGACCCTCGAGTCCGTGGAGCGGACGCGCGTGCTGCTCAAGGGCCCGCTCACGACGCCCAGCGGCAAGGGCTTCCGCTCCATCAACGT
>CAZOYA010000131.1:0-10045 GCA_964583815.1 uncultured Gemmatimonadaceae bacterium | reverse complement strand
ACCCGGGGCGATACGCCGCGCGAAATCCGTCCATGGCTGGATGGGACGGCTCGATCGAACGGGGCGCGCGTCGCCCCGTGACCCTTGGGTCCCGCTCGCGTGTATGCGAGATTTCCGACGCCCGAAACCCCGCCCCGCGAACCCCCGGAGCACCACGTTGAGCGAGCGCATCCCCGTCGGCATTCTCGGCACCACCGGGACGGTGGGAGCCCGGCTCGTGCGCCTGCTCGCGGATCATCCGTGGTTCGAGATCGCGGAGGTAGGAGCGTCGGACCGTTCGGCCGGGGGCCGGCTCGGCGATCTGCTGGCCGGCGAGGCCGGGCCGCTGCCGGAGCGGGTGGCGAGCCTCGAGGTCCGCTCGCTCTCCGGCTCCTGGTCCTCCCCGGTCATCCTCTCCGCCCTGCCCTCCTCCGTCGCGCGCGAGATCGAGCCGGCGCTCGCCGGGGACGGCCACCTGGTGGTGAGCAACGCGTCGACGTTCCGGAACGATCCGGACGTGCCGCTCGTGATCCCGGAGGTGAACGCCCACCACCTGGCGCTCGTGGAGCGCCAGCGCGAACGGTGGCCGGGAGCGATCGTCACGAACCCGAACTGCGTGGTGACGGGGCTCGCCATGGCGCTCGCCCCACTGCACGAGCGCTTCGGCATCGTGCGCGCCGTCGCCACGACCTTCCAGGCGATCTCCGGCGCGGGCAAGCCGGGTCCCCCCGCGGGCGACCTGGTCGACAACGTCCTCCCGTTCATCGCGGGCGAGGAGGAGAAGGTCGCCTACGAGCCTCGGAAGATCCTGGGCGCCCTCGAGGACGGCGCGCTCCGCGACGCGCCCTTCCGCGTGGGCGTCACGGCGACGCGCGTGAACGTGCTGCACGGACACCTCGTGTCCGTGTCGGTCGAGCTCGAAGGGGCGCCCGGACCGGACGAGGTCCTGGAGGTCCTCCGCACCTGGGAGGGGCGGACCGCGGGGCTCGGCCTCCCCTCCGCGCCCGCGCGCGCCCTCGAGGTGACGGACGATCCGACCCGTCCGCAGCCGCGGCTCGACCGCGACCGGAGCGGCGGGATGACCGTCACCGTGGGCCGGGTCCGCCCCTGCGAGGCGCTCGGAATCTCCTTCCTGGCGCTCGCGCACAACCTCGACCGGGGCGCGGCCGGCGCCGCGCTCCTGAACGCCGAGCTCTGCCGCGTGAAGGGCCTGGTGGAGGCGGCGAGCCCTCGCCCCTCGTGAGCACGCCGGGCGCGCCGGCCGTCTACAAGTTCGGCGGGACCTCGGTCGCGGGCGCGGAGCGGATCCGTCACGTCGCGGGGCTCGTGGCGGAGGGCCCCCGCCCCCTCGTCGTCGTCGTCTCGGCGATGGCGGGCGTCACCGACACGCTCCAGGCGCTGGCACGGGCGGAGATCCCCTCCGCGGAGGAGATCCGGCGCACGCTCGACGACCTGCGGGCGCGGCACCTGGAGGCGCTCGAGACCCTGGGCGTCCGGGCCGACGACGCGGAGGAGACCCGCCGCGCCATCGAAGCCCGGCTGCAGGCGCTGCGGGCCACCGCCCGCGGCGACGACGATCTCCCCCGCCGCATGCGGGACGACCGGATCCTCTCGGCGGGCGAGGACCTCTCGCACCGGATCGTCGCCGCCGCCCTGCGCGCGCGCGGCTGCGACGCGCGAGCGTTCGACGCGCGTCAGGTCGTCGTCACGGACGCCCGCTTCGGGCGGGCCGCCCCGGACCGGGACGCCACCCGCTCGGCCTGCGCGCGCCACCTCCGCCCGCTCCTCGACGAGGGCGTGATCCCGGTGCTCCAGGGCTTCGTCGGCGCCACGGCGGACGGCCACACGACGACCCTCGGGCGCGGCGGCTCCGACTTCTCCGCGGCGATCCTCGGGGGCGCCCTCGGGGCCGGGACCGTCCACGTCTGGACCGACGTGACGGGCGTGCTCAGCGGCGACCCGCGCCAGGTCGACGCGCCCCGCCTGCTCGAGGAGATCGGGTTCGAGGAGCTGGTCGAGCTCTCGTGGGCCGGGGCGCGGGTGATCCACCCCGTCGCCGCCAAGTGGGCCGTGGCCGAGGGCGTCCCGCTGCGTATCCGCGACTCTTTCCACCCCGGCGAGCCGGGCACCCGCGTGCGGAACGACCAGCGCGGGGCGGCGGAGATCGCGGCCGTGACGGCGAAGGCCGGGGTGGCCCTGCTCAAGGTGCGCTCGCGGCCGGTCGCGCTCCCCTACGGGTTCCTGGCGCGGGTGTTCGGCGTGCTCGGACGGCACCGCCTGGAGGTCGACCTCGTCGCCACGAGCCACTCGTCCACGGCCTTCACGATCGACGATGCGACGAGCCTCGACGAGGTCGCCGCAGAGCTGGGCACGTTCGCGGAGGTCGAGGTCCGCCGGGACCTCACGACGATCACGGTCGTGGGGCGCGGTCTCATGGCCCGTCCCGGGCTAGGCGGCGAGGTCTTCGTCGTCGTGGGCGACACCCCGGTGCACCTCATCTCGCAGGCCTCGGACGTGAGCCTGAGCCTGGTGGTCGACCGCTCGGCCGCGGGCGACCTCGTGCGCAGGCTGCACGCGGCGCTCATCGACGCGGAAGGGGACGACGGCTGCTCGCGGAGAAGCGCGTGAGAATCGCGCTCGTGGGCTACGGGCGCATGGGCCACGCCGTGGAGGAGGTCGCCGCCGCGCGCGAGCACGCCGTGGTGGCGCGGATCGGGCGGCCGGAGCTCGAGGGCGGACCACCCGCGATCGCGGGCGCGCTCGCCGACGCGGAGGTGGCGATCGACTTCTCCACCGGTCCGCTCGTCCCCGTGATCGCCGCGGCCTGCGCGGACGCGGGCGTCGGCCTCGTGACCGGGACCACCGGGCTCCCGCCCGACGCGCTCGACGCCCTCGCCCGGGCGGCGGATTCCGGAATCGGCATCGTGCACGGGCCGAACTTCTCGATCGGGGTCCAGCTCTTCTTCCGGGTCGCGCGATCGGCCGCGCACCTCTTCGACGCCGTCGGTGGATACGATGCGCACGTCCACGAGGCGCACCACCGCCACAAGCTCGACCACCCGAGCGGAACGGCGCGGCGCCTCGCCGACCTCCTCGTCGACGCGCTCGCGGAGAAGCGGCGCTGGGAGGCGGGTCCCCCCGAGGCCCGCGCGGCCCACGACGTGCTGTACGTCACGAGCACGCGCGCCGGGGAGATCCCCGGGACCCACACGCTCGGCTTCGAGGGCGCGCACGACCGCATCGAGCTCGTGCACGAGGCCCGGGGCCGGGAGGGCTTCGCGGCCGGCGCGGTCCGGGCCGCGGAGTGGGTGCGCACGAGGCGCGGCGTCTTCACCTTCGAGGAGGTGGTGGACGAGCTCCTGGCCGGAACCGGCCAGGACGCAGGGGGCATCGACGACGGGAGATCGGGATGAGCAGCGGAGACCCGCGGTACCGCGGTCTGGGCGTGGCCCTGGTGACGCCGTTCCACGCGAACGGGGCGCTCGACCTCGACGCGATGGCCCGCCACGCGGAGCGACTCATCGAGGGCGGGGTGGACTACCTCGTGCCCTGCGGGACCACGGGCGAGGCGGCCACGATGACGCCGCGCGAGCAGGCGGAGGTGGTGCGCGCGGTCGCCTCGGCCGCGGGCGGGCGAGTGCCCGTCCTCGCCGGCGCGTCCTCGAACGCGACCGAGGAGGCGGTGGCGCGCGCGAAGGCGATGGTCGAGGCGGGCGCGGACGCGATCCTGAGCGTCGCCCCGTACTACAACAAGCCGCCGCAGGAGGGGCTCCACCGCCACTTCGAGGGGGTGGCCGCCGCGGTGGACGTGCCGGTCGTGCTCTACAACGTGCCGAGCCGGACGTCCTCGAACATCCTGCCCGCCACGGTGCTCCGCCTCGCCGAGATCCCGAACGTGATCGGGATCAAGGAGGCCTCCGGGGACCTGGCGCAGGTGGCGACCATCCTGCGCGGCCGCCCCGACGACTTCCTCGTCCTGGCGGGCGACGACGAGATCGCGCTCCCGCTCATCGCGCTCGGCGGCGACGGCCTCATCTCGGTGGTCGGCAACGAGGCGCCCGCGGAGACCGCCGCGCTGGTGCACGCCGCGCTGGACGGCGACTTCGAGCGCGCCCGCACGATGCACTTCCGACTCCTCGAGCTCATGCGCTGCAACTTCATGGAGACGAACCCGATCCCGGTGAAGACCGCGGTCGAGATCCTCGGCGGGCCGCCGGCCCACTTCCGCTCGCCCCTCGTACCGCTCTCCGAGGGCGCCCGCCCGCGCCTCGAGGAGGTGCTCCGGGCGGCGGGGCTCGCGGAGCCGGCCGGAGAGGCCCGATGAGCCGGACCACGGCCGGAGAGGCGCGCACGGAGGAGCTCGCCGCCCTGCGCGAGACGATCGAGCGGCTCGCCCCCCCCGGCGCGGAGGTCGACCCGGCGGAGGCCCGCGCGGCGGTCTCGGCGCTGCTCGACGCGCTCTCGGCCGGCCGGGCGCGCGCGGCGGAGCCCGGCCCCGACGGCTGGCGCGCGGTGCCCTGGGTGAAGTCCGGGATCCTGCTCGCCTTCCGCTCGGGCCACACCCGTGAATACGTCGCGCACCCTGCGCACGAGAACCCCGACTTCGGCGGCTCCACGATCCGCTTCTTCGACCGGGACACGCTCCCGCTCCGCGACACGGACGGGGTCGCCGAGCATGTCCGCATCGTCCCGGGCGGATCGTCCGTGCGCGGCGGCGCCTACCTCGCGCCCGGCGTGGTCATCATGCCGCCGGCCTTCGTGAACATCGGCGCGTACGTCGACGAAGGCGCGATGATCGACTCGCACGCGCTCGTCGGCTCCTGCGCGCAGGTGGGCCGGCGCGTGCACCTCTCGGCGGGCGCGCAGCTCGGCGGGGTGCTCGAGCCGGTCGGGCTCCGGCCCGTCATCATCGAGGACGACGCGATGGTCGGGGGCAACACCGGCATCTTCGAGGGCACGCTCGTCGGACGCCGGGCGGTGATCGCCCCCGGCGTGCAGCTCACCGCGTCGACTGCCGTGCACGACCTCGTCCGCGAGCAGGTCTACCGCGCGACCGCCGACGAGCCGCTCACGATCCCCGAGGGGGCCGTGGTCGTGCCGGGCGCGCGTCCCGCGCGCGGCGCCTGGGCCGAGGCGCGCGGGCTGCAGCTCTACGCGCCGGTCATCGTGAAGTACCGCGACGAGCGGACGGACGCGGCGACCGCGCTGGAGGAAGCGCTGCGCTGAGCCGGGGCGCCCGGGCCGCCCGCACCCCATGGCGCTGCAACCCGGCGGCGCCGATTCTCGTCTGAGCATCCATGGACCGCGTGGCACGGTGCCGCGCGCGCGGACCCCTCCGGGGAGGCTGGGATGAGCGACGTGAAGCTGGCGGTGCGGACCCTCCTCAAGACGCCGTTCGTCACCGCGGTCGCGATCGCGTCGCTCGCCCTCGGGATCGGGGCGAACGCGGCGATCTTCTCGCTCTTCGACCAGATGCTCCTGCGCGCGCTCCCGGTCCAGGAGCCCGAGCGGCTGGTGAACCTCGCGGCGCCCGGGCCCAAGCCCGGCTCGCAGTCGTGCAACCAGGCCGGGGACTGCGACGCCGTCCTCAGCTACCCGATGCTCCGCGACCTGCAGGAGGCGGGCGGGCCCTTCGTCGGCGTCGCCGGCCACCGCCTCTTCCCGGTGAACCTCGCGCAGGACGGGCGCACGCAGTCCGGCGAGGGGCTCATGGTCTCCGGCTCGTACTTCCCGCTCCTGGGGGTGGAGCCCGCGCTCGGACGGCTGCTCACGCCCGCCGACGACGAGACCTTCGGTGCGCACTTCGTCGCGGTGCTCGCCCACGACTACTGGGCGACGCAGCTCGGGGCCGATCCGTCGGTGCTCAACCGCACGATCCTCGTGAACGGGCAGTCCATGACGATCGTGGGCGTGGCCCCGCGCGGCTTCACCGGCACGACGCTCGGAGGCGACCCGGACGTCTTCGTGCCGATGACGATGCGCGCCCTGATGAATCCCGGCTTCGACGACTTCGAGAACCGGCGGAGCTACTGGATCTACGGGTTCGCGAGGCTCCGCCCGGGTGTCGAGCTCGCGCAGGCCGAGCAGCAGATCAACACGGTCTACTCGGCGATCGTCAACGACGTGGAGGCGCCCCTCCAGGAGGGGATGAGCGCCGAGACGCTCGAGCGCTTCCGGCAGAAGCGGCTCCTGCTCGAGCCGGGCTACCGCGGGCAGAGCTCCGTGCACGAGGAGGTGAGCACGCCGCTCGCGCTCCTCTTCGCGGTGACCGGCGTCGTGCTGCTCATCGCCTGCGCGAACGTGGCCAACCTCCTGCTCGCCCGCGGGGCGGGCCGCAGCCACGAGCTCGCGATCCGCGGCTCGCTCGGCGCGCGCCGGGACCAGCTCGTGCGCCAGCTCCTCGTCGAGTCCCTGCTGCTCGCCGCGCTCGGGGGCCTCGCGAGCCTCGTGGTGGCGCGCTGGACGCTCTCGTTCGTGGCGTCGGTCCTCCCGGCCGGGGCGACCGGCGGCGCGCTCGACCTCCGCGTGAGCCCCGGGGTGGCCGCCTTCGCGGCCGTGCTCTCGGTCGTCACCGGCATCCTCTTCGGGCTCTATCCGGCGGTCGCGAACTCGCGACTCGACCTGCAATCGATCCTGAAGTCCGGGAGCGGCCAGCCCTCGGGCGCGCGGCAGGCGGCCCGCTTCCGGAGCACGCTCGTGACCGCGCAGATCGCGCTCTCCACCGCGCTCCTGGTGCCGGCCGGGCTCTTCATCCGGAGCCTCGCCAACGTGAGTCGCGTGGACCTGGGGCTCGAGGGGGTCGACGAGGTGGTCACCTTCCAGATCGCCCCGGAGCTGAACGGCTACGAGCCGGAGCGCTCGAAGGAGATCTTCGGGCGGCTCGAGGAGGAGCTGCGCACGATCCCCGGAGTCACGGCCGTGTCGGGCGCGATGATCCCGCTCATCGCCGGGAGCAACTGGGGCACGGACGTCGCCGTCGAGGGCTTCGAGTCCGGACCCGACATCGACTCGAACGCGCGCCTGAACCGGATCGGGCCCGCCTACTTCGCCACGCTCGGCGTTCCGCTCGTGGCGGGCCGCGAGTTCGACCTCTCCGACGGCGACGGAGCGCCCCGGGTGGCGGTCGTGAACGAGACGTTCGCGCGGAAGTTCGGCCTGAACGGCGCAGACGCGGTCGGCCGCTGGATGTCCGACAACGGGAGCCGCGCCGACGAGCTCGACGTCCAGATCGTCGGGGTCGTGCAGGACGCGAAGTACAGCGAGGTGAAGGGCGAGGTGCCGCCCGTGTTCTTCACGCCGTATCGCCAGGAGGAGCGCGTCGGCTTCCTGAGCTTCTACGTGCGGACGGCCGTGGATCCCGGGCAGGTGCTCGCGTCGATCCCCTCGGTCGTCGGGCGCGTGGACCCGAACCTCCCCGTCGAGGAGCTCAAGACGCTCGAGCGGCAGGTCGAGGAGAACGTCTTCCTGGACCGGATCATCAGCACGCTCTCGGCCTCCTTCGCCGCGCTCGCGACGCTGCTCGCGGCGATCGGCCTCTACGGGGTGCTCGCCTACACGGTGGCCCAGCGCACGCGCGAGATCGGCCTCCGAATGGCGCTCGGTGCGGGGCGCGACCGGGTGCGGACCATGGTCATGCGGCAGATGAGCGGGATGCTCGTGATCGGCGGCGCGCTCGGCGTCGGCGGAGCGTTCCTCATCGGACGCTCCGCGGAGGCGCTCCTCTTCGGCGTGGACGGCTTCGACCCCCTGGTATTCGTCACCGCGGCGGGTTTACTGTCCTTCATCGCCTTCCTCGCGGCCGCGATCCCGGCGCGGCGGGCCTCCCGGGTGGATCCGATGGAGGCCCTCCGCTACGAGTAGCGCGGCGCGGTCCCCCCGGAGACACGCGTGAAGAACTTCCTCCTTCGCCTCCTCGTGAACGCGGCCGCGCTGTGGGTGGCGGCCGCGATCGTGCCGGGCGTCGCCCTCTCGGAGGACGCGCTCGACATCCTGCTCGTCGCCCTCGTGTTCGGCGTGCTGAACGCGCTGCTCAAGCCGGTGCTGCTCATCCTCTCGCTGCCCTTCCTCGTCATCACTCTCGGCCTCTTCGCATTCGTCGTGAACGCGATCGTGCTGATGGTGACGGCGGCCCTCACGAACGCGCTCGAGGTGACCGGATTCGGCTGGGCGCTCCTCGGAAGCCTCGTGATCTCGCTCGTGGTCCTCGTGCTGGAGAGCCTGATCCGGGAGGACTGAGGGCCTTCCCCTCCCCCGAAACCGCCTCCGCCGGGGCGTCGTAGGGCTTCGTCGGGTGCGGGGCGCGCGACACGCGAGCGGGAGGGGATCATGACGGGGTGGATGACGGACGTCCGGTACGCCGCGCGGATGCTGGTCAAGCACCCGGCGGTCTCGGGGCTCGCGGTCGCCGCGCTCGCGCTCGGGATCGGGCTCACCGGCGTGACCTTCAGCATCGTCCACGGCGCGCTCATGCGCGGGCTGCCGTTCGAGAACGGCGAGCGGATCATGTCGGTGCGGCGCTCCGATCCGACCGTCGGGCCCGATTCCTACCAGGTCTCGATCCACGACTACCTCGACTGGCGGGCCCGGCAGACGTCGTTCACCCACCTCGCCGCGTCGTACGAGGGCACGGTCAACGTCACCTGGGACGACGAGCCCGTGCGCTACGACGGCGCGTTCGTGACCGCGAACACCTTCCCGGCGCTCGGCGTGGCGCCGATCCTCGGCCGCACCTTCACCGAGGAGGAGGACGAGGCGGGCGCCCCGGCCACCGTCGTCCTGTCCCACCACGTCTGGGACGAGCGCTTCGATCGCGACCCCGGCGTGCTCGGGACGGTGGTGAAGGTGAACGGGGAGCAGGCCGAGGTCATCGGCGTGATGCCCGAGGGCTTCCTCTTCCCGACGCAACAGGACCTCTGGGTCCCGCTCCGCATGGACGCGCTCGCGCTCGCGCGCGACGAAGGGACGTGGCTCGAGGTGTACGGGCCCCTCGCGCCCGGCGTCGACGTCGACCGCGCCATGCTCGAGCTCACGGGGATCGCGAGCGTCCTGGCGGTGGAGTATCCCGAGACGAACGAGGGCGTGGTCCCGGTGATCCGCCCCTTCACCGAGCAGTTCATCGGCGAGGAGGCGACCGCGCTTCTCTGGACGATGCTCGGCGCCGTGATGCTCGTCCTCCTCATCGCCTGCGTGAACGTGGCGAACCTGCTCCTGGCGCGGGCGGCGCAGCGCACGCGCGAGGTGGGCGTGCGGACCGCGCTCGGGGCGAGCCGCTGGCGGGTCGTGGGGCAGATGGTGGTGGAGGCGCTCGCGCTCGCCGTCGTCGCCGCGGTGGTGGGCGCGGGGATCGCGTGGATGGGCATCGGGCTCTTCGACCGCGCGATCGCCCCCACCGATCCTCCCTTCTTCCTCGTCTTCCGGCTCGACGGGCCCGTGCTGCTCTTCATCGCCGGGGTCGCGGTGCTGTCCGCGGCGATCGGCGGCGGCATCCCGGCGCTCAAGGCCTCGGCCATGGACGTGAACGAGGTGCTGAAGGACGAGTCGCGCGGCTCCTCGAGCCTCCGGATCGGGCGGCTCTCGAAGGTGCTCGTGGTGGGCGAGGTCGCGATGTCCGTCGGGCTCCTCGTAGCGGCGGGGCTCATGACGAAGAGCGTCACCACGCTCCGCACCTTCGACTACGGCTTCGACACGGACGGGCTGTTCACCACCCGCCTCGGTCTGTTCGAGGCCGAGTTCCCGGACGCGGAGGCGCGGCGCCGCTTCTACGGCGAGCTCGAGCGCAGGGTGCGGGAGATCCCCGCGGTGCGGCACGCCTCGATCGGGACGCTGCTCCCGGCGCTCGGAGGGGGCCAGACCCGGGTGAGCATCGAGGGACGGACGTACGCCGCCCCCCGCGACCGGCCGTTCGCGCGCACCGGCCAGATCGGCACCGACTACTTCGCGACCGTGGGCGTCGAGCTCCTGGAGGGCCGCGACTTCGACGACTTCGACGACGCGGACGCCACCCCGGTGGCGATCGTGAACCGGAGCTTCGCCCGCGCGCACTTCCCGGGTGAGAGCCCCCTCGGGC
>CAZOYA010000130.1:5619-10060 GCA_964583815.1 uncultured Gemmatimonadaceae bacterium | reverse complement strand
AACGATGCGTTCCCAAAGAGTGCGGGCCACGGATCCATGATCGCGGCGCGCGCGATGCGCGCTCCTACAGGCGAACGTGCGAGGGAGCGGCGGGCTATGGGGGGAGGGTTTCGTCCCAGTGCAGGGCGCGGTATTTGCGCAGGACACGGACGACGTCGTCGATCGGGATGGCGTCGAGGCGGCCGCGGGTGCTTTCGACCGTGGTGGCTTTGAGCAGCGCGTTGTAGATCGCTTCTTCCGTGGCTTCCGCCGTTGCGGCGAAGAGCGGCGACATGGCCTCGTTCGACAGCCGCTCCGCACCGACCGGCTCCAGCGCATCCCGCGGCGTGCGCAGCCCGGGTGCGGTCGAAAACGCGATCACGTAATCGCCGGAGCCGTTGCCGGCGAACGAACCCGTGCGCGCGAGCCCCATGATTGCGCGCCCGGCCACTCGCTCGAGGTTGCGTGACAAAAGCGGCGCGTCGGTCGCGACGACGATCATGATCGAGCCCTCCGGACCGGTGTCGCGGGCCGCGAGCGCTTCGCGGAACGCGTACTGCCCGAGCTCGCGGCCCACGGGCGCGCCGTTCATCGACAGCACTCCGCCGAAATTCGTCTGCACCAGCACGCCGATCGTCCAGCCGCCGAGCGATTCCGGCAGCACGCGCGAGCTCGTACCGATGCCGCCCTTCCACGCAAATGCCTGCGTGCCGGTTCCGGCACCGACGCTGCCCTCCTCGACCGGCCCGCCCTTTGCGTTCTCTAGCGCCGCGACCACTTCTTCGGGTCCGATGGCGTCCGCCCACAGGTCGTTCACGCGCCCGTCGTTGGTCTCGCCGACGACCGGGTTGATGGTGTGATCGCCCATGCCGGGCTGCTCGTAAAGCCAGTCCTTCAACGCCTCCGCCGCGGTCCACACGCACAGCGTGCAGGTGAGCAGGATCGGCGTCTCGAGCTCGCCGAGCTCCCGGATCTGGGTCACGCCGAGGAGCTTCCCGAACCCGTTCCCGACGTGGATCGCGGCCGGCACGCGCGAGCGGTACGGGTTGCCCCCGTGCGGGAGGATCGCGGTGACGCCGGTGCGCACGTTCGGCGGCTGCACGACGGTCGTCTGTCCCACGAGGACGCCCGGCACGTCGGTGATCGCGTTGTTCGTCCCCGTCGGGAAGACCCCCACCGCGAGCCCGATGTCGCGGGCGCGCGGGCGCTCGGCCGACGGCGGTCCGGCCGCCGCGGGCCGGTCCTGGGCCGCCGTCACGGTCGCGAGCGTCCCGAGCGCGCCCAGGGCGAGCGCCGCCGAGGTGAGGGGGAACCGTGCGCGCATCGTCGTCTCCCGGCGCGTCTATCCGCGCGCCACGTCGAACACCATGAGACAGAGCAGGAGCGGATGGTAGAGGAGCGAGGCGAAGAACACCCCGCGCGCGGCCGCTTCGGTGAGATCGCGGGCGGCGCGGAGCGCCCGCCCGAGGAACAGCAGCCCGAGCAGCGCCGCGCCCACGGCGTACACGCCACCGGTGATGCCGATCCAGCTGGGGATCAGGCTCACCGGCAGGAGGAGGCTGGTGGCGATGACCATCTGCAGCCCGATCGAGCGCGCGCCACCCTCGGGGATCAGCTTGAAGCCCACCCGCGCGTAGTCCTCGCGGAGCATCCAGGCGAGCCCGAGCACGTGCGGCAGCTGCCACAGATAGCCGATCGCGAAGAGGGCGAGACCGCCGCCGTCGATCACGTCCGTCCCGGCGGTCCAGCCGATCAGCATCGGCAGACCCCCCGGGACCGAGCCGGCCAGGGTCGCGGTGTAGGAGCGCTTCTTGAGCGGGGTGTAGACGCCGTGGTACACGATGGCGCTCGCGGCCGCGATCGCGGCGGGGAGCGCGCCCACGAAGGCCGCCAGGTACACCAGCCCGCCCATGAGGAGCACGCAGCCGAACGCGAGCGCCTCCATCGGCGTGACCCTGCCGGAGGGGATCGGGCGCCGGCGCGTCCGGAGCATGACCGCGTCGATGTCGCGCTCCCACCACTGGTTGAGCGCGAGCGCTCCGCCCGTCGCGAGCCCGGTGCCGAGCATCGTGTGGATCGCCGCGGCGAGCGTGATTGTGCCCCCCGACGCGACGAACGCGCTCGCCCCCGCCGTGATCGTCACGTACCCGGCGATCCCCGGCTTCGTCAGCTCGTAGAACGCGTGCGCTCGCCCGCTCTGGGCCTGTTCTCGGATCCGGGTGCGCTGGGACATCGGGCGGGCGGTCCACCGGTGGGGGCGGCGTCGGCCGCCGGGACCGTCCGGCGGCCCACGGTGCCCAAAGGTGACCGAGGGGGGGAAGACAGGCAACGGCGTGGACCCGCCCTTGACGGGCCGTTCGGGCGCCGTCTCTCTTTGGTGCGAGCCGTGGCCGGGCGCCCCTCCCGGACCGCCGGGGCCGCGGTGCTCTTCTCCAGGAGGTGCTCAGGTGAAGCGTTTCTCGTCCGCTCGCCGGTTCGCCGGCTCCCCCCGCGCCGGCGCGCGACTCCGGCGCACCGCGCTCGGAGCGGGCCTCGCCATGGCCGCCGGCTGCCATTCCTACGTTCCGGTCGAGCTCTCGACGGTCCCGCAGGGTGAGGTCGTGCGGCTCGCCGTGACCCGGGCGGGCTCGGAGGAGGTCGCGCGCGTGATGGAGACGGACCAGCTCCGTCCCACGGTTCGGGGCGAGCTCGTGGGCCGCGACGACGACGTGGTGCTCGTGCGCATCCCGGTCCGCCGCGCCGCGGATCCGGTCGCGGGAGGGTTCCGTCTCGACCTCGGACAGATCGTGCGGATTCCGGAAGGCGAGGTGCTGGCCGTGGACCGTCAGCAGTTCAGCACGACGAAGACGCTGGGGCTCGCGGCCGGGACGGCGGCCGTGGTGGGATTCCTGCTCTACCAGATCTTCGACGTGTTTCGCGGCAGCGACGGTGATGGTGGTCCCGATCCCGATCTGATCCGTATCCCGCTGACCATTCCGATCGGGTGAGCCGTGGGGGGTGGGCGATGCTCGATGGTTGGCGCCTCCCACCCCCCGTCCTCCGACCGGCGGTGTCCTAGATCGTGCAGTTCTCCCCGCCGGCGCTCACTTCCATCCAGACTTCCCGGTCGGCGTAGTGCCCGTCGCTGTCCCACACCTCCAGGTAGATGGGTCCGCTACCAACAGGCACGCCCTGTTCGTAGAAGTCATCTCCCTCGAAGAGGCCGGACCACTTGTACTCGTATGGTGGCGTGCCACCGAATACCCACGCCGACACGGTGCAGAGTTGGTTCGGTTTGACGTGCGTCTGGTAGTTGATGTCCACGGAGAACGGCGTTTCGGCGTCCGCTCCGGACGGAGCGACCGCGACCGCGATTGCTGCGCCGCCTACCGCGAGTAGCACCACGAGGGACACCGCTCTCACGCGCTTGACCAGGTCCATGTCCAGCCTCCTGAGAAGTGGATGCGGTTGATACGGTCTCAGGATGGCGTGGGACGACCCGTGCGGCTGACCAGGGTGCACGATCGCATTGCCAAACAGCGTGCCGATTCAGGCGACGGTCTCGTTCGAAAGGGGAGTCGGTGGCAGGACACTGGTGAGCCAGTCCTTGAATTTCCGCTCCACCATTTCCTCGTCGACGTCGTCGAGCTCCTGCAGGTCCCGGCCCGTTCGACGACGTGCGATTCTCTCGAGTCGACGCTTGGTGACGCGCACGAGATAGGCCGCTCGCACCCAGGAAGCTCCGCCTCGCCGCGCCATCAGGGCCCTACCGAGGATCGCCCACTCGACCACCGTTCTCGGGGGGGCTTCAATCGGCCAGTTCTCCCGGAGCGTGGACAGACTGATGCCGATATCGCCGGCCGCTTGCGTGACGGACGTCGGAGGCCTTGCTCCACTCCATGCCCGCTTCAGAAACCATTTCGCAGAGGGGGGAAGATCCACGATGCGTGAAGCCAGGTCCGCCGCACGCTCCAGATAGTGTGACGTCAGCAGCGCGTTGATGCATTCCGGCAATGCGCGGGTGGCTTCCTCCAGTCCGACCAGATGCTGCAAGAGCTCCGGATCGCAGGCGAGCCCGCGGATCGCTCGCGCGGTCGGTCGCGTGACCAGCACGAGCTCCGCCAGCGCCATCTCCCCTCGAAGTCGTCGGAGTTCGGTAACGTGATCCGCCTGCACCACCGGGAGGGCGGCCACGACGAGGGCCACCTCGCGGATCACGTCAGGTCCCGGAGGTGCGAGACCAGCCTGCTGTCGCGTCCGGAAGCCCTGCAGACATGGACGTATCGTCTCGACCAGAGCAGGGTCACCACAAATCAGGACGCTCATGGACGCTCCCTCCGTCGGCCTGTCTGGTGCGGCGGGTGCGGACAAGATGCGGGCATTGTGGGACCCGTCGACCTCCTCTGCAAGGGCTTGGGGTCCAGAGAAGCGAAAGGGGGGTGTGGGGGGGAGCCCCCCCCCCCCCCGTAAAATTCCCAGTACG
>CAZOYA010000130.1:0-5609 GCA_964583815.1 uncultured Gemmatimonadaceae bacterium | reverse complement strand
GGGCCCCCCGCCCACCTCATCTCCTTGGGTTGGGGGCCACGACACGCTTTGGGGGGGGGGGGCCCACCCCCCCCCACCCCCCTTTCATCGACCCTGACGGGTCAACCCCGCATCAGCTCTGCGTTGCGGGCGGAACGTTCGGGTTCCGATCCCGCTCGGCCTGCGGGATGTCGAAGCACAGCGGCCCACCCAGGAGGCCGCGGGGGAAGTTCACGAAGAGCGGCGTGTAGCCGGGATGGCTGGGATCCTCCCACGCAGGGATCTCGATCTCTCCGGGGGTGCCGAGATCCTCCCACCGCCGCTCGTCCGGCGCGTTCCTGCCTTCGAGCCAGAGCTCGATGCGCCGCTCGCGCTTGAGGTGCTCCCACGCCTCCTCGGCGGTGCCTGCTGCCACCGGCGGCAAATCGACCCCCGGGCGACCACGCACGGCGTTGATGATGCCCATCGCGTCACCGAAGGCTCCTCCACCAGCGCCCTGCAGGATCGCCTCGGCGGCGACGAGCTGCATCTCCCAGTAGTCCGCGAGCGGGAAGGGCGTGGTCCGTGCCGTGTACTTCAGCTGCGGACGATAGGGCACCTGCCCGAACCCGCTCAGGCTTCCCACCGCCACCGGGTAGTTTGGATCGAAGGCCGACGGGACACGAGAATCCCCCGTATCCTCGTAGTACTCCTCGAACCAGGTGAACCGGACGCTGTACGAGCGGAACACACCGCTGTTCCCTTCCGCGAGGTAGTTGTACAGGTTCGTCTCGGAATCGTCCTGCTCGATGACGAGGAGGAAGTCGTCGTCCGTCACGGCCGTGGCGTCGGCGTACGCTTCGTCCCAGTTGCCGAGCCACAGGTGGGCCGAAGCCCGCCCGGCGAGCGCTGCGTTCCGCTCGTCCTCCGAGTTGGCGAACGTGAGCGCCTGGGTGAAGCTCTCGACCGCCCGCTCGAAGTACGGAGCGGTGGTACCCGGAATGTACTCCGACGGAGTCCGGTCCTCCGGATCGCGGCTGGGGAGCACCGTGTCGCACCACCACTCGCCCAGCATCCGGTAGGAATACCCGTTCCAGAGCCAGGCCTGGAACAGCGAAGCGTCCGGCGCGTCCGCCGCCGTGAAGCGCTGGATGGCCGTTTCGGTGATGAAGCGGGCGTCGTGAAGATTCTGGAAGCCCGGACCACTCTCGCGCTGCACATGTCCTGCGTGCATCGCGACGCCGGTGCCCCATGCACCGGTCTGGCCGCCGGGGAAGATGTCCCTCGCCATCAGCCCCAGATCCAGCATGCGCGGGCCGAACGTCTCGGCGATGGACCGCTTCGCGCCGTTGATGAGGCCCTCCTGCGCCTCTTCGGGAGGCGTCAGGAGGAACTCGTCCTCCACCGGACCGGGGTTGGTCACCTCGCAGCCCGACAGAGCCAGGACAGCGAGCGTGGCCGCGGTCGTCACTTTGGTCATGGATCTCATTGTGTCAGCTCCCTCCTCAGAAGGTCACGCGGAGGGAGATGCGGAAGATCGCCGGAGCCGGTGCACGCTCCGAGGCGTTCGCGAACCCCTCGCCCGCCTGTCCCGCGCCGCTGTCGGACGTCATCTCGACGTCGTACCACGGAACCTCGCGGTACCAATCCCAGGCGTTCTGGAGGACGAGCGTAAGGGTGGCGTTCGACACGCGGTCCGGGAACGCGAAGTTCACCGGGACCGTCGCGCTCACGCTGCGGAGCTTGAAGTAGTCGCCGTCCATCCAGTAGTCCTCGGCGAAGCTCGGGTTGCAGCGCTCCCGCCAGATGGCCGGAATGTCCTCGATCAGCGTGATGTCGTTCTCCGGATCCGCATAGTACGGGAAGCACAGCGGGGAGCGGACGGACCGGCCGACCGGGATCGGGTTGACCTCGACCACGTTCCCGCCGCGATACTCGCCACGCGCGCTGAGCATGATGTTGCCCGGCACGCGGAGGTTCACGCTCGGCGTCACGAAGTGCGTCGGGAAGATCGGTCCGCGCACGACCTCGGCACCGCCGTTCTCGTAGAGGTCGTCGGAGAAGCCGTTACCGACCGCATCGGGATCAGCGACCTTCACGTCCCATGCGACCGGAACCGAGTGGCCCTCGATGATGCGGCCGCTGAGCGCGTTGAACGGCTCGATACCGCCGAGATCCAGGACCTTCGAGTACGCCGTGGAAACACCCACGCCGACGTCCAGACCCCAGTTCTCGCCCTGCACGATCGAGCCGTCGACCTGGAGCTCGATGCCCTTGTTCTCCAGCTCGCCCACGTTCTCGAGCTGGTCCTCGCTGAACCCGAGCGACGGCATGCCCGAAACGTCCATGAGCGCGTCTTTCGTGTTCTGCGCGAAGTACGTGAAGTTCACCGTGAGGCGATCGTCCAGCCACGCGCCCTCGAAGCCCGCCTCGAACTCGGAGGTGACCTCCGGACCGAGGTTGGGATTCCCGAGGTTCTCCGGGAGGAAGGCCGGGCGCTGGAGGAAGCCCACCGGATCCCACGTGCGCACGGCGTCGAACGTGCCGGGGGCCCGGCCGGACTGACCGTACGCGCTCCGCAGACGGAGGCTGCCCCAGCCCTCCGGCCAGAACGACTCGTCGCTGATCACCCAGGCGCCGCTGATCTTCGGGTAGGTCTGCATTCCGAAGTCGTCACCGAACGCGCTGTTCCCGTCCACGCGGAGGCCCAGCGTGACGAAGTACTTGTTCGAAATGTCGAACACGTTCTGGAAGAAGAAGCCGGCGTTCCAGACCTTTTCGCGCTCCTCCTCGCCGAGCCGGACCGAGCCGGAACTCACCGTGGGCTCCGGAACGCCAGGGAAGAGTCGGCCAAACGCGATCACCTGCCGCTCGTCCTCACCGATCGCCTGACCGCCCCAGGAGAACGTGGACGCCACGTCGGACGTGATGCCGAAGCGGTACGAGCCCACGTAGTCGAACGTGAGCGTGCGCTGCTGGAAGACGTCGGTCGTGAGCGCGCCCTCCGGGAGCTCCCAGAAGCCCTGGGGCATCAGGTTCCGCCCTTCCTGCTGGGCGTAGTCGTACCCGATCGTGAAGCGGTTCGTGAGGTCCGCGAGCGGGCTGTAGTTCAGCGTGAGGCCGCTCGTGAGCCGCTCGATCCACTGCTGGTAATCGTAGTCGAGCGCCTCGGCCACCGTCCTCGGGTCGCCGCTTGCCAGGTAATTGCGCTCCTGGCGCATCATCTGGAGCTCGACGCCCGACAGGTTGTTGCCCGAGGGCGTGAGCTGGCTCCACTGCCGCGTGAAGCCCGTCGACCACTGGATCTGGAGGTCGTCCAGGGGCGACATCGTGAAGTTGGCCTGCGCGTTGTACTTCTCGAGCTGGTCCAGCGGGAGCATGCCCGTGTCGTTCTGGTATGCGCCAGAGATGAAATACTGCAGGTCCGCTCCACCGCCACGGACGGAGAGGTTGTAGTTCTGGTACCACTGCGCTCCGGGCCAGCTGCACTTGCCGTCCGCGGCGGAATTCACGCCCTCCCACATGGCGTTCCGCGCGACCTCGTCGTACGGCGTATCCTCGGTCTCCGGGTTCTCGCCCGTGTCCGGAAGGATGCACTCGCGGCCGAACTCGCCGCCGTCATACCCGCCGCCCCACCAGGCGTCGCGCATGAAGTGCTCCATGTGCATGTAGTTGACACCGTTGACGCCGTACTTCTGCTGCCAGCCGGTGCCCTGCGAGATCTCGGCCGTCCACACGGGCGCGCCCTGCGAGCCACGCTTCGTGAAGATCTGGATCACGCCGGCCGACGCCTCGGTGCCGAACAGCGTCGTCGCAGCCGAGCCCTTGATGACCTCGATCCGCTCGATGTCGTTCGGGTTGATGTTGTCGAGCGGGCTCGACGTGGTGCGGGCGCCCCGACCCTGCGTCATTCCGGGGGTGTCCACGCGCGGGAAGGCGTCGTCCATCATGCGAACGCCGTCCACGTAGATGATGGGCTGGTTGCCCATGGAGACGCTGGAGTTGCCGCGCAGGCGGATCTGCTTGCCCTGGCCGAGCTGGCCGCCGCCGCCCGTGAGCTCGATGCCCGGGGCTGCGCCCTGGAGCAGGTCGGTCACAGCGACCGGGTTGTCCGGCACCTCCGCGATGTCGATCTGCGAGATCGAGTTACCGATCTCGCGGCGCCGGGCGGAGCCGGCCGTACCCGTCACGACGATCTCGTCGAGGCCGAGCGCCGCGCTCTCGAGGCGGAACTCCACCGTGGCGGTCCCGCCGGCCGTGACGTTGACGCTCTGCGTGGCGGTGGTGAGGCCGATGCGCTCGGCCGTCAGCTCGTGCTGGCCCGCGGGAACGTTCAGGATGATGAAGCGGCCGTCGGCCCGGGAGAGGCTTCCGAGCTGGAGCCCCGAGATGTAGACCTGGACCTCCGAGAGAGGCGCGCCCGACTGTGCATCGAGCACGCGACCGGTGACCTGCCCGGTCTGCTGCGCGCTCGCCGGCGCGGCGAGCAGCGCGCTGAGTCCGAACGCCAGTGCTCCCGCGAATGCTGCCCTCAGGCGGCGTTGGGGCCGGCCGCCGGGGGCGCGTCGATTTCGAACATCGAGCACCATAGTGGAACCTCCTGACTGGTAGCGTGACGTCATCTATATAGAGATACGGCCACCCCGCCCCTCGTCGTGGTCCGTGGGGAGGCGGGAACGCGCGTGGAAGTGGGGGCACGCGCGCCGGCCTCACGACCAGGGGTGGGTGAGCCGACCGAACTCAGGAAGGCTTTTGTCGGAGCGCCCGGTCCTGATCCCGGGCAGAGTAGGGCCCGTGGTGGCGGAAAGTCAAGCGAAATCCGGGCTCCCGAAACACCGCGACGCGGGGACCGGTAGTACGGAGGGGCCGGGATGTCCGGCTCCGCCGGTACCGGAGGGGAACCGCTCGACATGATACCTCCACACGCCGCGTCGGCGGGGATGCGCCGCAGGCGGGAGCGCCGGGTCTGGCGCGCCGGCCTGCTGGCTTCGCTCCTCGTGCACCTGCTCGTGCTCCTCCTGTGGCGGGCGCCCCTGTTGCCGGTCGAGGTGGGAACGGTCGCGGCCGGCCCCGCGGCCGGTGACGCGAGCGCGGCGGCGGGCGCGCTCCAGGCCCTCAACCTGCGCCCCATGGAGACGACGCCCGTCTCCCCGCCCCCGGTGCCCGTGGAGGTCGCGATCGAGGTGGACCCGATCGAGATCGACGAGGAGGTGCGCCCGTCGGCGTCGGACGTGCTCGGCCAGGCGCCGACCCTCGAGCCGGGGCCCGGTCTCGACCAGGGTACCGGGAAGGGAAACGCCGGGGACGCCGAGAGCGGGCTGAGCGGGCTCCGCCCGCCGGCGCCCCAGGGGATGATCATCCCGCCGACGAACCGGGATCTCCGCGGCAGCGAGATCGAGGTCTGGGTGTTCGTCGACGCCGCCGGCCGGGTCGTTCCGGACTCGACGCGCCTGCAGCCGCCCACGCGCGACCGCTCGTTCAACGAGCGTCTGCTCCGCGAGGCGGCGCAGTGGGTGTTCCGCCCCGCCACGCTCGACGGCGCGCCGGTGGCGGCGTGGTTCCCCTACCGGATCATCATGTGATCGTCGGCTACTAGTCGAGCGCCTCGTACGCGGCGGCCTCGAGGGTCCAGGGGACGAGGTCGTCGTGGC
>CAZOYA010000129.1:0-10082 GCA_964583815.1 uncultured Gemmatimonadaceae bacterium | reverse complement strand
CCCTGATGCCCTACTTCAGCTCGCGCTGGTGCTCGATGATCTGACCCACCAGCCCGTACTCGACGGCGGACTGCGCGTCGAGCCAGAAGTTGCGCCGGGTGTCCTCCTCGATCCGCTCGAGCGGCTGACCCGTCTCGCGGGCGAAGACGCGGTTCAGCCGGTCCCGCATCTTGAGGATCTCCCGGGCCTCGATCTCGAGGTCGCTCGCCGAGCCCCCGGCCCCGCCCGCCGGCTGGTGCAGCAGGAAGCGGGTGTTGGGCAGGCAGAAGCGGTCCTCCCGCGGCACCGACACGTAGATGAGCGCGCCCGCGCTCGCGACCCAGCCGGTCCCCACCATCTTCACGCGCGGCTCGATGAAGCGAAGCATGTCGTGGATCGTGTCTCCCGACTCGACGTGCCCTCCCTGCGAGTTGACGAAGACCGTGATGTCGTCGTCGGACTCGCTCGAGAGCGCGAGGAGCTGCGCGATCACGCTCGCCGCGAGCTTCTGGTTGATCTCGCCCGTGATCACCACGGTCCTGGCCTCGAACAGCCGCTGCTCGAGGAACTCGTGGGACCAGTCTGTCACGTTCTCGGGGTGGCGCCCGGGTCTCCGGGTCATCGGACTCACGGGTCGTTCGGCTCCTGCGGGAGTGGATGGGGATGAGGCGGTCTACGCCGCAGGCGGGCGCGGGTTTCGCGTCAGTTCGTGCGATGCCGGCGCGAGACCTCGTCCAGGAGGGCACGCTCCTCGCGGGTGAGCGAGGCCATCCCCTCGGCGGAGATCTTGTCGAGCACGGCGTCCACCCGGTCGTAGAGCTGCACGTCTTCCCGGGGCGCCTGCGAGCGGCGCCGGCGCGAGGGTTCCTCCTCCTCCTCGCGCGGCACGATCGCCATGCGTCGCCGACGCGGGTCGGCGGCCTTCCTGATCCGGGCCACCTGCTGCCGGGGCCGCCAGTCGGCCTTCAGGTAGAGGAAGGCGGCCGCGAGCCCGCCCAGGTGCGCGAAGTGGGCGACCCCGTCGCTCGCGCCCTGCGCCGCGCTCAGCAGGCTGACCACGAACAGGAAGGTGACGAGCCACTTGGCCTGCACCGGGAAGATGCCCCAGACGTAGATCGGCGCGTCGGGCCAGTTCATCGCGAAGGCGAGCATCACCCCGTACACGGCGGCCGAGGCACCCACGACCCAGGCCGGCATGAAGAGGTAGCTCAGCAGCACGCCGCCGAGCCCGCAGATCGCGTAGAACTTGAGGAACTCCCGCTCGCCCCAGCGGCTCTCGAGCGGCGGCCCGAAGAAGAAGAGCACCAGCATGTTCACCGCCAGGTGCATGAGGCTCCCGTGCAGGAACATGTACGTCACGGGGCCCCAGGGCCGCAGCAGGATCCGCGAGGGCTGGAAGGCGAACCACTCGAAGACGAACGCCTGCCCCACGAGGAGGGTGACGCCGTACACGGCCACGTTCGCGATCAGGAGCCGCTTCACCATGGGGGTGAGCGAGAATCCTGCTCCGAAGCTCCTGAACGCGTAGGCCATGCCGGTTCCGCCGTGGACTCGCTGCCGTCGAGGGGAAGTTATCGAACACCCGGCGCGGGGCCAGGTTCCTGGGTCGCGCGCCCGCGCCGATGCCGCGCGGAACGCGCGACGGAAAGCCCCTTTCGGGCGGCGCTCAGCCGGCCCGGGCGGCGCTCCGGAGGCGCTCGTGCCGGGCCGCGGCGAGCTCGACGAGCGACGAGCAGAGCGTCGGGAAATCGGTCCCTTCGGCACGCGCGGCCTTCGGCACGAGGCTGTTCGCGGTCATCCCCGGGAGCGCGTTCGCCTCGAGGCACCACGCTCCGCCCGCCTCGTCGAGGATGAAGTCGATCCTCGAGTAGTCGCGCAGGCGGAGCGCACGGTGCACCGCGAGCGCGAGCCCCTGCACGCGCCGGGCGAGGGCCGGGTCGAGGTCGGCCGGGAAGATCTCCTCGGCCATCCCCGGCTGGTACTTGCACTCGTAGTCGAAGATCTCGTGGCGGGGCACGATCTCCCCGATCGGAAGCGCCCGGTCCCCCACCACGGGCACCGTGAGCTCGCGGCCCCTGTGATAGCGTTCGAACAGCACGAGGTCGCGCCACCCGTGGCTCGCTTCGTGCGCGGCCTCGAGCTCCTCCCGGTCGTGGGCGAGCACGAGGCGCAGGGAGGAGCCTCCGGCGGCCGCCTTGACGATCACCGGCAGCCCGAGCGCGCGCTCCACCTCCGCCGGCTCGGGCATGGTCCCGGCCGGGTCGCCGACGAGGAAGGCGGGCGTCGGCACGCCCGCCTGCAGGAGGAGCCGCTTCGTGACCTCCTTGTCCATCGCGAGCGAGCAGCCGAGCCGGTCGCTCCCGGTGTAGCACACGCCGGCCACGTCGAGGAGCGCCTGGATCGTGCCGTCCTCGCCGGACCCGCCGTGGAGCGCGACGAAGAAGACGTCCGCGTCGCGGACCTCCGGGAGCCGCGTGAGCTCGACCGTGTGCGACTCGTCCAGCGTCGCCAGCTCCTCGTCCGAGGGAGGGAGCGCGCGCACGCCGCGCGTGCGGAGCACCTCCTCCGTGGCCGCATCGATCGGCCCGGACGCCGTGTCCACCGCGACCACCTCGTGGCCGGTGGCGCGGAGCGCGTGCGCGATCTGCGCGCCCGAGGCGAGCGAGACGTCCCGCTCGTCGGACGTGCCGCCCATGAGGACCGCGATCTTCATGCGGTCAGCGCCTGGACGAGGTCGTAGCGCGTGATGATCCCCACGATCCCGCCGTTCTCCCGGACGAGGCAGGCCGCGTTCTCGCGCGTGAGGAGCCGGCGGACCTCCTGCGAGTCCGCGTGGGCGTCGACGGAGGGGAAGGGCGGACCCATGATCGTGTCGGCGGGGCGGTCGAGGATGGCCGGGTCGGCGATCACCTCGCTCATGAGGGCGCCCTCGGTGAGCGAGCCGACGCACTCGCCGTTCCGCATGACCGGGAGCTGGCCGATGTCGTGCGCGTTGATCGTCGAGAGCGCGAGCCGGATGGGCGTGGCGGGCTCCACCGAGATCACGTGGCCCACGCCGTCGGCCTTGGCCCGGAGCACCTCCCCCACGGTCGGCCGGCGCCGGCGCTCGAGGAAGCCGTTCTCCCGCATCCAGTCGTCGTCGTACACCTTGCTCAGGTAGCGCTCGCCCCAGTCGCACGCGAGCGTGACCACGCATCCCTCGGGATCGTCCACCTCGCGGGCGAGCTCGGCGGCCACGTGCACGAGCAGCCCGGAGGAGCCGCCGGCGAACATCCCCTCCTCCCGCGTGAGGCGCCGCGCCATGCGGAACGCCGCGCCGTCGCCGAGCGTCCGGTACTCGTCCACCACCCCGAGGTCGAGCGTGCCGGGGATCTTGTCGTTGCCGATCCCCTCCACCTTGTAGGGGTGCCCCTCGATCTTCTCGCCGGTGTTGAAGTAGGGCGCGATCATCGACCCCTCGGGATCCACGCCGACGATGCGCACGTCGGGGTTGCGCTCCTTCAGGTAGCGCCCGACGCCCGTGATCGTCCCGCCGGTGCCCGCCGAGGCGACGAAGTGGGTGACGCGTCCCTCGGTCTGCTCCCAGATCTCCCGGCCGGTCGTCTCGTAGTGCGCGTCCGGGTTCGCCTGGTTGTAGAACTGATCGGCCATCACCGCGCCGGGGGTCTCCTCCGCGATCGCCCGGGCCCGCTGGAGGTAGTGCTGCGGGTGGTCGGGGGGAACGGCGGTCGGCGTGATGATCACCTCGGCCCCGAACGCGCGGAGCAGCTTCACCTTCTCGCTGCTCATCTTGTCGGGCATCGTGCAGATGCAGCGGTACCCCTTGAGCGAGGCGGCCATGGCGAGGGCGAGCCCCGTGTTGCCCCCGGTCGCCTCGACGATCGTGCCGCCCGGCTTCAGCCGGCCGTCGCGCTCCGCCTGCTCGATCATGGCGATCCCGATGCGGTCCTTGATGGAGCCGCCCGGGTTCATGAACTCGCACTTCACGTAGACCGGCGTGCGCGCGCCGTCCGTCACGGCGTTGAGGCGCACGAGCGGTGTCCCGCCGATGAGCTCGAGGATGCTCCCGTAGGGGGTCGGATGCCGGGAGCCCGTCACCGCTGGCGGTCCCCGCCGGGGCCGCCGGCGACCAGCGAATCCGGCCGGGGCTTCTTCGAGAAGTGCACGGGCACGCGGGCCCACACGGGGATCCGCTCGCCGTCCCGCCGCGCGGGGGTGAAGCGGAGGGAGCGAGCGCCGCGGACGGCGGCCTCGTCGAACGCGTCGTGCCCCGAGGAGGAGAGCACCTCGACGCTGTCCACCCCGCCCGTGTCGGTCACGCGGACGCGCAGCAGGGTCTCGCCCTCGAGGTCCTGGTCCCACAGGTGGAGCGGGTACTCGATCGGCACCTCGCCGTAGAGCGGCGTCGGGCGCTCGATCTCCCCCTCGCCGCCGCACGCGACCTGCGCGAGCAGGAGCACGGCGAGGAGGCCGCTGCCGGCCACTCTCTTCTTCGCTGCGGTCACTCGTGGTCCCCGTCCGTCGCGGCGTTGCCCAGCTCGTAGAGGAGCTCGAGCGCCTCCTTCGGTGTCAGGTCGTCGGGGTCGAGGGCCCGCAGACGGCGCACCAGAGGATGCTCGATCCGGAACATGGAGAGCTGCTCGGGCACGGACGCCGGGGGCGCGTGCGCCCCCCTGCGGCCGAGGCCTTCTCCGCCCCCGCTATGTGTTCCCTCCAACTCCGCCAGAAGTTCCCGCGCGCGCGCCACCACGGGCTCCGGCAGCCCCGCGAGGCGCGCCACCTGGATGCCGTAGGAGCGGTCCGCGCCGCCCGCGACCAGCCGCCGCAGGAAGACGACGTCCGAGCCCACCTCGCGCACGGCCACGTTCATGTTCCGCACGCCCGGCAGGAGGTCGGCGAGCTGGGTCAGCTCGTGGTAGTGGGTGGCGAACACGGTCTTCGCGCCGATCCGCTCGTGCATGTGCTCCGTGACGGCCCAGGCGATCGAGACGCCGTCGTAGGTCGAGGTGCCGCGGCCGATCTCGTCCAGCAGGACGAGGCTCCGCGAGGTCGCGCCGTGCAGGATCGAGGCGGTCTCGCTCATCTCGACCATGAAGGTCGACTGCCCCCGCGCGAGGTTGTCGGAGGCCCCGACCCGCGTGAACACGCGGTCCGCGAGAGGGAGGCGGGCACGGTCGGCGGGGACGAAGGAGCCCATCTGCGCGAGAAGCTGGATCAGCCCCACCTGCCGGAGCACCGTGCTCTTTCCGGCCATGTTCGGACCCGTGAGCACGACGATCCACCCGTCCTTCCCGAGGACCAGGTCGTTCGGGATGAACTGCTCGCGCGGCATCATCGTCTCGACCACGGGATGGCGCCCCGCGCGGATCTCGAGCTCGAAGCCGGTGTGGACCTCGGGGCGCACCCACGCCCGGCGCGTGGCGACGTGCGCGAGGTTCGCCAGCACGTCGAGCTCGGCCACGCGCGCGGCCGTGTCCTGGATGCGGCGGAGCTCGCCGGCGACCCGCGCCCGCAGCTCCCCGAAGAGGGCGGCCTCCACCTCGGCGATCCGGTCCTCGGCGCCCGAGACCTTCTGCTCCCACTCCTTGAGCTCGGGCGTGAAGTAGCGCTCGCCGTTCGCGAGCGTCTGCTTGCGCACGTAGTCGTCCGGGACCCGCGCGAGGTTCGCCCTCGTCACCTCGAGGTAATACCCGAAGACCTTGTTGTAGCCGACCTTGAGCGAGCCGATGCCGGTCCGCTCCCGCTCGCGCGCCTCGAGGCTCGCGATGAAGTCCCTCGCCCCGTCGCGCACGCCCCGGAGCTCGTCGAGCTCCGCGGACCAGCCCGCGCGCACGACGCCGCCCTCGGCGAGGGTGGGCGGCGGGTCCTCGGCGACCGCCCGCTCGAGCAGATCGTGCAGGTCCTCGAGCGTGTCCAGGTCGTCGAGGAGCGCGCGGGCCCCCTTGGACGCGAGCTCGGCCGACGCGGCCACCACGCGCGGCAGCCGCTCGAGCGACCGGCGGAGCGCGGCGAGGTCGCGCGGTCCGACCCGGCCCGTGCCGAGCTTGCCCGAGAGCCGCTCCAGGTCGCTCACCCCGGAGAGCGCCTCCCGCACGGCCCGCCGCGCGGCGGCGCGCTCCACCAGGTCTTCGACGGCACCCTGCCGTCTCCAGATCGCCTCCGGGTCCACGAGCGGCTCGAGAACCCAGCGGCGGAGGAGGCGCGCGCCCATGGACGTGGTGGTCTGGTCCAGCACGTCCAGGAGCGTCCCGCCCTGCTCGCCCGCCCGCAGCGGCTCGGTCAGCTCGAGGTTCCGCCGGGTCATCTCGTCCAGGAGCATGACCGCGCCCGGCCGCTCGATCCGGACGGCACGGAGGTGCTCCACGCCGCCGGGGCGGATCTCGCGGAGATAGCGGACGAGCGCGCCGGCGGCCCGGACCAGCGCGCCGTCGCCGGCCTGGAAGCCGAAGCCGTCCAGCGCGTGCAGGCCGTACGCCTCGCGGAGCGCCTCGGCCGCCACGTCCTCCTCGAACATCCAGTCGTCGCGGAAGGTGCGCACGGCCCCGCTCGTGGGTCCGCCCTCCGCGTCCTCGAGCGAGCGCGGGAGCAGGATCTCGGACGGCTCGGCGCGCCCCAGCTCGTCCTCGAGCGCCTCGGCCTCGACGGCGCGCACGGCGATCTCGCCGGTCGAGACGTCGATCCGCGCGAGCGCGTGACGCCCGTCGGCGCCGGGAACCAGCGCCACGAGGTACGTGTTGCGGCGCTCCGCCAGCAGGCTGTCCGCCAGGACCGTTCCGGGCGTGATCGTCTCGGTGACCTCGCGCCGGACGATCCCCTTCGCGTCGGCGGGGTCCTCGACCTGGTCGCAGATCGCGACCCGGCGCCCGAGCCGGACGAGCTTCGCCAGGTAGTCGTCGAGCGCCCGGGCGGGCACGCCCGCGAGCGGCACCCGGGCGGCCGCCCCGTTGTTGCGGGAGGTCAGCGTGAGCCCGAGGAGCCGGGCGCCCTCCTCCGCGTCCTCGTGGAAGAGCTCGAAGAAGTCCCCGACCCGGAAGAAGAGGAGGGCGTCGCGGTGGCGGGCCTTGGCCTCCCGCCACTGCTGCATGAGGGGGGTGTCCGCGGATGGCATGGCGTGAAGGTAGGGGCGCGGCGCGCCGGCTCAAGCCGGGCGCCGGACGTCAGCTCGCCGGCCGCTCCGGGCGGTCGTCCCGCACGAGCGCGCCCTCGAGGCCGGCGCGGGCCACCTGCTGGAGGAGCCCCTCCGCGGCCGCGCGATCCGAGAAGCGCCCGATCCGCACGTGCAGGAGCCCGCTCCCCTCGACCCGGACGAGGCGGGCGTCGAAGCCGGCCGCGCTCGCGCGCGCCCGCACGCCCTCGGCCCGGTCCGTCTCGGCGAACGCGCCGAGCTGGACGGAGAAGACCTCGGCCGCGTCCGCGGCCGGTGCGGGGCTGCGGACCTCCGCGGAGGCGCGCGCGACGGGTGGCGCGTCCCCGGGCGAGACCGGACGCGCCGGGGCTCCCGCGTCCGTCGCCGCCGCGGCCGGCGCCGGTCCCGCGGACGCCATCCAGGCCTCGGCCGTCCTGCGCGCGGGACTCGCCGGGTAGTCCCGGATCAGCGTCTCCACGTGCGCCCGGGCCGCCTCGGCGTCGCCGAGCGCGTGGGAGGCCTGCGCGAGCCGCAGCAGCGCCTGGTCGGTGAAGGGCCCGCCCGGATAGAGCACGACGAGCCGGCGGTAGTCGAGCATCGCCTGCGCGGGATCGACCGTGAGCCGACCCCGCAGCCAGAGCGCCCGCTGCTCGTCCATCCGGGTGGCGCCGTCCCGCGCGTCCGTCCACCAGGCGAGGAGCGCCGCGCGCGCCTGCTCCACCCGTCCGGTGCGGGCGAGCGTCTCGACCTCCTCGAGCGTGACGGCCTGGGCCGCCGCGAGCCGCGGCGCGGCGAGCGCCGCGAGCGCCGTCGCGAGCACGAGCGCCGCGCGCCTCATGCCGCCACCTCCGCCCGGACGCGCAGCTCCATGAGCCACGTCTCCAGCGTCGCGAGATCGTCCCGCCGCCCGGACTTGAGCCGCCGGTCGGCTTCCAGCAGCCGCTCGAGCGCGTGGTCCACGGCTTCGGACGTCCAGCCGCGGGCCTGGCGCGCGACGTCCTTCGCGAGCCACCGCTGGTAGGGCGGGAGCGCGTCCTCCAGGCCGCGTCGGCCCCGGTCGAGGAACACGCCGATGCGCAGGAGCTGCGCCGTGAGCGCGATCACGAGCCCCACGCCCGACTCGCCGGGCTGGGCGAGCAGCGCCGGTAGCGTGGCGTGCGCCTCCCCCAGCCGGCCTTCGGCCACGAAGTCGATCCAGCCCCACCGCTCCTGGGCCGGGATGCTGGTCCCCGCGGCCTCCACGTCGGCGAGCGTGATCCGCCGACGATCGCCGACGAACTCCGAGAGCTTCTCGAGCTCGCGGGTCAACACCCCGAGATCGGTGCCGACCGCGGCCGCGAGCCCGCGCGCGGCGTCCACGTCGACCTCGCAGTCGTGGTCCGCGCGGGCCCGGTCGATGATCCATCCCGGCGCGTCCGCCTCGGAGATCGGCTCGAACGGAGCGGACCGCGCGAGACGCTCGAGATCCCGGTAGATCTTCGCCTTGCTCTTCTCCGGCGGCGTGCAGCTCATCACGAGCGCGAGGCCCGGCGGGGGTGAGGCCACGGTCTCGAGGAGCACGTCCCGGGCGTGCTTGCTGCCGGCGAGCCCCTCGACCTCGCGGAGCACGACGACGCGCCACTCGGCCATCATCGGCGGAGTCGCCAGCACGGACGCGAGCGTCTCCGCGTCGACCTCCGTGCCCCGGAGCTGGTCGAAGTTGAAGTCCCGGGTCGCCGGGTCGAGATGCGCCTCGACGAGGGCCCGCACCGCCTCCTCCCGGCGAAAGTGGTCGTCGCCGTAGAGGTAGAAGGCCCCGCCCGGCGGATCCAGGAGGCTCTTCGGAAGCGCCTTCACCGGCGGGCCGCGATCGCGGTCACTGGTGCTCGAGGCCGACCCGCTGCACCGCACCGCCGTGCGCGTAGCGCTTCGAGAGGTGGGTGTACTCGTACAGGCGCGCGCCGTCCCACAGGCCGCGGTCGAGCGTGCCGAGCGTGTGGGTGGCCGCGGCGAACCCGATGCCGAAGGAGGCGCGAAGCGGCCTCGGCCGGACGGGCTCGCGCACCTCGTCCACGACGATGGGAGCGAGGTCGACCACGGGACCGTCGTCCCGCAGCACCGGCGACCATGCGACGGCGGTGAGGATCACCGCGAGGCCGAGCACGGTCAGGGCGGGGCTCGCCGAGCGCGACCCCTCCAGCAGGGCGCGCCGGTCGTCCACGTGAAAGAGCCGGTGACGCAGGCGGGGCTCGAAGTCCTCGCCGATCTCCGGCTCCGGAAGCGATCTCAGGAGGGACGTGCCCTGTTCGACCACGACCTTGTAGCGCCTACACGAGGCGCACAGCCGGAGGTGCTCCTCCATGGCCTCCAGGTCGTCGGGCGACGCCGAGGCGTCGAAGTACTCCGACGAGCGAGCCACGAAATCTGAACAGTTCATAGGTCCTGTCGAATCGTCGATGCCCGGGCCCTTCCCGGGACGCGCCGAATCCAGTGTCGTCGGATTCTACTGCCCGCCCGAAGGAGGGGTTCCACGCGAAGCGGCCCCGCCGGCCGGAGCCGACGGGGCCGCGCGCAGGTCGGAGTGCCCGCCCGGAGGCGGATCCGATCAGTCGATCATGGGCGCGATGATGTGGGCGAAGTTGTTTCGCGCTCGGTTCAACCGGCTCTTCACCGTCCCCAGGTTGCAGGAGGTGATGTCGGCGATCTCCTCGTACGTCTTCCCCTCCATCTCCCGGAGCACGAAGACGATCCGGTGATGCTCGGGAAGCTGCCGGACGGCTTCCTCGACCTTCTCGCGCAGGTGGCGCTTGCGGAAGAGATCGTCCGGCTTGTACTGCGTGTCCTCCCACTCCAGGGGCCGGTGATCCGCGTCCCAGTTCTTCTTCAGCGTCTGGAACAGGACCAGGGGGTTCCTCGAGCGGTTGCGCAGCTCGTTCTTCGCCAGGTTGCTCGCGATCGTGTAGATCCACGTCGAGAACTTCTTCGACTGGTCGAAGCG
>CAZOYA010000128.1:0-10114 GCA_964583815.1 uncultured Gemmatimonadaceae bacterium | reverse complement strand
CTTCGGGGCGGTGCCGCCGAGCCGCGTGTACTTCTCCGGATCCCGCAGGAAGTCGACGATCTCGACGAGCTCGTTCTCGGCCTCGTCGATGCCCGCCACGTCGTCGAACGTGACCTTGATGTCCGTCTCCTGGTCGACCCGGCGCGCCCGACTCTGGCCCATGCGTCCGAGGCCCATCATCCCGCCCATGCCGCCCCCCTTGGCGGCACGGCGGTAGATCCACACGTAGAAGAGGATGAGCAGGATCGCGGGGGCGAACCCGAAGAGGAGGGTCAGCCAGGGACTCCCCTCCTGGATCGGCTCCGCGCTGATCTCGACCTCGTGCTCGATGAGGAGCGCCTCGAGCCCGGGATCGATGAAGGTCGGCAGGAAGGTCTCGAACAGCGTGACGTCCGCGGGCGGCCTCTCGGCCGAGAGCGTGTCCGCGGGATCGGGCCAGGTGACCGGGGTCTCGAATCGCCCCGTGATCCGCTCGCCGCGGCTGAAGATGCGCTCGACGTTCCCCTCGACGACCTGCTGCTTGAACAGCGTGTACGGCACCGGCACCGGCGCTTCGCCGCCGGGGAGGAAGGTGCGCACGAAGAGGTAGTTGAGGGCGAGCAGCGCCAGGAACAGCGGCCAGGTGCGCCGCGGCGGCATCGAGGGCTGCGTGGCCCCGTCGTTCTGCCCGCCTCGTGGAGCGGAGGGGCGCGAAGAATCCGGGACTCGTGCCGTCATCGGCTGCTCCGATCCGTGGTGCCACGCCTGCGCGGCGGGCGGTCGCCGATCCGGTGGCGGTCGGCCCTCTTCCAGACCTCCCGTACGTGCCGCAGGTTCCTGATGTCCGCGGCGGGGTCGGCGTCGAGCAGGACGAAGTCGACCCGGCGTCCCGGCTCGAGCGTGCCGACCACCTCGTCCACGCCCGCCGCCGCGGCCGCGACGCGCGTGGCCGCACCGATCGCCTCGAGGGGCGTGAAGCCGGCGCGCTCCACGAGCGCCTCGAGCTCCAGGAACAGGGCCGGCGCCTCCTCCGCGGGCGTGGTGAAGTCGGTGCCCGCGGCCACGGGCACGCCCGCCTCGTGCGCCCGCCGCACGAGCTCGGGGGCGTGGTCCCCGCAGGTCGACGTCCCCGGCCGCGCGTACCAGGCCAGGGTCGCGTCCAGGATCGTTCCGCGGCGCGCCATCTCGCGCAAGAGCTCGTCGAAGACCGCCGCGTCGGGCCGGAAGCGCGCGTACTCCGGAACGTCGGGCTGGTGATAGCGGGGCGGCACCTCCGACATCGCCTCCCAGGCGAGCGAGCAGACGTGCGAGACCACGTCCACCCCGGCGCGGACGACCTCGAGCGGGCGGGCCGGGTGAACCGTGGCGTGGGCCCACACGGGCAGCCCCTGGCGGTGCGCCTCGGCCGCGAGCCGCCGCACGAGATCCGCCGGGAGGTCGGCGTAGATCTTCAGCCCCGAGGCGGAGGTGCCGCGGGCGAGCGCGACGGCGACCACGAGGTCGGTGCCGTCGTCGACGGCCTGCATCCACGGCGCGCGCCCCGGCACGACGCCCGCGGCGGCCAGGCGCGCCCGGTGGTCCTCGAAGAAGGATGGTCCGGCGACGAGGGCGGCGTAGTGGATGTCCGGCCCCACGATCGCACCCGTGAGGGCGTCCCGGGCGAGCGCGGCGAGGACGCGCGCGTCGCCCGCCATGTCCCGCACCGTCGTGATGCCGGAGCGCAGGAGCCGCTCGAGCTCGCGCTCCGCGGCCGCGCGGTCGGGCGCGGTGGCCAGGTGCACGTGGGCATCGATCAGCCCGGGCACCACCCAGCCGCCGCCGAGGTCGACCGCGATCGGCTCCTCGCCCTCCGGTAGCGCCGCCTGCAGGCGGGCCCGCGGGCCCGCGGCCACGATCCATTCCCCGCGCACGGCGATGGCGCCGTCCTCGATCGGGGGACCGCCGCGGCCGTCGATCAGCGTGAAGCCGTGCAGGAGCTCCAGGGGCGGCGCGCCGGACCCCTCCGCGGGGACCTGCGCGCGCGCCGCGGCCGCGGCGGGGGCCGCCGCAGCGGCCGCCAGGACCAGGCCACGGAGGAGGAGGCGCCGCATGGAGCCTCAGCCGTCGTCCACCTCGAGCCCCACCCCGGTCGGGGTGATGACGAGGTTCGGCAGGATCGTGCGCACCCGCGCCGCCCCGATCCGGCGGAGCGCCGTCGCGGTGTCGCGGTCGTCGGTGAGCACCTCCAGCGTCCGGATCGTGGGGAAGACCATCGGGAGCGTCCCGTCCCGGTATCGCCGGAGCGCGGCGGCCGGCGTGAGCCAGACGCCGTCCGACATCTCGCGCGGGTCCACCACCGGCTCGGCGCCCGAAGGCACGCGCGCGGCGAAGAAGCGGGTGTCGTAGCGACGCGGCTCCGCGACCGGGGTGATCCAGTGGGCGAGGTAGGCGAGGGAGGCGCCCTCGATGCGTCCGTCCAGGCGCGCGAGCGCCTCCCCGAAGGAGATCCGGTCCTCCATGAGGTCGTCGCGCACCCGGTCCACCGCCGGATCGCTCGCCGCGGGCGGCACGGGCGCTCCATCCGGGCGGCGTGCCACCAGGATGCCGGTCTCCTCGAACGCCTCCCGCACCGCGGCCAGGTAGTAGGCGACGGCCGGCGGAACCGCGTCCTCGATCCCGAGGCGTGCCGCGGCCTCCGCCGGCGCGAGCCCCTCGAGGCGCGCCACCGCCCCGGGCTCGGCATCGGACGCGTCGACCCGGCCGCCGGGGAAGACGTAGGCGCCCGGCACGAACCCGGCGTCCCGGTTCCGCCGCATGAGGAGGACCTCGAGCCCCTCCGCGCCGTCCCGCAGCAGGACGATCGTGGCGGCCGGACGCGGCTCCGCGGGCTGCGCGGGCGGGTTTTCGACCTGCCGTGCGAACCGCTCGGGAAGCCGCTCGAAGGGGATCACGAACTCGTTCCGATCCGATTCGCTCATGATACTCACGTCATACTCAAGGAATACTCAACCGGGCGGATGGGCCCGGACTCAAAGGCCCGCCGCCATGCCGTCCTTGCGCGGATCGGACGCCGCGGCCCATCCCCTCTCGGGCCGCACCACCGCCTGGGCGCCACCGAAGCCGCCGGCCTCCGCGGGCGGCACGAGCACGTGCCCCCGTGCCGCGAGGCCTTCGGCCACCTCGGCCGGCAGCTCCTCCACGGACAGGCGGAGGCCGTCGAGGTGCCTGAACCGGGGCGCCTCGAGCGCCTCCTGCGGATCGAGGCCCTGCTCCAGCAGCCCGAGCAGCACCTGCACGTGGCCCTGTGCCTGCATCGCGCCCCCCATGACCCCGAAGGCCATCCACGGCTCGCCGTCCCGGGTCACGAAGCCGGGAACGAGGGTGTGGAACGGACGCTTGCCGGGGCCGAGCCGGTTCGGGTGGCCCTCCTCGAGCGTGAACCCCGCGCCCCGGTTCTGCAGAGCGAACCCCGTGCCGGGGACCACGATGCGGGCGCCGAAATGCCGGTAGATGGACTGGATGAACGACACCATGTTCCCGTCCCGGTCGGCGGCCGCGAGGTACACGGTCTCGGAGGCGGTCGCGAAGGCTCCAGGCTCCGGCCGCTCGACGGCCCGCCGCGGATCGAGCTCCCGGAGGCGCTCCCGCAGGTAGTCGGAGTCGAGGAGCCGCTCGGGCGTGACCTCCATGGAGTCCGCGTCGGCGACGTGCCGGTCGAGGTCCGCGTACGCGAGCTTCTTCACCTCGACGAGCGTGTGGAGCCAGTCGACCGAGCCCGGCGCGAGGCTCCCGGCGTCGAGCTCGCGGAGCATGCCGAGCATCTGCAGGGCCGCGAGGCCCTGGCCCGCCGGCGGGAGCTCGTGGAGCCGCCAGCCGCCGTACTCCATGGAGAGCGGCTCCACCCACCGGCACTCGTGCGCCCGCAGGTCCTCCAGTTCGAGGAAGCCCCCACGGGCCTGCAGGTGCTCCACGACACGCGCCCCGAGCGCCCCGCCGTAGAGCACCGACGGACCCTCGCGCGCCAACGAGCGGAGCGTCGCGGCCAGGTCCGGGTTCCGGTGCCACTCGCCCGCCCGGGGCGCCCGGCCGCCCGCGAGGAAGGTGGTCGCGGCCCCGGGGTCGGCGGCGAGCCCCTCCTCCGCGGCGGCCCAGTCGCGGGCGATGACCGGCGAGACCGGGAAGCCTTCCTCCGCGAGCCGGATGGCCGGGCGGAGCAGCTCGCCGAGCCCGCGGGTCCCCCAGCGGTCCAGCATGGCCTGCCAGCCCGCCATCGCTCCCGGCACCGTGACGGCCCGCGGATCGAACGGCGGCACCGCTTCGAACCCCTCCGACCGGAGTGCGTCCGGGTCCGCGCCGCTCCCGGCGCGGCCGCTCGCGTCGAGGCCGACCAGCCGTCCCTCCGCGGCCGACCACACGAGGGCGAACGCGTCCCCGCCGGGCCCCGTCATGTACGGCTCGGTGACCGAGAGCACGGCCGCCGCGGCGACCGCCGCGTCCACGGCGTTCCCTCCGTCCCGGAGGACGCCCAGGCCCGCGCCGGTGGCGAGGGGCTGGCTCGTCGCGACGGCGGCGCGCGGCGCGTAGACCGTGGAGCGCCCCGACCGCGTGGCCGGGCTCCTCACGCCCCTTCGACTTCCTTCCGTCCGGCCGCGCGCTCGAGCAGGAGCAGCTCGCCGTCGAACAGCTCGCGCAGCCGCTCGACCTCGGCGCGCGTGCCGTGCGGCTCTCCCCAGTGGATCGGTACCAGGACCTCCGCGCCGCACGCCTCGGCGGCCCGCGCCGCGTCCTCCACGCCCATCGTGTAGTGTCCGCCGCAGGGGAGGAACGCCACGTCGCAGCGGATGTCGGACATCGAGGGGAGGAAATCCGTGTCGCCGGCGTGGTAGTACGTCGTGTCGCCCATCGTGAACACGTAGCCGAGCCATCCCTCCTCCGGGGGATGGAAGCGCCGGCCGACGTTGTGGGCGGGGACGGCGAGGACGTCGAAGCCCTCGAGCTGCAGCATGTCGCCGGGCCGCATGAAGTGGTCGGCGTCCGCGAGCTGCTTCTTCATCGAGGCGGGGGCGACCACGACGGTGTCGTGCCCGCGCACGCGCGCGATGTCCTCCTCCGAGAAGATGTCGAAGTGCGGATGCGTGAGGAGGATCACGTCGGCCCGCGCGCTCTCCCGCACGCCGGACGGGTCCACGTACACCTCGACCCCGTGCGCCCGGATCCGGACGGACGAGCCGCGGAACCAGGTGATCCCGTCGAGCCGTTCGCGCATGCGTATCCCTGCCTTGTGGCGCCAGGGGAGGAAGCATGGCAAGCTAACCCGCGAGCGCGGGCCGAAAAAGTGGCGGGATCGGGCGCCTCCGTCCGCCACAATGGCAGCCATCCTGCGCTTCGGGCATGCTTTTTCCTGGCAGGATTCCTGCACCCCTCACTCCGTCCACGACGCATCCGACACGACGACTTCATGACGCCGAACGACGAGCGGGCCCCGGCCGAGTCCGGGGAGGAGAGGAAGGAATCCATGGGCGAGCGATTCACGCTGCCGGTCCTGCCCCTGCGGGATACGGTGGTGTATCCGGGCGTGGCGGTCCCCATCTCGGCCGGAAGGCCGGGTACGGTGGAAGCCGTGCAGCGGGCGCTGGAGGGGGACCGCAGGCTCTTCGCGGTCGCGCAGCGCGAGAACGTGGACGATCCCCGGCCGGAGTACCTGTACACGGTCGGCACGATCGTCCGCATCATCCAGACGCACCGCGTGCGCGGCGGCGTCCAGCTCCTCGTTCAGGGCGAGGGAAGGGCGCAGGCGCTCTCCTACCGGAGCGAGGGCGAGTCGATGCTCTTCGCCACGCTGCTCGAGATGCAGCGGCAGGAGCCCACCGATGCGAAGGACCCGGCGTTCCAGGCGCTCGACCGCGAGCTCCGTGACCGGGCCGCCGAGCTCGGCACCCGCCGCGGCGTGCCGGCGGAGGCGCTCAACCAGCTCATCCGGGGTGTCGACGACCCCGGCCCGTTCGCCGATCTCGTGGCCTTCTACCTGGAGCTCGAGACCGCCGACAAGCAGCGGCTGCTCGAGATGCTGGACGACGAGGAGCGCATGCGCGCCTGCCTCGTGGCCGTCGAGCGGGAGCTCGCCCGCATCGACGCGCAGGAGGACATCCAGGCGAAGGTGCAGTCCGAGCTGGGCGAGCGGCAGCGCGAGATGCTCCTGCGCGAGCAGCTCAAGGCGATCCAGAAGGAGCTCGGCGAGGAGGAGGAGCGCGACGACGTCGAGGAGATGCGCCAGCGCATCGAGCAGCTCGAGCTCGGCGAGGAGCAGCGCGTCGAGGTGGAGCGCGAGCTCCGGCGACTCGAGCGCACGAGCCCGCAGTCGGCCGAGTACCAGGTCATCCGTACCTTCCTCGAGTGGGTGACCGAGCTCCCCTGGCAGGAGCGGAGCGAGGAGAAGATCGATCTCGCGCGCGCGGAGCAGATCCTCGAGGAGGACCACCACGGCCTGGAGGACGTGAAGGACCGGATCCTCGAGTTCCTCGCCGTGCGCAAGCTCTACCTGGAGCGGGCGGCCGCCGCCCGCGACGCGGAGGCCGAGGAGCAGCGACAGGCGGAGCGCCGGGCCGGTCCGGGCCGGCACCGCGTGGACGTCGATCCCTCGAGCGGGAACGGCGGAGGGGAGCACCACGACGTGAGCGCCCGCTCGCCCGAGGGGGCGGAGGCCGCCGGCGAAGACGCCGTGCGCTCCACCACCGTGGACGAGATCGTCGAGGACGAGCCGGCCACGGACGAGCCGGAGGTGCCGGAGAAGGAGCCGTCCGAGGACGACCTCACGGCCGGCCGCGGACCGATCCTGCTCTTCGTGGGACCGCCGGGCGTCGGCAAGACCTCGATCGCGCAGTCGATCGCGCGCTCGCTCGGCCGCAAGTACGTGCGCATCTCGCTCGGTGGCGCGCGCGACGAGGCGGACATCCGGGGCCACCGGCGCACGTACGTCGGCGCGATGCCCGGGCGGATCATCCAGGGCATGCGCCAGGCCAAGTCGAAGAACCCGGTCTTCCTCCTGGACGAGGTGGACAAGCTCGGCGTGTCGTTCCAGGGCGATCCCAGCTCGGCGCTGCTCGAGGTGCTCGATCCGGCGCAGAACTCGACCTTCGTCGATCACTACCTCGGGATCCCGTTCGACCTCTCCGAGGTGCTGTTCATCGCGACCGCGAACTACGTGGACCGCATCCCCGCGCCGCTGCTCGACCGGATGGAGCGGGTGGACTTCGCGGGCTACACGGAGCGCGAGAAGCTCGAGATCGCGAAGCGCTATCTCCTCCCCCGCCAGCGGAAGGAGAACAGCCTCGGAGAGGACGAGCTCGTGATGACGGACGACGCCATCCTCGCCGTGGTGCAGAAGTACACGCGCGAGGCGGGCGTGCGGCAGCTCGAGCGCGAGATCGGGAAGTTCGCGCGGAAGGTCGCCCGCAGGATCGCGGCCGGAGAGATCGAGCGGCTCGAGGCGACCGCGGACGACGTGCGCGAGTTCCTGGGCCGGCCGCGGGTGCATCCCGAGAAGATGGCCGAGGAGGACACCGTGGGCGTCGCCACCGGCATGTACTACACGCCGATGGGCGGCGACATCATGTTCGTCGAGGCCAACGTGATGCCGGGCGAGAGCGGCTTCGTCCTCACCGGCCAGCTCGGCGACGTGATGAAGGAGTCGGCGCGCGCGGCGCTCACCTACGCCAAGGCGAACTGGAAGGACCTGGGCATCGCGGAGGACGCGCTCAAGGAGCGTGAGGTGCACATCCACGTCCCGGCCGGCGCCATCCCGAAGGACGGGCCCTCCGCGGGCGTGACCATGGCCACGGCGCTCATCTCGGCCGTGTCGGGCCGCAAGGTGCGCCGGGACGTGGCGATGACCGGTGAGCTCACGCTCACCGGGCGCGTGCTCCCGATCGGCGGCGTGAAGGAAAAGGTGCTCGGCGCCGTGCGGGCCGGGATCACGACCGTGATCCTGCCGGAGGACAACGAGGCGGATCTCGAGGACCTGCCGGAGGACGTGCGGGCACAGGTGGCGTTCCACCCCGCCCGGACGCTCGAGGACGTGATCGCGGTGGCGCTCGAGGAGCCGAACGAGAAGTCGCGCGTGCGGGCGACGAAGCGGGCGGAGGGGCGGAGGCCGACGGCGGGGCAGAGCGCGTAGGAGGGGGCCCGTCGGCCGACCGCGCGCCGCGACGACCGGAGCGCGCCCCGCGAGGGGGATCCGGCCGGCGGACGGCGCCGCAACGACCAGAACGCGCCCCGCGACGGGGGGAGCCCCCACGTGGGGCGCGTTCTGGTACCTATACGTGCCGTTCGCGCCCCACGTGGACCGCGCGGACACATCACGTGTGCCGAAATGGTCGTATAGCGACCATTTCGCGCCCCACGCGCGACGGATGCGCGTCGCGGGGCGCGTTCCGGCACCTGGCTCTGGCCGCGTCTCCCCCTCAGGACAGCAGGAAGCGCAGCACCGCCCCGGCGAACAGGTCCGGGGCCGCGGTCATCGCCACGTGCTGCTGGCCGGGCATGACCTCGATCCGACTGTCGGGCAGGGCGGCGTCCACGGCATCCGTCGCCATCCTGAGGAATCGGGGGCTGTCGCCGCCGAGGAGCAGCAGGGTCGGCGTCCGCATCTCCGCGAACCGTCGGGGCTCCAGGACGTAGTCCTCGTCCGCGAGCTCCCGCGGGATCGTGTGCGCGGCCGACAGCCGGACCTGCCACGACGGGTCGGCCCGGAGCATCGTCAGCTCCTCCTCCGGCATCTGCACGACCTCCCGGAAGAAGATGGTCAGCACACGATCCCGCTCACCCCGCTCCAACAGGCGCTCCAGGCGAGCGCGCACACCCGGAGGGTAGAGCGGCCCCTCCGTCGGGATCGCCGGCTCGTACAGGACCATCCGGCCGAGGTTCTGCGTGCGCGGGGCGGCTTCCAGGGCGCACAACGCGCCGTACGAGTGGCCGAGCAGGTGCACCGGCCCGTCCAGCGCCTCACAGACCGCCGCGATGTCGTCGAACTCCAACTCGAGGGCATACTCCGGCGCATCGCCGCTACGGCCGCGTCCGCGCCGGTCCACGGCGCAGACGGTGAAGTGCCGCTCGAGCATGGGGAGCACCCGGGACCACCGGGTATGGTCGGCGGTCGTGCCGTGCACGAGCACCAGGTGCGGCCCCCGACCGCTCATCCAGCAGGCGATGGGCACGCCGTCCTTCGACTCCACGGAACGGATCTCCGCCATGACGCCTCCTCTTCCGGATCTACTCCACGCGGATCCGCCCCGGCGGGCCGTCGGTGAGCACGCCGATGGCGGCCGCCGCCGGGGCGCGGCCCTCGAGCGCCTCCAGGAGAGACGGGAGGCGCTCGGGGGCGACCGCGATCAGGAGCCCTCCCGAGGTCTGCGCGTCGGCGAGCAGCGTGAGGGCCACCTCGTGCACTCCCGCGCCGACGTCCAGGTCGGGCGCGAGATCCTCGAGGTTGCGCCGGGTGCCGCCGGGGACGTGGCCGGCCTCGGCGAGCGGCTCCGCGCCGCGGAGGAACGGAACCTCGGCGGCGCGCACCACCGCGGAGACGCCCGAGGCCCGCGCCAGGCTGCGCAGGTGCCCGAGCAGCCCGAAGCCGGTCACGTCGGTGGCCGCGCGCGCGCCGACCTTCGACGCGGCCTCCGCCGCCCCGCGGTTGAGCGTGG
Source organism: uncultured Gemmatimonadaceae bacterium (assembly GCA_964583815.1). Lineage (GTDB taxonomy): Bacteria > Gemmatimonadota > Gemmatimonadetes > Longimicrobiales > Gaopeijiaceae > JAWLHJ01. The sequence continues at coordinate 461 of CAZOYA010000128.1, read as the reverse complement.
CCATGAGCTCGACTGCCTCCGCGACCACCTCGGTCGGGGCGGCGCCCGCCTTCACGGCCGTGGCGACCACCCCGGAGCCGAGCGGCTTGGTGAGCACGAGGACGTCGCCGGGGCGGCCCGCGGCGTTCGTGGTCATGCGCGCCGGATCGACCTCCCCGACCGCGACCAGCCCGTACTTCGGCTCCGCGTCGTCGATCGAGTGGCCACCGAGCGTGGGGATGCCGGCCGCGCGCGTGACGGCGCTCCCGCCCCGGAGGATCTCGTCGAGGATGCCCTCGCCGAGCAGCTTCCGCGGAAAGCCGACCAGGTTGAGCGCGAAGAGCGGCCGCCCGCCCATCGCGTAGATGTCGGAGAGCGCGTTCGCGGCGGCGATCCGGCCGAAGTCGTAGGGATCGTCGACGATGGGCGTGAAGAAGTCCGCCGTCACCACGAGCGCCCGGTCCTCGGCGATCCGGTACACG
>CAZOYA010000127.1:0-10213 GCA_964583815.1 uncultured Gemmatimonadaceae bacterium | reverse complement strand
AACATCTGGGCCACGTGGTGCGCGCCCTGCCGCGAGGAGATGCCCTCCATGCAGCGGCTCTACGAGCAGTTCCAGGGCGAGGACTTCGAGATCCTCGCGGTGAGCGTGGACGCGCGCCCGGGCGACCGCGACCCCATGGGCAACCCCGGCGGCGACCTGCGGGCCTTCGCCGACGAGTTCGGCCTCACCTTTCCCATCCTCCACGATCCCGCGGGGCGCATCCAGCAGATCTACCAGACGACCGGGGTGCCCGAGACGTTCCTGATCGGCCGCGACGGCATCATCTACAAGAAGGTGGCCGGAGGAACGCACTGGGACGATCCGGTCAACACGGGTCTCGTGCGGCGCCTGCTGGAAGGATAGCAGGCCGTCCATGCCCCCTGCCGCATCCAGGCTCTTCCACAACTGGCGCCTGAAGCTCTCGGCCCTGGGGCTATCGCTCTTCCTGTGGGCGGTCGTCCAGTCGGAGCCGAGCAACCGGGAAGCGTTCTCGACGGTTCCCGTGCGCGTCGAGGTGCTCGACACCGCGTGGACGATGTCCGCGCCGCCGAGCCCCTCGAGCGTGGAGGTGCGCGTGGGCGGCGTCGCGCGTGAGGTGCTGCGGCTCGCGCGGGAGGGGACGACCCTGCGGGTGCCGATCACGGCCGTCGGATCGAACGACACCGTCGTCTCCGTCCGCCGCGAGTGGGTCGAGGCGAGCCAGCGGCCCGGCGTCACCGTGGAGTCCGTGTTCCCGGCGACCATCGCGCTCAGCTTCGAGCGTGCCGCGACCCGGATGATCCCCGTGGCGCCGCGGGTGCGGGGCTCGCTGCCCGACGGGATGGCGCTCGGCGCGGCACTCCTCCCGAACCCGCAGTTCGTGCGCATCCGCGGACCCGAGAGCCGCGTCATGGGGCTCGACTCGATCCCCCTGGTGCCGCTCGACCTCGGCTCCATCCCGGAGGGAGGAACCTTCACGATCGCAGTGGACACGGCGGGCCTCGCCGGCTCCTCCGTCGTGCCTCCCGCCGTATCGGTCTCGGTGCGGGCGGAGGACGTGGTGGACCGCGTGCTGCTCGACGTCTCCGTGCGGGTGGACTCGACCGCCGCTCCGCTCCCGGCGCCCGCCGACGACACGGCGGCCGGGAGCGCGGAGATCGTGCTCGAGCCCTCGCTCGTCGAGCTCCGCCTGAGCGGCCCCCGCTCGCTCGTGGCCGGCGTGGATCCCGACCGCGTCACCGTGGAGGTGGAAGGCGCGCTCCTCGGCAACCTGGCGGTCGGAGAGACGCGTCGCGTGCCCGTGCGGGTGCAGGGCGTGCCGGCCGGCGTGCTGGCCAGCACCGTGCCGGAGTTCGTGACCGTGCGGAGGGCGGACGAACCGGGGGGGCGGACGCCGATCGGCTCGGTGGCGCTCGTTCCGACGGCCGCGGCGGCCCGACCGACCGGCTCGCGACCGCCGCGATGAACGGGTTGCGCCGGCCGATCGTGCTCGGCCTCGAGACGTCCTGCGACGAGACCTCGGCGGCGGTCCTCGCCGGGGACCACCGGATCCTCGGGCACGTGATCCTCTCGCAGGACGTGCACGAGGTGTACGGCGGGGTGGTGCCCGAGCTCGCCGCCCGCGCGCACCTCCAGAAGGTGGACGCGGTCGTCGATACCGCCCTGGAGCAGGCCGGCGTCCGGCTCGAGGACATCGACGTCTTCGGCGTCACGGCGGGGCCCGGCCTGATCGGGGCGCTCCTCGTGGGCGTCTGCTGGACCAAGGCCGCCGCCTACGGAGTCGGCCGGCCGTGGGTCGCCGTCCACCACATGGAGGCGCACCTGTTCGCGCCCTCGCTCGAGGACCCGGAGGCGCAGCCGCCCTTCGTGGCGCTCCTCGTCTCCGGCGGGCACACCCTGCTCCTGCACGTGCAGTCCTGGGGCTCCTACGGGCTCCTCGGACAGACCCGGGACGACGCGGCCGGCGAGGCGTTCGACAAGGTGGCGAAGCTCCTCGGCCTGCCGTATCCGGGCGGGCCGCAGATCCAGCGCGTGGCCGCGGAGGGGGACCCGCAGGCCCACCGGTTTCCGCGTCCGATGCTCCGCCGCAACCAGCGGCCGACCGACCCCGACTACTGGGATTTCTCGTTCAGCGGGCTCAAGACCGCGGTGGCCCAGGTCGTGGCGGAGGCCGAGCGCCGGGGACGGCTCGAGGAGGATCGGCCCCACGTGGCCGCTTCGTTCCAGGAGGCCGTGGTCGACGTGCTCGTCTCGAAGACGATGCGGGCGGTCGAGGCCACGGAGTGCCCGCGGGTCCTCATCGGCGGAGGGGTGAGCGTGAACCGGCGCCTCCGCGAGGCCATGGCCGAGGCGCTCGGCCCCGAGGGGCGGCTGTTCCACGCCTCGCCGCGCCTGTCGCTCGACAACGGGGCCATGGTGGCGCGCGCCGCGCGGTTCCGGTGGGAGCGGGGCCAGCGCGCGCCGATGCACGGCTCCGCATCCGCTTCGCTACCTTTCCCCGGTCTGGAACCCGGCCCCCGCCCGCGGCGCGGGTGGCCGCCCCGCACGTCCACGCCCCGCGGCTGAGGGCCATGTATCCCGTCATCTTCGAGCTCCCCGAATGGCTGCCGTTCCTCGGCGGCCAGGCGGTCACCTCCTTCGGCGTGTTCATGCTCCTCGCCTTCCTCACGGCGGGGTACGTCGCGCGCGCGGAGATGCGCCGCATCGGGGAGGACCCGGAGAAGGCGTGGGACCTCGTCTTCATGGCCGTGGTCGGTGGGATCGTCGGGGCGAAGCTCTACTACGTGCTCCTGAACTGGGAGCGGCTCCTCGCCGATCCCGTGGGGATGATCCTCTCGCGGGGCGGCCTCGTCTGGTACGGCGGCTTCCTGCTCGCCACGGCGCTCGTCATCTGGGAGATCCGCCGGCAGAAGCTCCCGCTCCGCCGGATGGCGGACGTGGCCGCGCCGGCGATCGCGCTCGCCTACGCGGTCGGCCGCATGGGCTGCTTCCTCGTCGGGGACGACTGGGGCCGCCCGACCGGATCCTGGGTGGGCGTGCGCTTCCCGCGCGGGTCGCCGCCCACGACGGTCGAGGTCATCGAGCGCGACTTCGGCATCACCGTCGATCCGGAGCTCGTCGAGCGGTACGGACAGGTCGTGCCGGTGCACCCCACCCAGCTCTACGAGGTGGGGATGAGCACGCTCATCTTCTTCGTGCTCTGGCGCCTCCGCCGGCACGAGCACGCGCCCGGGTGGCTCTTCATGCTCTGGCTGGTCCTGGCGGGGATCGAGCGCTTCATCGTCGAGTTCTTCCGCGCCAAGGACGATCGCTTCCTCGGTCCGTTCACGCTGGCGCAGGCGATCTCCCTCGGGCTCGTCGCCGTGGGCATCACGGGGATGATCCGCACCTCGAGCCGCCCCCGCGTGGCGGCGGAGGTCGGGTGAGGCCGAGGGCGCCATGCTGACGATCCTCCACGCCTCCGACCTCCAGATCGGCAAGCCGTACCGCACCTGGGCGGCGGACGCGATGGTGCGGACAGCCGAGGAGGTGCGTCCGGACGCGGTCGTGATCGCCGGAGATCTCACGCAGCGCGCGAAGCCCCGCGAGTACCGCATCGCGCGCGAGATCCTGGAGCGCTTCGGCGATACGCCGGTCGTGGTCACGCCGGGCAACCACGACGTCCCGGTGTACCGCGTGTGGGAGCGGCTCCTCGCGCCGTACCGGAACTGGCGGCGCTACATCTCGCGGGACCTCGACTCGGTTCGCCGCATCCCCGGGGCGACGATCGTGGCGCTCAACTCCTCCGCCCCCTACCGGACGATCGTCGCGGGCAGGCTGCGCCCGTGGCAGGTGGAGCTCGCGCGCGAGGCCTTCGCGACCTCCGACGAGGAGGAGGTGCGGGTCCTGGTCGTGCATCACCACTTCGTCCCGACGGAGAGCGGGCACGGCGGCACGCCGATCCCGAACGCCGCGCGCTACCTGCAGGCGTTCGCGGAGATGGGCGTGGACCTGATCCTCGGCGGCCACATCCACCAGACGCGGGTGCTCTGGTCGCAGGGAGAGCCCGCCTGGACGGACGCGCCGTTCCCCCTGGTGGCGTGCGGCACGACCACCTCCGGGCGGGGTCGCGCGCCCGAGCTCGGCGTGAACTCGCTCAACGTCGTGCGGGTCGACCGGGAATGCATCGAGGTGACGCCGTACCTGCTGCGCGTGCGGGAGGGCGGCTTCGAACCGGAGACGCCCACCAGGATCCCGCGCTGGCGCATGGCGCACGAGCGGGGCGGCGCCGACGCCGGCCGCTCCACGGAGGGGCCGAGAGGTGCGCTCTGAGGCGCGCGGCGCGCGGCGGCGGATCCTCCGCCTCGTCCTCGCGGCGTGCGCGGCGTTGGCCGCTCCGTCGCTCTCACCGGAGCGGCTGACCGCCCAGCTCCCGGAGACGGAGGTCGCGCGGGTCCGCTTCGTCGGTAACGAGACCTTCCCCGAGGACTCGCTCGAGCGCGCCATCGTCACGCGCGCGACCCGGTGTCGGAGCGTGTACTTTCAGCCCTTCTGCTGGCTGGGGCTGGATTTCGCGCACGAGCGCTACACGCTGCGGCCGCGCGAGCTCCCGCGGGACCTGGCCCGCCTGCGCATCTGGTACGCGCGTCGGGGGTTCCGCGAGGTCGCGCTGGACACCGCGGCCACGACGATCCGGGCCGACGACCGGGCCGTCGTGACGTTCACGATCGACGAGGGGCTTCCCGTCCTGGCCGAGCGGATCGAGTTCGTGGGCGCCGGGGACGATCCGGAGGCCGGGCTCGGACCGGATCTGCTCCAGGACCTCCCCCTCCGCGAGGGAGGCCGCCTGAGCACGATCGCGCTCGACGCCACGCGCGACACCCTCATCGCGCGGCTGCGCGACCGGGGCTACGCGCACGCCGACGTCCTCCGGCAGTCGCTCATCCCGGCGGAGAGCCCCCGGTCCGCGCAGGTCACCTTCGAGATCGAGCCGGGGACGCGGGCCCGCTACGGGGAGATCGCCGTCGTCGGCACCCGGAGCCTCGACGAGGGCACGGTCGTCCGCACGCTCCAGTTCGGGCCCGGAGACCTCTTCCGCGCGAGCCAGCTCCTGGAGGCGCAGGGCCGGCTCTTCGGCATGGAGATCGTGCGGAGCGCCTCGGTCGCGGCCGACCTCACCGCCGGGTCGGACTCGGTGGTGCCGGTGCGCGTCGAGGTCCGCGAGGGTGACGCGTACCGCCTCCGTGGCGGGGCCGGCTGGACGAGCGCCGAGTGCCTGAACGTCGAGTCGACCTGGACGGCGCGGAACTTCCTCGGAGGCGGCCGCACGCTCCGCCTGCGCGGGCGGGTCTCGAACCTGCTGACGCGGGACTTCGGCGACCTCCTCTGCAACCTGCGCGGCCGGACCGGTCCGCACGAGGACCTCACCTGGGTCGTCTCCGCGGATTTTCAGCAGCCGTGGATCTTCTCGACGCGCAACTCGCTCGGGGCGTCGGTCTTCGCCGAGCGGCAGAGCGTGCCCGACATCTTCATCCGGCACGCGATCGGTCTCCAGGTCGCGCTCACCCGCGCGATCGGCCCGCGCACGCCGCTCACGCTCTCCTACCGGCCCGAGCGCTCGCGGCTGGACGCCGCCGAGGTGCTCTTCTGCACCGGGTTCCTCGTGTGCACGCCCGAGGACGTGCGCATCCTCGCCGGCACGAACGTGCTCGCGCCGGTGGGCCTCAACTTCACGCGGGACCGCTCCAACGACGTCTTCAGCCCGGACCGGGGATACCGGCTCGCGATGGACGTCGAGCACGCCGCGTCCTGGACGGGCTCGGACTTCCGCTACGACCGCGTGTCCGTCGAGGGCACCTCCTACCATCGGCTTTCTCCCTCCACCGTGCTCGCGACCAGGCTGCGGGCCGGCTGGGTGGGCGCGGGCGGCTTCGACGAGCTCCTCGGGCCGAGCCGCACGGTCGACATCGTCCACCCGCAGAAGCGCTTCTACGCGGGTGGCGCCAACTCCGTGCGCGGCTTCGGGCAGAGCCGTCTCGGCCCACGCGTGCTCACGCTCCGGGAGCCGCTCCAGGGCTCGATCCTGCTCGATCCCGAGCGGGGCGCGGGATGCACCCCCGCCCAGGTGATGGATCTCTCCTGCGATCCCGCGGGGATCTCGGAGGAGAACCTGCTCCCCCGTCCCACGGGCGGAAACCGCGTCCTCGAGGGAAATCTCGAGGTGCGCTTCGGGCTCGGGCACGGCCTCGAGCTCGTCACCTTCGCCGACGCGGGGCAGGTCTGGGCGGCCGGCGACGGGGTCTCGCTCGGCGACGTGGAGGTCACGCCCGGGCTGGGGCTGCGCTTCATCACGCCCGTCGGGCCCGTCCGCGTGGACGTGGGCTACCGGTTCCGCGGGGCCGAGCGCCTGCCCGTCGTGGCGTCGCAGATCGCGCCGGCGGGGCCGGGGGTCTGCGACGGCCTCGTCCCCGACGCCACCTGCTTCACGCACGACGGGACGTGGTACGTGCGCTCCGGCGACCTCGCGATCCTGAGCACCCCGTTCCTCTACGGGGTCGAGGGCAGCCGCTTCCAGATCCACTTCTCGATCGGGCAGGCGTTCTGATGAGCGGCGCCGAGACCGTCGAGCGGACGGGGGACCCGGAGCGCATGCCTTCCGCGGCGGAAGCCTCCGAGCGGCCGCGCCGACCCCGCCGGAGGCGGTGGCTCGCGGCCCTGGGCTTCCTCCTCCTGCTCGGGGTGGTCGGCGGCGTGGCGGCGCTCCTGCAGACGCAGGCGGGTCAGAGGCTCGTCCTGGACTCCGCGCTCGAGCGGGTCCGCGGCTCCCTCGCGGGATCGCTCGAGGTGGGCGACGTGCGGAGCGGCACGCTCCTCACGGGCGCGACCCTCCTCGACGTGTCGCTCACGGACGCGGACGGCCACCCGGTGCTGCGCGCGGACTCGGTCGTGGTGCGCTATCTCCCGACCGGGCTCGTCGGCGGCGCTCCGAGGCTGCGCTCCCTGGTGCTGTGGGGGGCGGACGTGGTCGTCGCGCGCTACCGGGAGGACGGGCCGCTCAACCTGGAGCGAGTGATCGCGGAGGGCCCGAAGCCCGGGCACGAGGAGCCGGAGGGCGTGCAGCTCGCGGGCGGGGGGACGTTCCTGTCGACCCACGTGGGCTTCCGGGACGCGACGGTCTCCGTGCTGCTCCCCGCGGAGGACGGAGCCGAGGACGGGGCGGCGAACGGGGCCGAGGGCGCGCCGGCGGACGACCGGCTGATCGCCGGACCGCACGGCCCGCTCCGGCGCATCGCCTTCGAGGATCTCTCCCTGGACCTCGAGGACGTCGCGCTCCGGCTGGGCTCCGGCGAGCTCGTCACGGCGGATCTCGCGGGCATGAGCACCCGCGCCCTGCTCCCGTTGCCGGGGGACGAGCCCCTCGTGGTCCGGGAAGCCTTCGGCCGCGTCCGCTTCGGCGAGGAGGGGTTCCGCGTCGAGGAGGGGCTCTTCCGGCTTCCGGGCACGCTCGTGGAGGGATCCCTGGGGCTCGGCCCCGTGACGGGCGCCGACGGATGGGGGCTGCACGCCGATCTGCGGGCCCCGGACTGGAGCGATCTCTCCGACCTCCGCTGGCTCGATCCGCGGGTGCCGGAGGGCACCTTCCGTGGCGCCGCGCGCGTGCGGGCGCACGAGGAGGTCGAGGTGACCCTGTCGGACGCGCGGCTCCGCCTCCCGGCGAGCGACGTCGCCCTCGACGGCGACGTGTCGATCGGTCGGGACGGCGCCCTCCGCGCGGACGGACTGGCCGTGGCCATGAGCCCGCTCGTCCTCGGGCGCCTGGAGCCGTGGCTCGAGCGGGATCTCCCGCTCGACGGATGGCTGAGCGGACGCCTCACCCTCTCGGGCGGCGTCGACGACCTCGCCGTGGACGGGCGGGTGACCCTCGTGCCGTCCGGATACGGCGGGGAGCCCACCACGGCCGACCTCAACGGGCGCGTGCACCTCGGCGCGCGCCCCGGGTGGACCGGGTTCAGCGCGCGCCTGGATCCGCTGAACTGGAGGCTCGCGCGGGCCTTCGTCCCGGACCTTCCCGTGGAGGGACGGGGGACGGCGAGCCTCGAGCTCGAGGGACGTCTCGACGGACGCGTGGGCCTCGTCGTCGAGCTCGCGCACCTCCCGGACGGCGGCGATCCCTCGCAGCTCTTCGCGCGGGGGAGCGTCGCGCGCACCTCCGAGGGCGGCTGGACGCTCGACCTCGCCGCCGATCTCGCGGCGCTGTGGCTCGGCGCGCTCGCCCCGTTCGCCCCGGAGCTGGGCCTCCGGGGCTCGGTGCGCGGTCCGGTCCGCGTGCGGGGGCCGCTCGAGGAGCTCGCGTTCACGGCCGCGCTCGACACGGACGGCGGCGCCGTCGAGCTGGAGGGCGCCGTCGACGTGCTCGATCCCGCCGCACGGTACCGCCTGCGCGCCGACGCCGGAGGGCTGGTGCTCTCCGCCCTGAGCGAGCGCCTCCCCCGGCCGACCGAGTGGAGCGGCTCGGTCGAGGTCGAGGGCACCGGGCTTTCGCTCGATTCGCTCGCCGGCACCGCCTCGGTGGAGGTCTTCGCCTCGCGCGTGGGCGACGTGGCGGTGGACAGCCTCGCCGGCGTGGTCCACGCCGCCGACGGCATGCTCGTCGCCGATACCCTGCGTGCGTTCGCCTCCGGCGCGCGGGTGGAGGGGAGCGGAAGCGTCGGCCTCCGCCCCGACCGGGAGGGCGAAGCGCGCATCGCGTTCGCCGCGGACTCGCTGGGATGGCTCCGCCCCGCGCTCATGGGGGACTCCCTGCTCGTGCGGGACCAGCTCTCCACCCTCGAGCTCGAGCTCCTGCGCCTCGAGGGAATCGATCCCGACACCCTTCCCACCTCCGAGGACGTGCGGCTGGCGGGCTCGGTCGCGGGCTCGGCCGAGCTCACGGGGAGCGTCCGCTCCCTGGCGCTCGCGCTGGACGCGACGCTGCTGGGCGGGGCGTGGCGGCAGGACGAGGTGGACTCGCTGCACCTCTCGGTCCGTGGCTCGGGGCTTCCCACCGAGCGGGACCGCTGGGAGGTGGACGCCGAGGCGCGCGGCCTGAGCTGGGCGGGTCGGTCCTTCGGGCGGGCTTCCTTCTCGGGGAGCATGCTCGGTCGCGCGGGGGAGGGGTCGGTGCGCCTGGAGCGAGGCGACGTCGAGGAATACGAGCTCTCCGGCGCGTTCGCGCTCGACTCGCTCGGCGGCTCGGCGGACCTGCTCGACGCCCGGGCGCGCATCGAGGACCAGACGTGGTTCCTGGCGAGCCCGGCCGGCGTGCGCTGGACGCCGTCGTCGCTCCTCGTGGACAGCATGGAGGTCCGGCGCGAGGGGGAGGACCCGATGCGCCTCGTGGCGTCCGGCACGATCCAGCGCGGCGGCTCCTCGGACTTCCGGCTCGAGGCCCGGGGACTCCATCTCGAACGGATCGGCGTCGTCACGCAGTCCGACCTCGATCTCGCCGGACACGCCGACCTCGCCCTCCGGATCGAGGGGCCGGCGGAGGCGCCCGTGGTGTCGGCGGACCTCGACATCGAGGATCCGCGCTTCCGCACCATGAGCCTCTCCCACCTGGCGGCCTCGCTCGACTACGCGGACCTGCGCGCGCGGGTGCAGGTGCAGGCGTGGGACGGCGATCGCGTCGCCCTCACCGGCGAGGGGGTCATCCCCGTCGACCTCGCGCTCGCCGAGGTGGAGCGTCGCTGGGTCGACCAGCCCATGCAGGCCGTCGTGCGGGCGGACTCCCTCGCCGCGGCGGTGGCGCTGGCCTACTTCCAGTCCATCCAGAACGTGGAAGGCACGATCTCGGCCGACATCGAGATCGGCGGGACGCCCCTCGACCCGACGCCGAGCGGCTCGGTCCGGCTCGAGAACGCCTCCTGGACCGTGGAAGGCCTGGGCGTGCGCCACCGTGAGGTGTCGGGGCAGCTCGACCTCAGCCCGGACCAGAGCGTGGAGGTGCAGCTCGCGGCGCTGGGAGAGGGCCGCTCCGAGGTGCGCGGCACCGTCGCGCTCTCCCCGATCTCCGACCCCGCGCTGGACCTCGACATCTCGTTCCAGGGGTTCCGGGCGCTCCAGCGCCGGGACATGGAGGGCGTCATCACCGGCGCCGTCCACCTCGGCGGAACCTACCGTCGCCCGCTGGTGGAGGGAGCGGTGAGCGTCGACGGCGGGACGCTCTTCGTCGAGGAGTTCTCCCGCAGCGCGAGCGTCGTGGACCTCGCCGATCCCC
>CAZOYA010000126.1:0-10271 GCA_964583815.1 uncultured Gemmatimonadaceae bacterium | reverse complement strand
CTTGGGAATGCGAAGCCCCGCAACGGTTTTCCGCTGCGGGGCTTTTCGCGTTCGGGCTGGTGATTCCACGCTTCACGCCGCTACGGTCTCCGCTGGAGGAGTGAGGCTCTTCTAGCTGCGCTCTGCTTGCGCGTCGAAATGGAGGGGCGCATATGTCGGGCACCCCCAAACCTGTGAGGCTCGCGATGATCGGAAGCGTCCTGAGTTTCGTCCTGATTGCGGCCCTGGCCACATCCCCGGCTACCGCCCAGGAGTCGATCAAGACAATCGGGACCATGGGCGCATCGGTTGAGGGGACGTGGGCGCAGACGGATGCCAACGGCCTGGTTGGGCAGATCATTACGGCGCCAACGGACGCGTTCTCGCTAAACAGCTTTGCTTTGTTGCTTGGAAGCGCCTACGGGACTTCCCCCAACACCGATCTCGCCGGCATCGCGTACCGCATGAACGTCCAGGAGATCACGCAGGGTTGCTGGGACGGGACCGCTGACAACCTGGAGAGGTGCCGCGGCGAGATTCTGTATCGAAGCGCTGTGACGGAGCGGCCCCTATTCGATCATCCGGCCTGGTTCAGTGCCTCGGGGCTTGATGTTCGACTGACGCCTTCCGACTTGTACTTCCTCCAGGTCACCTGGATCGGCGCAGACTACCGAGACGACGTTTCCTTCCTGAGCGGGCCGCTCGTGTCGAGCACGGCGTACGAAGGCGGGGACAGCTACTACTGCGGAACGTGCGGCGCGTTCGGCGGCGACATGGTCTTCTCGGCCACTTTCACCACCGTTCCCGAGCCCCGCACCTGGGCGCTCCTGCTCACGGGTCTCGTGGGTGTCGGGCTCGTGGCTCGCCGTCGGACAGGGGTGGGTCGACTGAGCTGAAGGCACGGACGGGCCCCGGAGGTCGTTGCCCCGAGCCCCCTTCCACCGACGCCGCCTGATGGCTACGGGACGACCTCGTCGTGGCGGCTCCGGCCTTCCGGGATCCGGTCCGGAACGATCGCGCCCCTACGCCCCGTCCTCCCGCGACAGCTCGACGGAGGCGCCCCCCTCCCCGTCCCAGCGTGCCACGACGACCCACGGCTGGCAGCACACGGGGCAGTCCTCGACGTAGACCTGGTGGGCACCGCCCCCCGGATCGAGCGTCACCGTGACGGTCTCCCCGCAGTAGGGGCAGGTCGCGTCGGCCTCCGACGCGGCCGTCCCGTCGCCGAGGGGGAAGTCCTCGTCCAGGGGATCGGGCAGCCGGATCATGCGAATGGCCCGGAGGGGTGCGGCGTGGACGGTCCCGGAGCTCCGGGACCCGGCGTCGTGGGCGCAAGATGCGCATCGACCCGGACATACACCGGAAGGTGGGTCCGGGAGCCCCGGACCGGGCACGGAGCCGCCCCGGGGCGTTCCGGCGGCCTCGTGGCAGGCTTTCTGCAACGCTCCCGGCGAGAGCGTCCGTCGAAGCGACCCCGAAAGAACGCCTTGGAGGGGCCATGTGCAGGACCATCGCACGCCGCCCGTGGCGCGATCGCCTCGTTCCGGCGCCATCCTCCGCCGGAATGGCGCGCCTCCTCGACACGTGCGGCGACCGCGGGGGGCGGCCTCCCGAGCTTCGCTGACGCCGCCCCTCCTGCACCATGCCCCTTCACCCCGTCGCCATTCTGGATCCGGAGCGGCCGGCGCCCGGCTGGGTGCAGCGCCTGCCGACCGTGCGCGCGCTCCAGGGCCCGAACCCGCCGCGCGCGGACCTCGAGGCGGCGTTGCAGGGCGCGGCCTGTGCGCTCGTGGACGGCGCGAACCCCTCCGCGATCGAGCTGGCACGCCGGATCCGGGAAACCGAGCCGGCGGTCCAGATCGCGATCGTGGCCGCATCCGAAGCGCGGACGAGGATGCGCCGGAACGTGATGTTCGAGCCCGGCCTGGGTGAGGTATGGGTGATCTCCTTCGAGGAGGTCGGACCCGCATTCGTCGAGCGGGCCGGACACGTCACCCGCCAGCGCCGCGCGTACCGCGGCACGCGCACCCACCTCCAGCACGATCTGGCGCGGATCGAGCCGTACGCCGCCCGGCGCGCGGTGATCTCGGACGCCTACCTCGCGGCCCTGCTCGGTGTCCTGCCGCACCCGGTGATCTCCATCGACGAAGACGGACGGATTCTTTCGTGGAGCGCGGCCGCCGAGCGCGTGCTCGGCCACGCCCGGGGCGACGTGCTCGGAGAGGATCTCGCCCGGGTGCTCGCCCCCGACGATCCCGCGCGCGTGGAGCGCCTGCTCGCGGCGGCCGGCGCGGACCGGCCCCGGGAGGTGCGCTTCCGCCGCAGGGACGGAGCGCCGGGCGTGGCGGCGATGACGGTGGTGCCGATCGAGGCGATCGATCTCCCGGTCCGGGCCGTCTTCCTCCAGGACCTCACCGAGGAGCGGCGCGTGCGCGGCGAGCTCGAGCGCAAGGCCGGCGAGCTCGAGATGCAGGCGGAAGCGCTGCGCGCCTCCCAGCGCGACCTGGAGCGGGCGAATGCGGAGCTGGCGCGTACCAACCGGGACCTGGCCGCCCGGGAGCGCGAGGCGGACCGGGCGCGGGAGCGGGCCGAGGAGAGTCGACGGGAGGCGGAGGCCGCGAACCGGGCGAAGAGCGACTTCCTGGCGACGATGAGTCACGAGATCCGCACGCCGATCAACGCGATCATCGGGTACACGGACCTCCTGGAGATGGGCGTCCGGGGCCCGGTGACCGAAGGCCAGAAGGCGCACCTCGAGCGGATCAAGACGAGCAGCCGGCACCTCCTGGATCTGGTGGACGACGTGCTGGATCTCGCGAAGATCGAGGCCGGCCGCCTCTCCTTCGAGCCGGAGCGGAGCATGGCCGCCGATGCGATCGAGGCCGCGCTCGCGCTCGTCCGACCCCTCGCCGAGCAGCGTGGCATCTCGATCAGCCATCGCCGCCTGGAGAACGACGACGTGTCGTACGTGGGCGACGAGGATCGAGTGCGCCAGATCCTCGTGAACCTGCTTTCGAACGCGATCAAGTTCACGCGGCCGGGCGGGCGGATCCGCATCGTCTACGGAACGGAGGCCCCGGACTCCGGGATGCCGGCCGAAGACCCGTGGGCGTTCATCCACGTCGAGGACACCGGGATCGGGATCGCCCCCGAGGAGCTGGACCGGATCTTCGACGCGTTCGAGCAGGTCTCTTCGGGCACCACCCGCACCCAGGGCGGCACCGGACTCGGCCTCACGATCAGCCGGCGGCTGGCGCGGCTCATGGGCGGAGACCTGACGGTGCGGAGCGAGGCGGATCGCGGGTCGGTCTTCAGCCTCTGGCTCCCGAGCGAGACGACGATCCTCGCGCCGCTCGACGAAGCCGTGCTGGCGGAGCTCCTCTACGGGCGCCCGCTCCCCGCCGGACTCGCCGCGGCCGGCCAGGCGCTCCAGGAGCAGGGCCGCGAGGTCGTCGAGCGCTACCTGGAGCGGCTCCTGGCGGACGAGCGGATCCCGCTGGCGCCGGGGATCGGGCAGGCGGACCTCGAGGACCACGCCCCCTCCCTGGTGGCGGATCTCGCGCAGACGCTCATCGCGCTCGAGCGCGGACGCGCCGTCCCCGAGCGGCTGCTGCGGGACGGGGGCGAGATCCAGCGCGTCATCGCGGAGCTCCACGGCGGTCAGCGCGCGCAGATCGGGTGGGCGCGAGAGGCGCTCGAGGCGGATCTCCTGCTCCTGCGCTCGGAGTTGGAGGCGACCGTGCGCGGGCAGGCCGCCACGGACGACCCCGAGGAGGTCCTCGCGGTGCTGCGGCGCTTCCTCGAGCGGGTCGAGCGGATCAGCCTGCTGGCATGGCAGCGGGCGTCGCACGCGCGCGCGGCGGTCTCCGCGGGTGTGCGCGGCCTTCCCGTCTCCGGGGCGCCCGGAAGCGGCGGGCTCGACGGGTCCATGGATCCAACCGCGCGCGGGGGCGCGTCCGACGGGAGCGCCGGTCGGCCGGACGACCCCGTCCTCGAGGACCCGGACTGCGACGGCCGCTGATCGCCGCCGGCGACAGTCGTCGCGCGATCGCGCCAGATCCGCACCTCGCGAGGACCCCGCCGACCCGCTCGGGGAAGGCGCTCGTGTCGCGTGTCGCTTCGGACCGCCGCCCGGGCGCGCCGCGTGTGGCCTGCATGTTGCACTTCCCCAGCGTGAACGCGTCAGCCGGGAGGAGTCGATGCGCAGGTCGTCGTGCAGCCGCCGCGCGGTCCTGGTCGCCGTCCTGGCGCTGCCCGGATGCGAGCGGGTGATCACCGCCCCGGTGGAGGTGAGCGGCGTGGTGGTGGAGCCCGGCGAGGCGCGCCTGAGCGAGGGCGAGTCGCTCGCCTTCACCGCGACGCTGCTCGGGGCGGAGCCCGAGTGGCTGGCACGCGCGACCGTCGTCTGGTCGAGCGACGATCCGGACGTCGTCCGGGTGGAGGAGGACGGCTCGGCGCGGGCGCTCTCGCCCGGCACGACCACGATCCGCGCCCGCTTCGACACCCACGCCGGCTCCGCCACGGTCGTGGTCGAGCCGTCGGATGCCTGCACGTCCGCCGACGCGCCCCCGGAGGGGAAGGGCAAGGGCAAGAAGGGCAGGAACCAGGGCAAGAACCACGACGAGGACGACGACGATGACGACGACGACGGCGGGTGGGGGTGGGACGACGACGAGGACGAGGATGATCCGCGCTGCGTGAGCGCCGACGGGGCGGCGCCGATCGTCGCGTCCCTCGCGGGACGCGCGGCGCCGGTCGCACGACGCCGGTGACGATGCGCGCTCCGCGACGGGGATCTACGACCGGGATCGTCCGGCTGGCGCGCCTCGGCACGCTCGCGGCCGCCCTCTCCGGCTGCGCCCGGGAGAACGTGACCGAGGTGGTCGTCCGCTCCGTCCAGGTGGAGCCGAGCCAGATCACCGTGGTCGCCGGCAGCAGCGTGGAGTTCGAGGCGATCGTGGCGGACGACGGGGGAGGCTCGGTCACCGGCGCCGACGTCGAGTGGTCGAGCGACGCGCCCCACGTCGCCTTCGTGGACGCGGAAGGGATCGCGCGGGCCGTCTCCGACGGGACGGCGACGATCGAGGCCACCTTCCGGGACGTCACGGGGGCCGCGAAGCTCACCGTCCTCCCGGCGTCGACGATCGAGCTGGTCCCGGCCAGCGTGGACGTGTACGGGGGCGTCGACGGCGAGGATCCCGCGGCCGCGGAGGTGGCGGTGGGCAACCGCGGCGGCGGACCGCTCGAAGGGCTCCGGACCGAGGTGCAGTACCACGAGCCGGGCGCCGAGCCCTGGCTCGAGGCGCGCCTCGCCTCCGCGCGGACGCCCACGACGATCACGCTCGCCCCCCGCATCGACGGGCTACCGTCGGGGCGGCACGAGGCGACGGTCCTCGTGCGCGCCGACGAGGAGGGCACGACGGCCGCGCCGCTCCTCGTGCGTCTGTCGCTCACGGGTCTCACGGTGATCGAGACCGGGGAGGCCAGCCGCGTGCGGGAGGACGGCACCCTCGACACGCTGCGGGTGTCGCTCTCCCCGAGTCCGGAGGAGCCCGTCCTCGTGAGCGTCACGAGCGCCGACACCGCCGAGGTGTCGGTCTCGCCGCCCACGCTCACCTTCGATCCGGCGGTCGCGGATACCCCGCTGGTCGTCGTGCTGCGCGGCCGGGACGACCCGATCGCGGACGGGGACGCCTCCACGGTCGTGCGCATCGCGGTGGCCGACGCGGTGGCGGACCCCGCCTGGCGGGCCGCGGTGCCCCGCGAGGTCGTCGTGAGCACGGTGGACGACGATCGTGCGGGCGTGCTGCTGGAGCCGACCGCCGGCGGCACGGTCGTGCGCGAGGGCCTCGCGAGCGACAGCGTCCTCGTGCGGCTCGCCTCCCAGCCGGAGGCGGGCGTGGAGGTGCGGGTCGTCCCGCCCGCCGGCAGCCCGCTCACCGCCGTCCCCGCCCGCCTCGTCTTCAATCCGGCCGACTGGAACGTGCCGCGCCCGGTCGCCCTCGCGGTGCCGGACGATCCGACGGTGGAGGGCGACCGCGCGTGGGAGGTCCGCTTCGAGGCGGTGGCGGCGCCGGGCTCGAGCTACGGCTCCCTCGACCCCTCGGTCCTCGAGGTCCGGGTGGAGGAGGACGACGTCGCGGGCGTGGTCGTTCGCGGGGTCGGCGGCGCGACCGAGGCGGTGGCGGGGGAGGGGGGTGCGGGGGCGGCGCTCGAGCTCCTCCTCGCCGCCCGCCCGACCTCCGCCGTCGTGCTCCAGCTCGGCGGCCTGGACGGAACCGACGCGGCGGTCTCGCCGACGAGCGTGTCCTTCACCCCCGACACCTGGAACGTGCCGAGGGGCGTTCAGGTCGTGGCGGTGGACGACGACGCGGTCGACGGTCCGCGCACGCACACGCTGCGCGTCTCGGCGGTGCCGGGCTCGACGGCCGACGCCTTCGACGACGTCTCGGCCACCTTCCCGGTGCGGACCCTCGACAACGAGGTGGCCGATTTCGTCGTGACCGCCAGCCGCGGGAACACGGTCGCGGTGGAAGCGGGGGCGACCGACACGGTGACGATCGTGCTCTCGGCTCGTCCGATCGGCAACGTGGTCATCGCCGGGTCGCTGGCCGACCCGGCGGACGCCGCGCTCGAGCCGGCATCGGTCACCTTCACCCCGGGCGACTGGAGCACGCCGCGTCTGGTCGTGTTCCGCGCGGTGGACGACGCGGTCCCCGACGGCATCCGCTTGCACACGCTCACCTTCACGGTCGTGCCCGCCTCCTCGCATCCGGCCTTCCACGGCCTGATCCGGCGCGTCAGCGGGGTGACGATGGACAACGACGGGCTGGGGCTCGTGAGCGCCGGGCCTCCCTGAAGTCCGCCCCGAGAGACGCGATGGGGCCGGCCGGGACCCGCGGCCGACCCCGTCGCTCGATCGGTCCCGTCCTCAGCCGCCGTTGTCCGCCGTCGCCTGCGAGGCCTTCCAGGCGTCGTACCGCATCCGCAGCGTCCGCACCGGGTTCGCGTCCTCGTGGGGCTGCGTGTTGGCCGGCCACACGGCCAGGTAGAGGTGGTAGTCGCCATTGTTGTAGGGCGCCCGCATGTCGTCGGGATGGTTCACGTGGAAGCGGCCCTGCGGGTCCTCGGGGTCCGCCGCGAGGATGTAGGCCACGTGCGCGGTCTTGCCGGTGCACTGCGCGCCGGGCAGCGGCTCGGTCTCGCAGGTGCAGCGCGCGTCGCCGCCGAGGGCGTCGGCCTGCTCCATCGCGGCCATGACCCGGTCGATCATCGGCAGGTCGCTCTCCTGCATGATGCGTGCGGCCTCCGTCAGCGCCTCCTCGGTGGCGATGATGTTGCCCTGCACGGACCAGAGGATCCCGTCCTCGCTCTCTCCCTGCAGGTCGAGCGCGACGGCGCTGTTCCCCGATCCCGTGCGTCCGGCGCCCCGGCCCAGCATGTCGATGATGCCGAACTGGCGGCGCTCGACTGCGGGGTCCGCCTCGAGCATCCGGATGATCTGCTCGGGGTGCGTCCTCTTGAGCATCTCGTCGTAGATGAGCCGGTGGTTCGCCTGGGTGCGATCCACCCCGGCCTGCGCGGCGGCCACGCCGATTCCGGGGATCACGATCGCCTGCAGGAGCTTGAGCTGGTCCGGTCCCTGCGCGGCGCACGTCGCCGAGGAGATCACGACGCGTCCCGTGTTCCGGTCGATGGCGATGATCGACCACGTGGCCGCGGCGTCCGCCGGAAGGAACGCGGCGAGGAGCAGCGCCCAGAGCAGCTTCTTCATGGAAGGATTCTCCTGGATTGAGGCGGGGAGCCCGACCCGGCACATGCTGCGGGGCTCCCGGCCGGGCTGTCAAATGCGCCGGCGCCGAGGTGCCCCGGCCGAAAGGTCCGGGAGGATCTCCGTCGGCGACCCGAGGCTCAGGCGCGCAGGAGCGCGCGTACGGCGTCCAGGAGCACCCGGGGCAGCGCCGTCGCGTCGCGCAGGACCGCGTAGCCGGTCGGCCCGAAGATCCGGCCCACGTACTCGGGCGCGCGCCGGTCCACGGTCAGGCAGAACACCTCGATGCCCTCCAGCCGCGCCTCGTGCACGGCCTGGCGCGTATCCTCCACGCCGTAGCGCCCCTCGTAGGTGTCGACGTCGTTCGGCTTCCCGTCGGAGAGGACCAGGAGCAGGCGGTGGCGGGTACGCCGCGCGGCGAGCTCCGTGGTGGCGTGGCGGACCGCCGCCCCGGTGCGCGTGAAGCGGTCCGGCTCGAGCGCGCCGATCCGGCTCCGGAGCACCGCCCGGTCCCGCTCCTCGAACGATTTGACCCGCAGCACGCTGACCTCGCCGGGTCCTTCGCCCGAGAAGGCGTGGATCGCGTAGTCGTCCCCCAGCGCGTCGAGCGCCTCGCAGACGAGCAGCAGCGCCTCCTTCTCCACGTCGATCACGCGGCGCGTGTCGGCGACCCACGAGTCCGTCGAGCCGCTCGCGTCGAGGAGCAGGAGGATCGAGAGCTCGCGGCGGGCGGGGCGGACGTCCTCGTACAGGCGCCCGTCCATGGCGCGTCCGGCCCGGCGATCGGCCCGGGCGGTGACCCAGGCGCCGAGATCGACGTCGACGCCCGTCCACTGGCGGCGGAGCCGCAGGCGGTGGGGGCGGAGACGCTCGAACTGGCGGCGCACGCGCCGCACCTCGGCGGCATGCCGCTCGAGGATCCCTGCCGCCCATCCGCCGTCACCCGCCGGGGCCGCTCTCTCGCGCACCAGGACGTGGCGCGGCCGGTAGCGGCTCCGGCGCCAGTCCCACTCGGGGTAGAGCGTGCCGGCTCCGGCCGCCGGCCGCTCGGCCGCGGGCGTGCCCCGGGGCGGTGGATCCTCGCTCGCCAGGACCTCCGCCGCGCGCCCCGGCGCCTGCACGAGGCGCGCCTCGGGCAGCTCGGAGAGGGCGTCCGCCAGCTCGCCCGCGTCCGCGTCGGTGTCCCGGTCGGCCGGGCGGCTCAGGCCCATCGGGTCCTCGACCGACTCCTGCGGATCGTCCATCTGCAGCATCCACATCCCGGGATCGGCGTCGTCCTCGTCCTCGGGCGCCCGCCGGACCCGGGGTCGACGCACCATCGTGCGCACCCGCAGCCCCTCGACCGGGCGCCCGTCGTCGCCGCCGCCGGGCGGCCCCGCGCCGGCGGACGAGCCGACGACGTCGGGCTCCGCCACGAGCCCCCAGCCCGTCACCGGGGGGAGGCCCCGGTAGCGTCGGCCGCGCCCTCCGGCCCCCACCTCCCGGAGCAGCGTGCGCGCGGCGGCGCGCGCCCAGGCGAGCGAGGCGGCGGGACCGGCCGCGAGGGTAATTCCGGGCGGAGGCGCTCCCGGCTCCGCCGCGAGCGCCCCCAGGATCAGCGCCTCCACCCGCCGCTCCATCGGGGTGAGGCGCTCGGCGGCCGGCCGGCCGCCGGAGGAGGCCGCCCGGGCCACCCGCACGTCTCCCGCGAGCCCCGGGAGCTCGCGCACGAACCACGCGTCGACCGCCACGGCCTCGGACAGGAGGTAGAGGTCGCGCACCAGCCGGCCCTCCCGGTGCGGCGCCGCCTCGACGGTCCCGCGCGCGCAGCGGCCCGCCAGCCCCACCGCGAGGGCGCGGTAGAGCCCCAGCGCGGGTCCCGGATCGCCCCGGCCGACGTCGAGCGCCGGTGGAAGCCGGAGGACCCGCCCGTCCGTGGAGGCGACCGGCGCGCGGAGCACCAGGTGGGGCGGGATCCGCAGGAACGCCCGCGCGAACAGGTTCGGCACCGCCGGGGGCTCGGCCACGCCGATCGGCGGGCCGTCGCCGACGACCGCGCGCACGAGCAGCTCGAGGCGCGCGCGCACGTCCACGAGCCGGACGCCGGGCGCCCGCTCGTCCCCCAGGTGTCGACGCCACAGCGCGAGCGCCGCGCTGCTCGCCCGGTGCGCGCCTTCCAGCAGGAGGTCTTCGGGCTCCGACACGACGGCTCCCGCGGATCAGGCCAGCGTCGCGTGCACCAGGTCCTCGATCGCCGCGACGAGGTCGGGATCGTCCGTGAGCGGCGCGGTGAGCGCCACCCGGCACGCCGCCCGCGGCGCGAGGCCGCTCGCCACCAGGCGCGCCGTCGCCACGAGGAGCCGGGTGCTCGGAACCTCGGCGAGTCCCCGATCGTGCAGCGCGCGGAGGCGGCCGCCGAGCGCCACCAGGTCCGATGCCACGGCCCGGTCCACGCCCCCCTCCCGGGCCACGATGTCGATCTCGTGCGCGGGCTCGGGGAAGTCGAACTCGAGCGCGACGAACCGCTGCCGCGTGCTCGGCT
>CAZOYA010000125.1:0-10395 GCA_964583815.1 uncultured Gemmatimonadaceae bacterium | reverse complement strand
GATTCGACCCTGCGACCTCATGCTCCGGAGGCATGCGCTCTATCCAACTGAGCTACGGGCGCGGCGCTCGTGAGACGCCTAAGCTAACCTCCGCGAAGCCGATGCTCCACGGGTCGGGGGGACCGGTCCGACGGGCCCCCCGGTGGGGCGCTCCGACCGCCGAAAGCGATTCGGCGCCCGCCGCGACATGCGCGACGGGCGCCTCGTGGAGCGCGCGGAATAAGCCGGGTTCTGTCCCCTCGCGGGGGAGGATCATTCATCTGGGACCGTCGTCGCCGACGGCCTCGAGCGGCCTACCCGGGACTCGAGCGGGACGGGCCGTCCCATCGCCCCCTATTTGGCCTTGCTCCGGGTGGGGTTTGCCATGCGGCCCCTGTTGCCAGCGGCCCGGTGCGCTCTTACCGCACCCTTTCACCCTTGCCTGTGCCGCTCGCGCGGCCATCGGCGGTCTGCTCTCTGCGGCACTTTCCGTCGTCTCGCGACGCCCGGGCGTTACCCGGCACCCTGCCCTGTGGAGCCCGGACTTTCCTCCGGCGGACGAGCCGCCGGCGATCCTCACTCGCCACGCTCCACCCGGTGATACGCGGCGGAGCCCGGGACGGTTCCGGCCCGGGCCGCGTTGGCGCACCGCGGCGGGCGGCGCGTAGCTTGGCACGACGCCGTCCACGCCCGCCCCGACGCCCAGGCGATCCGATGCCCGAGCCTCCGACTCCCCGGCCCGCACGGCGGCCGCGGCGCCGCACGCCGGTCCGTGCCGTCCGCCTCGTCCTCCTCCTCGCCCTCTTCCTCGGCGTCGTCGTGCGCGGGTCGGCCGCCGCCCAGAGCAGCGAGCCGCTGGTGGTCTTCGCCGTCCGCCACGCGGAGCGGGCGGACGACGGGAGCACGCCGGATCCCTCGCTCTCGGACGAGGGCCGGGAGCGCGCACGGACCCTCGCGGGCCTGCTGGCGGACGCGGAGCTCGACGCGGTCCACGTCACCCGGTACCGGCGCACGGCCGAGACGGCGGCACCCACGACCGAGCGGCTGGGCCTCGCGACGGCGACGTACGACCCCGGGGCGACCGAGCGCTTCGTGGCGGATCTCCGTGCCCGCGGAGGACGGCACCTCGTGGTGGGACACAGCAACACGATCCCGGAGCTCGTGCGCGCGCTGGGCGGCGATCCGGGCACGCGGATCGCCGAGGACGAGTACGACCGGCTGTACGTGCTCGCGGTCTGGGAGGAGCGGACCTCCACCATGCTCCTCCGGTTCGGCGCCACGACCGGCCCGTGAGACCGGACGCCGTCGTGGTCGGCGCGGGGCCGAACGGCCTCGCCGCGGCGGTCGTCCTGGCGCGCGCAGGTCTCGCGGTCCACGTGGTCGAGGCGAACGACTCGGTCGGTGGAGGGGCGCGCACCGAGGAGGCGACGCTTCCGGGATTCCACCACGACCTGTGCTCGGCGGTCCACCCGCTCGGGATCGGCTCCCCGTTGTTCTCGACCCTTCCGCTCGAGCGGCACGGGCTGGCGTGGGTGCACCCGGAGCTGCCGCTCGCGCACCCCCTGGACGGCGGGCGGGCGGCGGGCGTCCGGAGGTCGCTGGCCGTGACCGCCGACGCCCTCCCGCGCGGAGGCCGCGCCTACGCGGGGCTGCTCCGCCCCTTCGTCGCGGCGTGGCCGTCCTTCGTGCGGGAGGTCCTCGACACGCCCTTCCACGTGCCGCGCCGGCCCCGGCTGATGGCGCGGTTCGGCGCACGCGCCCTCCTCCCGACGACGACGCTCGCCCGCGCGCTCCCGGGCGAGGAGGCACGCGCGCTCCTCGCCGGATGCGCGGCGCACTCCGCGGCGCCGCTCGAGCGGGTGCCCTCGGCGGCGCTGGGGCTCGTCCTCCTGGTGTCGGCGCACGCGGTGGGCTGGCCCTTCCCGCGCGGCGGCGCGGCCGCGATCCCGCGCGCGCTGTCCTCGCTCCTGCGGACGCTCGGCGGCACGATCGAGACCGGCCGCCGGATCACCTCGCTCGACGAGCTGCCCCCCACCCGGGCGACGTTGCTCGCGCTCGGCCCCCGCCAGATCGCGCGCCTCGGCGGACGGGCCATCCCCGACCCTTGGCGCCGGAGGCTCGAGCGATGGTGCTACGGGCCGGGCGCCTTCAAGGTCGACTGGGCGCTCGACGGGCCCATACCCTGGACGGCGGAGGCCTGCCGCCGGGCCGGCACGGTGCACGTCGGCGGCACGCTCGCCGAGATCGCCGAGGCCGAGCGGGCGCCATGGCGAGGCCGCATCGCGGAGCGGCCCTTCGTGCTCCTCGCGCAGCCCTCGCTCTTCGATCCCGGCCGGGCCCCACCCGGCCGCCACACAGCCTGGGCCTACACGCACGTGCCGAACGGCTGGCCCGGGAGACCGGCCCGCCCCGGGGACATCGCCGGGTCCGGCGCGCGCGGCGAGGCGGTCGGAGGCGTGCTCGGGTCCATCGAGCGTCAGGTCGAGCGCTTCGCGCCGGGCTTCCGGGAGCGGATCCTCGCCCGCAGGGTGTGGACGCCCGCGGAGCTGGAGGCCGGGAACGCCAACCTCGTCGGAGGCGACATCGGTGGGGGCGCGCCGACCGCGCGCCAATGGTTCGGCCCGCCCCGCTGGACCCGGAGCCCGTGGTCGACCCCGGTGCCGCATCTCTACGTCTGCTCCTCGTCCACGCCACCGGGAGGGGGCGTGCACGGCATGTGCGGCTATCATGCGGCACGTACCGCGCTCGAGCGCAGCTTCGGTCTCGACACGGAAACGGTTCTCCCCGGCGCTTTCGCGCGCTAGAGTGCTTGCCGTCCGCGCGCCCGCCCCACCACGCCCCGCCACGCAGCCCGGAGACGACCATCAGCACCACAGGCACCCTCACGCGCAGCGACCGGGCGATCCTGGTCCTCTACACGGCCGCCATCGTGGTGGCGGCGGCGCTGCTCTTCGTGGTCCAGCCGATGGTCGGCAAGATGGTGCTGCCGCTCGGGGGCGGGAGCCCGCAGGTCTGGATCACCGCGCTGGTCTTCTTCCAGGCCTCGCTCCTGGCGGGCTACGCCTACGCGCACCTCACCGTGCGCTGGCTCGGGCCGCGTTGGCACATCGCGCTGCACGCGGTCGTGCTGCTCCTGCCGTTCCTCACGCTCCCGATCGCGCTCCCGGCGATGCCGGCGCCGGAGGACGGGAGCCCCTCGCTCTGGATCCTCACGCTCCTGACCGTCGGCGTGGGCGCCCCCTTCTTCGTGATCGCGTCGGCGAGCCCCCTCCTCCAGACGTGGCTGGCCTCGACCCGGCACGCCTCCGCGTCCGACCCGTACTTCCTCTACGCCGGGAGCAACGCCGGTAGCCTCGTGGGGCTCCTCGCGTATCCCTTCGTGGTGGAGCCGCTCCTGCCGCTCAGCCGGCAGTCGGCGGGATGGGCCGCCGGATACGCGCTCTTCGTCGCGCTCGCGGCCGCGTGCGGGGCGATCGCCTTCCGCGCGGCGCGACGCGACCGCACGCCCGCGCCCTCGAGCGCGGCGCCACCTCCACCGTCGCCGGAGCGGGCGACGCGCGCCCCCGCCGTCGCCGCGCCCGTCCTCGCGGACCGCGCGTTCTGGCTCGCGTGCGCGTTCGTGCCCTCGGCGCTCCTCACCGGCGTGACGCATTTCCTCACGAGCCGGATCGCGCCGGTCCCGCTCCTGTGGGTCTTCCCGCTCGCGATCTATCTCCTCACGTACATCGCGGCCTTCTCGCGCCGGCGCCTCCTCTCCACGGAGCGGGTCTCCCGTCTGGTGGCGATCTTCGGCGTCTTCTTCGCGCTCGCGCTCCTCGCGCGGATCGGCGAGCCGACGTGGCTCGTGGTGCTGCTCCACTTCGGCGTGCTCGGCGTGGCGGCGCTCCTCTGCCACCAGCGGCTCGCGGACCGGCGGCCCGCGGCGAGCCACCTGACGGAGTTCTACCTGCTCATCTCGCTCGGGGGCGTGCTCGGCGGCGCGTTCAGCGGGCTCGTGGCGCCGGTCCTCTTCGACGACATCGCCGAGTACCCGATCGCCTTCGCGCTCGCCGCGCTCCTGAGGCTCCCGATGCGGCGCCCGGGGACGGGCGACGCGGAGGTCGGAGCGCGTCCGGGGGGCGCGAGGGCGCGCCTACTCGACGTGCTGCTCCCCGCCGCCGTGGCGGGCTGGGTGCTCCTCGGCACCCTCCTGCTGGCGCCGATGGAAGGCGTGCCCGACGGCATCGTCGTCGGCGCGCTCGCGCTCGTGCCGACGATCGTGGTCTTCACCTTCTCCCCGCGTCCGCTGCGCTACGCGCTCGCGCTCGCCGCGCTCTTCACCTTCGCGCTCACCGGACGGATGTACCGCGGGGACGTGCTCCACCAGGAGCGGACGTTCTTCGGCGTGTACCGGGTCACGAGCGATCCGGCCGGACAGTTCCACATGCTCTACCACGGCGCGACCGCGCACGGGATCCAGAGCCTCGATCCGGAGCAGGCCGGAGAGCCGCTCGCGTACTACCACCGGAGCGGTCCCGCCGGCGGCATCGTGGAGGCGCTCGCCCGGCGGCCGGACAAGCAGGAGCTCGCGCTCGTGGGCGCGGGGACGGGCGCCCTCGCGGCGCTCGCCGGCCCGCATCAGCGGGTGACGCTGTTCGAGATCGATCCCGCGGTGGTCGAGATCGCCAAGGATCCGCGCTACTTCACCTTCCTGCGGGACGCGCGCGCCAAGCACGAGGTGGTGGTGGGCGACGGGCGCATTCGCATGGCGGAGAGCGACCGCCGCTTCGACCTCATCGTCCTGGACGCCTTCACGGGAGGATCGATCCCGATCCACCTCATGACGCGCGAGGCCGTGCAGCTCTACCTCGACCGGCTCCGTCCCGGAGGCGCGCTCCTCTTCCACGTCTCGAACCGGCACCTCGCCCTCGCCCCGGTGCTCGCGGTCCACGCGCGCGACCTCGGCCTGGTGGCGTACGAGAGCATCCACGCGACCGTGGACATGGAGCGCGGCATCCTCGGCTCGCACTGGGTCATTCTCGTCCGGGAGCCCGCCGATCTCGCGGGGATTCCCGACACGGGGTGGGGGCAGCTCGTGGCGCAGCCCGACGATCCCGTGTGGACGGACGACTTCTCGAACCTGCTCTCGGTGCAGCGGCTGTTCTGAGGATCGGCGGGCGGGCCGGGCCGCTCAGGCGTGCGAGAGCCGCATGCCCCGGCTCGCCCACCGGCTCCCGTCCTTCGCGACGACGAGCCCCTCCGCGTGCGGGAGGGCGTCGAGGAGCGCGACCGCCTCCTGCGGCCCCATCACGAGCGTGGCGGTGGAGAGCGCGTCGGCGTCCATCGCGGTCGCGGCGAGCACCGTGGAGGAGCTCACGCGGTCCGGAGAGCGGCCGGTGCGCGGGTCGAGGATGTGGTGGTGCCGGCGGTCCTGCGTGAAGGCCTGCATGTAGTCGCCGGAGGTGGCCACCGCGTCCCCGGAGAGGCGCACACGGCCGAGCGAGCCGACGGGCACGTGGGGGTCCTGGACGGCGATCGTCCACGGATCGCCCGGGGTCGCGGGTCCGCCCGAGGCGATGTCCCCGCCCGCGTCCACCATCACGCGCTCCGCCCCCTCGGCCACGAGCCGGCCGACGGTGCGGTCCACCACGTATCCCTTCGCGATCCCGTCCAGCGTGAGCGCGACGCCCGGCCGGGCGAAGCGCACGCGCTCTCCCTCCACCTCCACCTGGGCGAAGCCCACGCGCCCGAGCGCCTCGGCGATCTCCGCGTCCGTCGGAGGCGGCAGGCCCCGCTCGGTCCGACGGGTCCAGAGCTCGAGCACGGGCGCCACGGTGGGGTCGAAGGCGCCGGCCGTGCGCTCGTGCCAGAAGCGCGCCCGCTCGAGCACATCGAGCAGCTCGCCCGGTGCGCCGTCGAGGCGGCCGCGCTCGTTGAGCCGCGTGATCGCCGTGCCCGGCGCGTGCCGGTTGAGCACCGCCTCGAGCCGCTCGATCTCGGCGAAGCCCGCGTCGACGAGCGCCCGGGCGGCCTCCGGCTCGGGCTGGACCGAGGTGATCGTCACGAGCGTCCCCAGCCGGGGGCGGGTCTCCGTCACCCGGTGCAGCCCCGCGCGGCGCAGCAGGCCGTACACGAGCCCTCCGCCCATCGCCAGGGAGAGCCCGCCGACGGCGGTGATGCGGAGCGCCTCGCGACGCGTCACGCCCAATGCCGATCGCTCAGACATGCGCGCCCTCCCGGCCTCGCCGCACCTGGAGCTGGACGAGCCTCGGGCGGATCTCCTCCATGTCGTGACGGCACACGCCGACCTTCTCGATCAGGTTCGTCTCGCACCGGTTGCAGCGGACGCACTCCTTGAAGTCGATCGCCGGTCCGCGGATCGCGCCGGTCGGACAGTCGTGCTCGCACACCTTGCAGTGATCGCACTGCTCCACGCGCCGGATGCGCCGGAGCGAGACGAGCGATCCGACGGCCAGCGCCGCCCCGAGCGGACACGCGTAGCGGCAGTAGAAGCGCGGCACGAACGCCGAGGCGACCAGGAACGCCGCCGCGATCGTCCACAGGAGCACGGACGGACTCAGGAAGAAGACGGTGCCGAACGGCTCCACGTACTGGTAGAGGCTCGCGTGGCTCCCGAGGAGCGCGGGCACGAGCACGACCGCGAGCACCACGTACTTGAGCTTGAGCCCCGAGCGGTGGAGCCGGTCGGGCACGCGCACGCGGAAGCGCTTCGGCACGACGCGCTCGATCAGGTCCTGGAGCGCCCCGAACGGGCACAGGGCGCCGCAGAAGACCCGCCCCCAGAGGAGGGTGGTGCCGACGGTCACGACCACCATCAGGAGGAGCCGCAGGTCCCGCAGATAGACCGCCGGACCGACCCAGATGCCGGCCGTCACGTGCGAGATCGAGAGGAAGCTGGCGTCGAGGAACCCGATGTAGAGGACCGTCGCCGCGAGCGCCACGTAGCGCAGGCCGGTCCGCTTGCGGAAGAACGCCACGAGGGCGAGCGCGAGGACCGCCGCGAGCACGAGGACGCGCGACCAGCGCGTGGTCGCGAGCGTGCGGGCGAGCTCCGACTCCTCCTCGACCACGCTGAAGTCGATCTGCGGGACGGCCGGGCCGCTCGGGGCGGCCGACGGGGCCGCCGGAGGCCGCGACGTCGGAGCTGCCGAGGCGTTCGTCGGTGCCTCCGACACGGCGGCCGGCGCGTCCGACTCCGCGCGGGCGTCCGGCGACGGCGACCCGGCATCGTCCGGCGTCACGTAGGGCGCGGCCCCCCCGGACGGCGCCTCGGTGGGCGGCGCCTCCTCGCCCGCGGACGGAGGCGCCGCGGCCGCGTCGTCCCGAGCGGCCGCGCCATTGCCGGCCGGAGCCGCATCCGCCACCACCGCGCGCGGGGCGAGCGGATCGAAGTGCGCCAGGTAGTGGCCCTCGTGGCCCTCGACCGCGTACATCATCGTGAACGGCTCGGCGAGATCGACCCGGTCGTCGAGCATGATCACGCCGACCATGACCGCCTCGCCGTCCACCCGCCCGCCGCTCGTCAGCCCGAGCGAGTAGATCTGCTCCGGCGGGACCGCCAGGGTGTCGCCATCCTGCTCGACGTACCACCCCTCCCGCACGAAGAGGCGAAGGCGGGGGCCCTCCAGCGCGTACATGAGGTAGGTCGGATCCTCCAGGGCCCGCCGCTCGGCGGCATCGTAGATGCGCGGCGTGTGCTCCGGACCCAGGAAGAACTCGGCGATCGAGTCGTTCGGGAGGTGCGTCATCGAGATGTCGAGGTAGCCCTCCGGGTCCTCGATCAGCATGCGCTTGAGCACCCCGCGGGTCCGCATGTCGAACCAGGACATCTCCTCGAGCGTCATCGGCCGCTCCTCCACGGCCCCGATGAACTCGTCCGCGTACGCCTCGGTCACCCGACGGCTCGCGTTCCGGATCCCGCGCGCGAACGCCCGCGTGCTCAGCGTCGCCCGCGAGACGCCGTCCACGTCCCCGTTCACCTCGAAGGGATCGACGATGCTCTTCCCGGCGAACTGCTCCTGGATGCCCGGACGACGCAGGAAGTCGCCCATGCTGCTCTTGTACGACTCGTAGTACTCCAGGACCCGGGCGCCGCTCACGAGCCCGTCGACCCCCAGCCCCACGATCGCCCGCACCGGCCCGCTGTAGCCGAGCTGCTCGGGGGGCACGTCCTCGGTCTCGAAGACGAAGCCGAGCAGCAGATCGCCCTTGTACGCGCGGATCACCGGCGGCACGCCGCGCTTCTCCTCGAAGCGGTCCGCCGCCGGCATGACCTCCTCGAGCAGCGAGCGGGGAATGCCCGACACCGCCTGCGCGCCGGCCGCGCGGGGCAGCACGGCGGCGGCAAGCAGGACGATGGCCAGTCGGAAGGGAGCGCTCATCGTTTCGGGAGGAGGGTGGATCCGCCGCCGGGAGGCCCACGTCGTCATGGACACGCCCGGGGCGCCGCGTGCTGAGGGAAGCTACCCGGATCGACCTCCCCGTCGCCAGCCGTCCGCGCGCCGCGCGACGGGGAACGCCCGCCGCGTCGGGCGGGAGGCCCTCCGGGCGCCTCCCGCCGTTCCCGGGGGGTGCGGTCGTCAGTCCCGCCCGCGGCGATGCTCCCACGCGGCCTGGTACACCTCGGTGTACGCCGCGATGGAGCGGTGCCAGCTGAAGTCCCGGGACATCGCGCCGCGGACGCGCTCCTCCCAGGCGGGGCGGTTCCGGTAGAGGTCGATCGCGTATCCCACCGCCTCCTCGAGCGCCCACGGCTGATACTCGTCGAAGAGGAACCCCGTGACGCGGTCCTCGACCGTGTCCGCGAGCCCGCCCACGCGCCGGACCACAGGGAGCGCGCCGTAGCGCTGGGCCCGCAGCTGTGTGAGGCCGCACGGCTCGTAGAGTGAGGGCATGAGGAGGAAATCGGCGGCGCTCAGGAGCCGGTGCTCGCGCTCCTCGGTGAACTCGAAGCAGTAGCCGATCCGGTCCGGCGCCGCCGCGGCGAGTCCCGCGATCGCGTCCTGGTAGCGAGGCTCCCCCTCGCCCAGGATCGCCCACTGGGCGTCGAGTCGCGGGATCATCCGCGCGGCCAGGAAGATGTCGAGCCCCTTCTGCTCGACGAGGCGCGCGCTGATCGCGAACAGGGGCACGTCCGGATCCGGCGTGAGGCCCAGCCGCTCCTGGAAGCGCACCTTGCACACGGCCTTCCCCGAGAGGTCCTCGGCGCTGTACCGCGCGTCCAGCGCCGGATCGGTGGTCGGGTCCCAGACGGTGTAGTCGATGCCGTTCAGGATCCCGAGGAAGCGGTGCTGGAGCGCGTTGAAGGTGTCGTGCAGGCCGAAGCCGCCGGTCCGGGTCCGGAGCTCGTGCGCGTGCGTCGGGCTCACGGTCGTGACCATGTCCGAGAACACGAGGCCGCCCTTGAGCAGGTTCACCTGCCCGTACCACTCCAGGCGGTCCGGCCGGAAGAGCGAGGGGTCGAGACCGAGGGCGCCGAGCGCGTCGGCGCCGAAGTGCCCCTGGTAGCCGGCGTTGTGCACGGTCAGGACGACCGGCACCGCGTCGTGGAAGGCGCGGCCGGCGAAGGTCGTGCGCAGATGCACCGGCGCGAGCGCGGTGTGCCAGTCGTGCGGGTGGAGGAGCGGCGGGGCGTCCGCGAGATGGGGCAGGCGCTCGAGCGCGGCGCGGCAGAAGAGCGAGAACCGGAGGTGGTTGTCCGGATAGTCGGGGCCCTCGCCGTAGATGCCCGGACGGTCGAAGTAGCCGTCGTGCTCGACGAAGTGGACGCGCGGCCCGCCGGCCGGCGCGGACGTGTCCACGCGCAGGCGCGCGCGCTCCACGCCGTGCGGCATCGGCACGTCGAACCAGTCGCCGACGGGCTGCACGCCGGGGAAGCACGACCGGACGGTGCGGTGCAGCGGCAGGAGCACCACGACGTCACCGCCGAGGCGCGCCTGGTGGGTGGCGATGCCCCGCACGGCCTCCGCCAGGCCGCCGGTGCGGGCGTAGGGCCAGTATTCCGCCGCGAGGTGCACGACCGTCCCGTCGAGCGCGGCATCCATACCGGCGTGGCCGCTACGGCTCGTCCGCCGTCGCGCCGACCGTCGCCTCCGATCCCTCCTCCCACACCGGCGGATCGTCGTGCTCCAGCCGCCCACGCAGGGCCGGCACGTAGCACCGCTCGGTGTACTCCTGCACCATCCGGCGCGCCGTGAAGCGGGTGGCCGCCACCCGGAGCGCCTGCAGCATGAAGGAGACGTAGCCCCGGGGGACGCCCTGGTCGTCCCGGTCGTAGAAGAGCGGCACGACCTCCCGCTCGAGCGCGTTGAAGAGGGCCTCGTGATCCGCGCGGTCGACCTCCTCGTCCGTGCCCTCGGCGCGCGGGAGCGCCCACCCGTTCTCGCCGGTGAAGCCCTCGGCCCACCAGCCGTCGAG
>CAZOYA010000124.1:0-10550 GCA_964583815.1 uncultured Gemmatimonadaceae bacterium | reverse complement strand
GCTCCTGGATGATCTCCATGTGGAGGAGGCCCAGGAAGCCGCAGCGGAAGCCGAATCCGAGCGCCACCGAGGTCTCGGGCTCGTAGACGAGGCTCGCGTCGTTCAGCCGGAGCCGCTCGAGCGCGTCGCGGAGCTCCTCGTAGTCGTCGGTGTCCGTGGGATAGAGCCCGGCGAACACCATCGGGCGGACCTCCTGGTAGCCCGGCAGCAGCTCGCTCGCCCGCCGGTCGGCGTCGAGGATCGTGTCCCCGACGCGGGTGTCGCCGACCTCCTTGATCCCGGCCACGACGTAGCCGACCTCGCCCGGCCCGAGCTTGTCCTGCGGTACCCGACCGAGGCGAAGGTAGCCGACCTCGATGACCTCGTAGCGCGCGTCCACGTTCCCGAAGGTGATCCGCATCCCGGGCTTCAGGATCCCGTCCACGACCCGGATCGAGGGGACGGCGCCCAGGTACTTGTCGTAGTAGGAGTCGAAGATGAGCGCCCGCAGCGGTGCGTCGGGATCGCCCTCCGGGGGCGGGACCCGCTCCACCACCGCCTGCAGGATCTCCGCGATGCCGATCCCCTCCTTGGCGCTCGCGAGCAGGACGCTGTCGGGGTCGACGCCGAGCAGGTCGGCCACCTCGTCCCGGCGCCGCTCCGGCTCCGCGCCCGGCAGGTCGATCTTGTTGATCACCGGGATGATCTCGAGATCGGCGTCGAGCGCGAGGAAGAGGTTGGAGAGCGTCTGCGCCTGCACGCCCTGCGTCGCGTCCACCACGAGGATCGCGCCCTCGCACGCGGCGAGCGAGCGGGAGACCTCGTAGGTGAAGTCGACGTGGCCGGGCGTGTCGATCAGGTTCAGCTGGTACTCGACCCCGTCCGGCGCCACGTAGGCCATCCGCACCGCGTGGAGCTTGATCGTGATCCCGCGCTCACGCTCGAGCTCGTTGTCGTCGAGCACCTGCTCGCGCATCCGGCGGGCCTCCACCGTGCGCGTACCCTCGATCAGGCGGTCCGCCAGGGTGGACTTGCCGTGATCGATGTGGGCGACGATGCAAAAGTTGCGGACCTGTGCGATTTGCAAGAGCGGTCGTGCCGGACGCAGGGTGGACGGAACGCCCGAATCTAACCCGGGCGGGGGTGCGCTCGTAGGCCCCGGAGGCGTCCGGAGCCGCCCCAGGAAGGGGCCGGAGCAAGTCCGCTCCGTGTCCGTATCGTGCTGACCTGCATCTATTTACCGAACCGGGCCCTCGTGCCGCCGCGCTACCGGAGATCGAGGGCCCCCGTCGCATGTGCGAGCCGCTCCGTCGCTCCGTCGCAGCACCGGGCACGTGGATTGCTCGACGCGGCGCCCGGCGCGGGCGTCCGCGGCCCTTCCGGCCGCACGGCACCCGCGCCGACGCCCTCGGGCCACCAACCCCCTGAACGGAGCCCCCCATGAATCACCCCCGCTCGCTGCCGGCGGCCCTCGCCGCCTGCGCGATCCTCGCGGGTTGCGACCTCCAGGTACCCACCGAGCCCCCCATCTTCGAGCCGCGCTGGATCATCCCCGTCGAGGGGACGGTCCTCGAGCTCGACGAGCTGCTGCCGGCGTCGGTCGACTCGGACGGCACGACGTTCGGCGTCACGGTGGACCCCGTCTCGCCCTCGGAGTCGCTCGGTGAGCTGTGCGCCGCGTGCGTCCCGCTCGACGGGTTCGTGGCTCCGGTCCCCCCGTTCGTCGGCGGGTTCGGCTCCGAGACGTCGCTCCCGGAGGACGTGCAGTCGGTCGAGATCGCGACCGCCACGGTGGAGGTGTCGATCACGAACGGGTTCGGCTTCGATCCGCTCGAGGGCGGCGGGACGCTCACGATCCGCTTCCTCGACGCGGGCAGCGACACCGAGCTGGGGCGCCTCGCGCTGGAGGGCCCGACCGACACGCTCGCGCCCGGCGAGACCTCGCTCCACACGGTGGTGCTCCCCGCGGGGACCATCTCCGAGGGGATCCGGGCCGAGGCCGAGCTCGACGCGCCCGGCGGGCAGATCGCGCCGATCGACACGGACGCGCTCATCGAGGTGATCGTGGACGCCACGATCCTGCGGGCGAGCGCGCTCACCATCGACGTGCCCTCGCTCCAGGTGGAGCTCGAGCCGCAGGCGGTCGACCTCGAGGACGTGAAGGAGGAGATCGCCGAACGGATCATGGCCGGCGCGCTCCTCGTCGACGTGGTCAACCCGTTCGGCGTCTCGCTGGACGGCCAGCTCGTGATCGGCGAGACGGTGAAGCCGCTCGTCGTCGGCAGCGAGAACGCCTCGACGGTGGAGATCGGCTACACGGGCGAGGAGCTCCGCTCCTTCGTCGGCCGGCCCGGCATCACGCTCTCCGGCTGGGGCGTGGCGACGGGGACCGGCATCACCATCACGCCCGGACAGGCGCTCAGCCTGGACGCGACGCTCGACTTCACGCTCCGGATCGGCTGAGGAAACGACCGATGAGACGCTTCAGAATGCGGACCCGCATCCTTCCGGCCGTCGTGCTGGCCATCGCGGCGGTGGCCGCCGCGCCGGCTTCCGTGCGGGCGCAGCTCGCCCACGCGAGCGCCTCCACCCTCGCCCTGTCCGACAACACCACCGCGCACGCCCGGGCCTTCGGCGCGATCAGCGTGAATCCGGCGGGCCTCGGCATGCCCGGCTCCGGGTTCAGCCTGGCGCTCGTGCCGGTGCAGGCGCGGGTGGGTCTCGCGCCCGTCACGCGTGCCGACCTCGTCGAGTACGAGGGCGTCGTGGTGCCGACGGCCGTCGTCGAGGACTGGCTCGGCGCGATCGACGCGGCGGGCGGACAGTCCGGCACCGCCGGAGCCGACGTCTCCGAGCTGGCGCTCACGATCGGGCGCTTCGGGCTCCAGATCTCGACCACGGCCTCGACCCGCTTCAACATCCCCGCGGGGGTCGCCGAGGCGTACATGCTGGGCAACGCCGGGCGCACGGGCGAGGTCACCGACCTCGATCTGGCGGGGCTCGGCATCGACGCCTTCGCGACGAGCACGGGCGCGCTGGCGTACGCCTTCCCCATCGGCCGGGCGATGTTCGGCGTCACCGGTAAGTACACGATGGGCCACGCGCTCGGTGTGGCACGCGCCACGTCGGGCTCCGTGTCGACGGATCCCATCCGGGTCTCCCTCGAGACGCCGGTCATCGGCCCGTGTGACGACCAGCTTCTCGGGAGCTGCACGGAGAGCCTCGGCAACACCGGGAGCGGCTTCGGGCTCGACCTCGGCTTCATGATGGAGCTGCCCATGATCACGGTGGGCGCGTCGGTGATCGACGCCGTGAACACCTTCTCGTGGGACGTGAGCACGCTCTCCTACCGCCCCGGCACCGCGCTCGTCGAGCAGGGCACCGCCGAGTCGGACTTCGACGAGGTGCAGTACGATCTCGCCCCCGAGGACCTGCGCGCGATCGTGGAGGACTACAAGTTCCGGCCGACCGTGCGGCTCGGCGCCGCCATGGACCTGCCCGCGGCGCTCACCGTCATGGGCGACGTGCACTACCGGCTGAAGGAGGAGGCGCTCGCCGTCGGTCCCCGCTCGCACCTGGGGCTCGGGGCCGAGTGGCGCGGGATCCCCTTCCTCCACCTGCGCGCCGGCGGCGCGCTCGTGAGCGGCGGCACGCAGTACAGCGGCGGCGCCTCGCTCGTGCTGGGTCCGGTGAACCTGTCGGCGGCCGCGGCCGTGCGCGACGCGGATCTGCTCGGCGAGACGGTGCTCGCGCAGTTCACGCTGTCGTTCGGGAACCGCTGAGTCGGGAGGACCACCGAGGCGGGAGGCCCGCCGAGGCATGAAGAGGGCCGGCTCCGGGGATCCGGAGCCGGCCCTTCGTGCGTTCGGGGCGCACGGTGCGCCGGCGGCGCGTCGGCGCAGCCGGGAGCGTCAGGCGCCGGGGCGCCCGCCGCGCGGGGGGCGCGCTCCGGCGGCCGGACTGCTCGAGCCCGGCCGGCCGCCGCCCGCCGCGGGCCGGCTGCTCCCGGAGCGCCCCTGGGGGGTGGGGCGTCCGGACGCGGCGGGCCGGCCGCCCGAGGACGCCGCAGGTCGTCCGCCCGAAGAGGCCGCGGGGCGCCGGTCCGGGGCGGCCGCGGGTCGACCCTCCGACCGCGCGGAGCCGCCGCTCGACGCGGCCGGGCGACGTTCCCGGGACGGGATCGCCCGTCCTCCCGACGTCGCGGCCGGCGGACCCGAGGGGCGCGCCGTGGGCCGTCTCGCGCCGTCCTCTCCGCCCCCGCCCCCGGCCGGCGAGCCGCCGGAAGGAGGCCGGCGCGCGGGGGGCCGCGCGGCGGGCGGACGCTCGTCCCCGCCGCCCGGGGTCGAGCCCGCGGCGGGCCGCCGGGCCCCGGGGTCCGGTCGTGCCTCGGGCCGCGCCGACCCGCCGCCGACGTCGGACGAGGGGCGGCGCCGCAGCACCGGCCGCGTGCGCGCACGCTCCTCCGCCGGATCGTCGCGCACGGCCCCGCCGGGGACGCCGACCCCGCGCCGGAGCGCCGGATCCCTGGCGCCTTCCTCGGACGGCCGGAGCCCCGTCGAGGGCACCCGCCCGGACGGCGCGGACCGGCTCGTGGCCGCGGCGCCCCTCCGGACCGGGGCCGCGGGGCGTCCGGCCGCGGGCGTCTCCTTGAACTCCCCGGAACGGGGCGGCGCCTCGCGAACGCGCACGATCGGCGCCCAGCTCCCGGAGCTCCGCACCGCGACCGCGTACCGCGGCCGGTCCCGGATCGGCCGGGGATAGACGACCCGCGTGCCGGCGTATCGATACGTCGGATAGAAGTACGGATCGTCGTAGATGACGACCTGGTAGGTGGAGCAGGTCGCCGAGTACGGGTTCCAGGCGGCGTAGCTCCGGTAGGTATGGCAGTCGTAGCAGAGGAAGCGCGGGTAGGCGCGCGTCTCCCCCACGTGGTACGTGAGGAAATCCAGGGCGTACGGGACCACGTCCCAGTCCGGGATCATCGCCGCCACGAAATCGTCGATCGCGACGTACGGGTCCTCGTAGACCCGCGTGGCGACGGTGCTCAGGTCCCATCCGAACCGCTCGTCCCAGCCGAACGCCGAGAAATCGAGCGGCTCGGGGGAGGCGACCATGAAGAGGTACCCCATGCCGGGGTCGTCGGAGACCCGCCAGAACGGCGTGCCGGGGAATCCCAGTCGGTGGTCCCGCACGCCCTCGACGTACGAGGACTCGCCGGGCGCAGCCGGGAAGAGGAGCTCGACGCGGCCGTCGGTATCGATCCGGAGGATCGCGACGAACGCGTCCCCGGACGTCCGGAAGAAGGCGCCGAGGCGGTCGCCGCGCTGCACGACCGGCTCGTCTCCGGGGGCGCTCAGCCAGATCCGGGCCTCGAGCACGTCCCCGGGAGATTCCTGGGCGGTCGCGCTCGCGATTCCGCCGAGCATGCCCGCTGCTGTCAACGCGGCGATCAACCGCATGCGCTCGCCTCCCGTGGCGCCGATCCTGAGCCGGATCCATACACTCGTTCGCAGGCGACGTGCCAGGCGACCGGGAGGGCCCCGCCGCGGCCCCGAGGCGCCCTCCGGAACCGACCGTCCTGCGGTGGATTCCCCCTGCTCCGCATGGTCCGACCGCGCCCCGCCCCGCCCCACGCGCACGCAGAGGCGATCGGAACGATCGTCCCCGGGCGGGGACACCGCCGCGACACGAGGAGGACACCCGAAGGCGCGCCCCCGATCCCGCACGACGTTGAGCCCCGTTCCGGCACCCGGTAGCTTGCCAGTTCTCCATGGACGAAGTCGCACGCCGCGCCTCGCAGGGCGCACGGATGGACCTCCTGGACCCGGCCGCGCTCTCCCAGCTCGGAGGCATCGAGTTCGTGGCGCGCGAGGTGGTCGAAGGGTTCCTGATGGGTCTCCACCGCTCGCCCCACCGGGGGTTCTCGGCGGAGTTCGCGGAGCTGCGCGCCTACCGGGCCGGCGACGACCTGCGCTACATCGACTGGCGGATGTTCGGGCGCTCGGACCGCTTCTACGTGAAGCAGTTCGAGGAGGAGACGAACCTCCGCGCCTACCTGCTCGTGGACGTGAGCGAGTCGATGGGGTGGAGCTCCGCCCCGGACTTCCTGCCGACGAAGCTCTGGTACGCGAAGCACCTCGCCGCCTGCCTGGCCATGATCCTCCTGCGGCAGGGGGACGCGGTCGGCCTGGTGGCCTTCCACGACCGGGTGGCGGCGCGCGTCCGCCCGCGCGGCGGACGCCGGCAGTGGCCCGAGCTCGTCCGCACGCTCCGCGACCTGGACGCGGTGGGCGGCACCTCGGCCGAGGGCGCGCTGCGCGACCTCGCGATTCGCCTCCGCCGGCGGGGGCTCGTGATCCTCTTCTCCGACATGCTCGTGGCGCGCCCGGAGACGATCACGGCCCTCAAGTTCCTGCGCCACCACGGGCACGAGGTCCTCGTCTTCCACCTGATGGACCCGGGCGAGCGCGATCTGCCGCCCGGCGCCGAGGCGCGCTTCTTCGATCCCGAGACGGGCCAGGAGCTCCTCGTGAGCGCGGCGGACGTGCGCTCCGAGTACCGCGCCGCCGTGGAGGGCGCGCTCGCGGAGTGGCGGGCCGAGCTCCGCCCGCAGGGGATCGACTACGAGGTGATCGACACGGACCGCCCGCTCTCCACCGCGCTGCGGGCCTATCTCCGGAAGCGGGAGCGCCTGGGATGAGCGCCCGGCACTCGGGCGCCCGTGGGGCGAGGGCCCGTAGCGCGGACGTGGGCCGCCGCGCCCGGCGTGGATCGCACCCCACGGGGGGCCGGCCGGCTTGAGCGCGCTCAACCCGTGGTTCCTGCTCGCGGCCGCCTCGGTGGCGGTCCCGCTCTTCCTGCACCTCTTCCATCGCCGGCGCACCCGGCGGGTGAGCTTCCCCGCGCTCCGCTACCTCCAGCGCACGGAGCGGGAGCACGCCCGGAGGATCCGGCTCCGGCAGATCCTGCTGCTGCTGGTCCGCGTGACGGCGCTCCTCCTCGTCGTGGGCGCGGGGGCGCGGCTCGTCTTCTTCGGGCGCAGCGAGGAGCACGCGCCCACGGCCGTCGTGCTGATCCTCGACAACTCCATGAGCAGCAGCCGCGTGATGGGCGAGCGGCGCGTCCTGGACGAGCTCCAGGACATGGCCCTGCGCACCCTCGACGTGGCGTCGGCCGAGGACCGGATCTGGGTCCTGCGGGCGGGCGAGCCGTGGCAGCCCGCCGTCGCCGGGGACGCCGCCGAGGCGCGGCGGCTCGTGCAGGCGGCCGCTCCCACCGCGGCGGCGGGCGACCTCGACGCGGCGCTCCGGCGGGCGGCCGAGCTCCTCGCGACCGCCGAGCACGACGCGCGCGAGATCCATCTCCTCTCGGACCTGCAGGCGAGCGCCTTCGCACAGGACGCCACGGCGCCGGCCGGGTTCCATCCCGTCGTCGTGTGGGGCCCGGAGCCCGACACGGCCACGAACCACGCGCTCGTGGAGGTCGTCGTGGGGCGCGGCCTTCCGCCGCTCGCGGGACAGCGCCCGGAGATCACGGTCCGGGCCGCGGAAGCCCCGGCCGGCGCGCCCGAGCTCGACGTCCGCGTCGTGGTGGATGGACGGGTCCGGGGCGCCGCCGCGCTCCCGCCGGGAAGCGAGGTGACGATCCCCCTGCCCCCTTCCGGCACCGGCTGGGTGTCCGGCTTCGTCGAGACCGAGCCGGACGACCTGCGCCTGGACGACCGGCGCTACTTCGCCTTCCACCCGCGGCCGGCGCCCACGGTCGCGATGGGCGGCTCGCCGGGACTCTTCCTGGGCGAGGCCGTCGCCGTCCTCGAGGAGGCCGGCCGCCTCCGCCGGGCCGCGCCGACGGGCGCCGAGCTGCTCGTGGCGGTGGGGGGCGCGGGACTCGAGCAGCGCGGCGACAGCACCGCGGCGCTCGTCGTGCCGGACGTCGATCCGACGCTCCTCCCGGCGCTCAACCGCCGGCTTGCGGACGCCGGCATCCCGTGGCGCTACGAGGCCGGCTCCGGGACCGGAGCGGTCGAGCTCGCCGGCGTCGAGCGCGTCGAAGCGCTGCAGTCGGTCCGGGTGGAGCGGTGGTTCGTGCCCCAGGCGATCGGCGAGACGCCCGGCGGCGCCCGCGTCCTCGCCCGTGCCGGGGCCGCGCCCTGGGCGGTCGAGACCGTGGACGCGACCGGCCGGCGCGTGCTCCTCGTCGCCTCCGCGTTCGACGAGGCCTCCACCAGCCTTCCCACCTCGACCGGGCTCGTGCGCTTCCTCGACTGGGTCACGAGCGAGTGGGCCGCGGACGTCGGGCCGGGCACCGAGCGCGCGGCCGGCGATCCGGTTCCGGCCCCTCCGGAGGCGACGCACGTCCGGCTCCCCTCGGGCGAGGTCGCGGAGATCGACGGCACCCGCACCGTGCGCGCCACCGGCGCCGCCGGTCACTACACGTTCCTGGCGGACGACGAGGTGCTGCAGATCACCTCGGTGAATCCGCCCGCGCGCGAGTCGCGGCTCGCCCGCCTCCCCGAGGAGGCGATGCAGACCGCGATCGGCCCCGAGGTGGAGGCCCCTCGACCCGACCGGTGGGAGAGGGCGATCTTTCGCGAGCGCCGGGGGCCGGAGCTGTGGCGGCCCCTGCTGTTCGTCGCGTTCCTCCTCCTCCTCGCGGAATCCGCGCTCGCGGCCGCGGGTCGCGCCCGGCCCGGGCGCGTGGCCGTTCCGGCTCGCACCACCACCGATGTCGCGCACTGATCCCATCGTCTCCGCCGTAGCGTCGTGTCCCGCCGTCGGGCACCTCGGCGGCCGGCTGCCCGGCCCCGGGGAGAGCGTCCGCGTCGGCGGGGTCGTCGGCTCCCTCGCGCAGGCGGTCGTGGCCGCGCTCCACCGCGCCCGCCCCGAGCGCGTGTTCGTGATCGTCGGCGACGATCCGCGGAGCGCGATGTCCGCGGAGGCCGACCTCCGGGTGCTGCTCGGCGAGGACGGTCCCGTCCACCTCTTCCCGCAGAAGGAGGCGCTCCCCTACGAGGAGAACGAGCCCCATCTCGAGATCGGCGGGCTGCGCGTCGAGGCGGTGGAGGCGCTCTTCTCCGGGCGGGCCAAGATCCTCGTCACCACGGCACGGGGGCTCCAGGAGCGCATCCCCGTGCCGGCGGATCTCGCGGCGCTCCGGCGCACGCTCCGGGTCGGGGACGTGACCGATTTCGGCGCGCTCGTCCAGCAGCTCGAGGGCTGGGGCTTCGACCGCGTGCCGCTCGTGGAGGAGGTCGGGCAGCTCGCGGTGCGGGGCGGCATCCTCGACCTCTACTCGGTCGCGGCGGGCGATCCGGTGCGCATCGAGTTCTGGGGCGACGAGATCGTCTCGATCCGCTCCTTCGACGTCCTCGACCAGCGCTCCACGGCCACGCTCGAGGAGACGCACGTCCTCCCGGTCGACTTCCGGCGCGATCCGGACGCCGACGGCGAGACCGTGGGCCGCGCGCTCGTGGAGCTCCTTCCGGCCGACGCCGTCCTCGTGCGCACGGGGCCCGCGGACCTGCGCGAGGAGATCCGCCGCACCTGGAGCCGCGTGGTCACGCTGCACGACGACCTCCGCCACTCGGGGGCCGAGCCCCCGGCGCCGGAGACGCTGTTCGTGCCGCCCGAGGAGCTGGAGCGCCTCGCGGGCGCGCTCGCGCGCCTCGTGCTCTCCGAAGAGGCGGAGGGGGACGCGCGGCTCGACGCGGCCCATCCCCCGACCATCGAACGGAGCATCGACCGGCTCGAGGCCTGGCTCGCCGACGGGGCGGCCTCGGGGGCCGAGACGCTCCTGCTCTGCGACAACGACGGGCAGCTCCAGCGCCTCGAGGAGATCCTCGGGGGGCTCGAGCGCCTCCCCGCGGGCACGCGCCTCGCGATCGGCTCGCTCGCGACCGGCTTCGAGCTCCGCTGCAGCGACCCGCCGCTCCGCGTGCTCAACGACCACGAGATCTTCCGCCGCCCCCGCCGGCTCCGGCGGAGCCGGCGCTTCCGCGGCTCGGTCGCCCTCGAGAGCCTCGCACAGCTCACGCCCGGGGACTACGTCGTCCACATGGACCACGGGATCGGGCGCTTCCAGGGGCTCCAGCGCGTGGCCGTGGCCGGCGAGGAGATCGAGGCGCTCGCGATCGAGTACGCCGGCGGCGAGGTGCTTCGGCTGCCCGTGTACCGGCTCGACCTCATCGAGCGCTGGGTCGGCGAGTCCGACGACGCGAAGCCGCCCGCGGTCCACCGCATCGGCGGCAAGCGCTGGAAGGCGCTCAAGAAGAAGACCGAGCGCGCGATCGAGGAGATGACGACGGAGCTCCTCGAGCTCTACGCGAAGCGCGAGAAGGCGCACGGCCACGCGTTCGCGCCGGACACGCGCTGGCAGATGGAGATGGAGTCGTCGTTCCTCTACGACGACACGCCCGACCAGCGCCAGGCCGCCGAGGACGTGAAGCGCGACATGGAGTCTCCCCGGCCGATGGACCGGCTCGTCTGCGGCGACGTGGGCTTCGGCAAGACGGAGGTGGCGATCCGCGCCGCCTTCAAGGCCGTGCAGGACGGCAAGCAGGTCGCGGTGCTCGC
>CAZOYA010000123.1:0-10846 GCA_964583815.1 uncultured Gemmatimonadaceae bacterium | reverse complement strand
CGGAGAGCTCCGACTCCCGCGCGGTCGCCCGGGCGAGCTGGAGCGCGGCGACGTTGCCGCAGGCGATCAGCAGCACGAGCACCGCGGCCGCGAGGACGAGGGCGAGCTGCCGGCCGAGGTCCCCGTAGAGGTAGTCGTGCACCGTGAACACCTGCACCGAGCGATCGGCGTTGGTGCGCGGATACTCCACGGCCAGCTCGCGCATGACACGCTCCATGTCCGCCTGCGCGGCCTCGAGGGTCGTACCCTCGGACAGGCGCGCGATCACGGGGAAGCCGTGGCTCCCGCGGTCGCCCCCGGTGAGCTCCTCGTCGGGGAACGGGAGGTACAGCTCGTGACGCGTGGTGCGCGACCACGGGGAGGGCACGTCGAAGGCCGGCGGCATCACGCCGACGATCGTCCACGAGCGCCCGTCGACCTCGAGGCTGCGCCCGACGGCCCCGGGATCGCCGCCGAACGCGTCCTGCCAGAGGGGATGGCCGAGCACCACGACCCCGCCGCGCACGGCGTCCTCCGGCTCCAGGGCGCGCCCGAGCATCGGCTCCACGCCGAGGAGGTCGAAGGCGCTCGAGGTGACCCGGGTGGCATAGACGCGGCGGGGCTCGTCCAGTCCGGTGAGGCTCACGATGCCGGGAGACAGCGCCGCCATCCCGTCGAACGACCGCTCGCGCTCCACCCAGTCGACGTAGTCGGGCCCCGAGGCGGGTCCGCAGCACCCGAAGTTCGCGGTCTGCATGACGACGACGAGCTCCTCGGGCTCCGGGAGCGGGAGGGGCGCGAGGAACACCGTGCGGAACACGCCGAAGAGCGCCGCGGTCACCCCCACCCCCGAGCCGAGGATGAGCGCCACCATCCCGCTGAAGCCCGGACGCCGCGCGAGCGTCCGCACCGCGATCCGCAGGTCGTTCGTCCCCGTCATGATCTCCCCTCCCCTCCTCCGGTACCCGCTCGTCGATCCGCGTCTTGGACAGGACGAGGGGGCCCGGCGTTGCAGCGGCGGCCCCCGTCCACCCTCGCCCCCTTGACCGCAGGACGGACCCGCGCGTGCTTGCGGCGCCCGCCGCGCCGTCCGGCTCGCCGGCGCGCTCGCCCACCGCCGAACCCGCTTGAGCGTCCTCCTCTCCACCGTC
This sequence comes from uncultured Gemmatimonadaceae bacterium, assembly GCA_964583815.1. Taxonomy (GTDB): domain Bacteria; phylum Gemmatimonadota; class Gemmatimonadetes; order Longimicrobiales; family Gaopeijiaceae; genus JAWLHJ01. The sequence continues at coordinate 9,716 of CAZOYA010000123.1, read as the reverse complement.
GCGCCCGTCTTCGGGCTCATGGCCTTCGGCTTCGTGGCGGCGCGCCTGCGCTGGCTCGACGACACGACCGCGACGGGCCTCGTGCGCTTCGTGTTCGACTTCGCGATCCCGATCCTCGTGTTCGGGAGCGTGGCCGGTCTCGAGGTGCCGCCGGACATCTCCTGGGGCTTCCTCGGCGCGTTCTACGCGGGGAGCGGGACGGCCTGGGCGCTGTCCCTCGCCTCGGCGCGGTGGCTCTTCGGCCGCGACCTCGCGGCGCAGGCGATCTTCGGGATGTGCGGTGCCTTCGCGAACCTGGTGCTCCTCGGGATTCCCGTGGTGACCACGGCGCTCGGCGAGGAGGCCGCCGTGCCGATGTTCCTGATCATCGGGATCGACGCCACGATCGTGATGCCGCTCACCGTGGCGCTGATCCACGCGGGCCGGCGGGGGCCCCGGCGCGCGCCCGGCACCGGGACGGGCACGCCGGCGAAGGCAGGCGCGCCGGCGCGGCGTCCCGACGACGGGCACCTTGTGCTCGCGCTCCTGCGCAACCCGATCATCCTCGGGCTCTTCGCCGGCCTCCTGTGGAACGCCCTGGGCGTGCCGATGCCGTCGGGCCTCGACCGCATGGTCGGCATGATGGGCGACGCGGCCGTGCCTACCGCGCTCTTCGCGATGGGCGCGTCGCTCTCGGGATATCCGTGGCGCGGCGACCTCCTCGCGGCCACCCTCCTCACCACGCTCAAGCTGGTGGTCCACCCGCTCGTCGCGTGGGTGGTCGCGGTGCCCGTGCTCGGGCTCGAGGGCGTGTGGGCGAGCGTGCCCGTGGTGCTGGCCGCGATGCCGACCGCCGTGAACGCCTACCTCTTCGGCGCCCGCTACGACGCGGCGCCCGGCGTGGCCGCGCGGACGGTGATCCTCTCGTCCGCGCTGGCCCTGCTCACCCTCTCCGCGCTCCTGGTCCTCCTCGCGTAGCGTGGCGCCGGGCGGTAGGCCTCACCCGGAGACGCGCGTCGGCACGGACCGGTTCGTGCGCGTCCCGTCGCCGAGCTGCCCGCTCTGGTTGAGGCCCCAGCAGTAGGTCTCGTCGTCCGCGGTCGTGCCGCAGGTGACCGCGCCACCGGCCCGCAGCTCCCGGAAGCGGTGCCCGCCGGTGACCGAGACCGGCGCGGAGGTGCTCGTGGTCGAGCCGTCGCCGAGCTGCCCGTACAGGTTCTGGCCCCAGCACCACACCGTGCCGTCGGCGAGGAGCGCGCAGGTGTGCGCCGCCCCCGCGACGATCGCCGTCGGGAGCCCGGGCAGGCCGCGCACCGGCGTCGGCTCGGCGCTCCCCTCCCCGGAGGCGTCCCCGAGCTGGCCCGTGTCGTTGGCCCCCCAGCAGAGGACGCGCCCCTGGGACAGCGCGCAGGTGTGGGCGCTCCCGGCCGCGATGTCGCGCACCGATCCGAGGACCTCGCGGGGTGAGAGCCGGTCGAGCGTGGTCCCGTCCCCGACCTGGCCGTCGCCGTTGAGCCCCCAGCAGTGCGCGTTGCCGTCCGTGGCCACGGCGCAGGTATGATTCCAGCCCGCCACGATCCGCACGAAGGTCACGGGCGTGGCCACGGGCGCGGGAACCTCCCGGTCCTCACGGGTGCCGTCGCCGAGCTGCCCGCCCACGTTCCGCCCCCAGCACAGGGCCTGCCCGTCGGCCGCGAGCCCGCACGTGTGGGACACACCGGCCGCGAGCTGGGAGAAGCGGAGCTCCGTCCGCACCGTCGCGGGGTCCTCGCGGTCGAGCGCCGTGCCGTCGCCGAGCTGCCCGGCCTCGTTGGCGCCCCAGCACGAGGCGGTACCGGTCGCGTCGAGCGCGCAGGCGTGGAAGAGCCCGGCGGCCACCGCCCGCGCGTCCTCGAGCCCGGTGTCGAGGCGCTGCCCGCGATCGTCCGAGCCGCGACAGGAGACGCCGGACCCGGAGAGCGCGCACACCATGGAGCCGCCCACCGCCGCGGAGACCGGCGTGACGCGGGCCGGAACGGGCCGGGCGCCCGCCCGCGGGGGCGGAGCCGCGCCGCCCCCGCGGGGGGCCGGATCCCGGAGGGCGTCCGGCGGCGGGCTCGCCGGGTCGCGCGCGGGAGGAGGAACGATGTCCGCACCCGCGACGACGTCCCCGGTGTCCGCGCCGGGCTCCCCGGATGCCGGAGGTCCGGCCGCCTGCGCACCCTGGGCCGGCGCCCCCTCGGCCACCCTCGCCGACTCCGCCCCCGCGGCGCCCCGCGCGATCGCCGTGAAGGTCACGGGAGCGCCGACGCCCGGCGCGCTCGCGGCGAGCCGGTGGAAGCCGGGCCGGGGCCCGAGCCGCCAGATCGTCGAGGCGCGTCCCTCGTCGTCGGTGGTCGCGGTCGCCGGGACCACCACCCCGCCGCCGGAGACGACGTCGAAGCGCACCTCGACCCCGGCCGCCGGGCTCCCGTCCGGGCGGAGCATCCGCACGGTGAAGCGGGCGGGCAGCTCCCTGCCGGGATCGGCCTCCTGGCCGTCCCCCGCGACGTACTCCATGCGGAGGGCGGCGCCCGCCGCGGCCGCGCGAGAGACCACGAAGCGCTCCGGGGCGGCGTTCGAGCCCAGCACGCCCGCCCGTACCACGACGTCCTCGTCGCCGGGGCGCAGGAGCAGCGACGCCCGCGCCACGCCCTCCGCGTCGGTCCACGCGTCCTCGGGCACGAGCACGCCGCTCCCGGCCTCGAGCACGAAGCGCACGACGGTGTCGGGAAGGGCCTCTCCCGCGGGTGCCCGCGCGCGCACCGCGAGCTCGACCGTCCCGCCTCCCTGCACCACGGTGTCGGTCGGGACGAGCGGCTGGACGGACGCGGCCGGCCCCGTCGCCCAGGCCGGGAGGGGCACCCGCTCGAACAGCGTGCTCATCTCGACCCGCGCGTCCTCCGGCACGAGGTGCCGCCCCTGGAGGAACACCCAGGCGCCGACCGCCGCGAGGAGCAGCACCACCCCGCCGAGGATCCGGCGACGCCGCGCCCGCACCGCCTTCTTGCGCTTCCGCGCCCAGGGATCGTAGCGATCCGCGGCCGCATCGTACCGCTCCGTCCCGATCCGCCCGGCGTACGGACCCTCCCGCCCCCCGTACCCGGGCGGCGGACCATACCCGGGCGGTGGGCCGTAGCCGGGCGGGGGGCCGTAGCCCGGCGGTCCGTAGGCCGCCCCGGGGCCGGAGCGCGCGCCGGAGCCCGTCGGACGGGGGGCGTAGCGGGGCTCCCCGGGCCGGGGAGCGTATCGCTCGCTCCCGCCGCGGGGCGCCGGCCCGGCGTCCGGTCGCTCCGTCCGGGGGCGGGCGGGCGGCCAGCGGTCGTTCCCCTCGCGGAGCGGTGGGACCCGGTCCGCGACTCGGTCGCGCCCGGACGTGCGGGGCGGAGGCACGCGGTCCGGCGACCGCTCCGGTCGGGCCTCGGGTCCGGAGGGGCGGCCCGTCGCCTGGCGCTCCGGTGCCCCCTCGCTCGCGGACGTGCGGGTCGGTGTCGGGCGCTCCGGCGCCCCCTCGCGCCCCGGCGGGCGGCGGCCTTCCTCGCTCATCTCGTCCCTCCACGCACCCGCACCCCTCCGGGCGGCGGCACGGCCGGATCGTCGTCGGCGACGGCCACCTGCACGGTCCGCTCCGGGACCGAGGCCCAGGCGGCATCGGAGGACGCCTCGTCCACCGCGAGCGCGAGCGCCACGGTCACCGGCTCCTCGGCGGTCGCGTCGTCCACGGCGGCGAGCCCGAGCGGCTGCGGCGTGTCCCAGTCGTCGGGACCGAACGTGAGCGAGGACTCGGACAACGTGAGCTGGTCGGGCGGCTCCGCGGCGAACGCGAGCACCACCGCCGAGAGGGGCCGGGCGTCGAGCCGGATCGTGATCTCCGCTTCCGCGCCACCTTCCGCGACGGACACGTCGTCGTCCCCGGAGATCGTGAACCCGGGCTCCTCGTCGTCCAGCACGTCCACGCGCACCACCTCCTCCGGCGGTCCGCCCCAGCCGGCATCGGACGCCGCGGGGTCGATGCGGACGACGACGTCCTCGGTGACCGTCCCGTCGACCACGTCGTCGTCCACGGCGCGCACCGTGACGGAGCGGGTCACGGACCAGTCCCCGCTCGCGAAGGCGAGCTCCGTGGGCTCCACCTCCACGTCGGCGCCCGCCGGCTCGACGCGCACGAGGACGCCCTCCGCGGGGGCGGCGGTGAGCACGACCTCGAGCTCGTCCGTGCCTCCGCCCTCCTCGACGGAGGTCGAGCCCCCGGTCTCCGACACCGTCATGCCGGCCGCGTCGTCGTCGGTGACGGTCACGTCGACGGTGACGTCCGGGACGTCCGCGTACGGACCGTCCGCGGCCTCCGCCGAGATCACGACGGACGCGGTCGCGTCCCCGCCGGCGGTCGAGTCGTCCGCCGCCCGCAGCGTGAACGCATGCTCGTCCGCCCATCCGGCGGGCGGCACGGAGATCGTCGCGGGCTCGACCGTGAGCCGTCCCTCCGGCGACGAGGTCGCGGTCGCGCGGAGCGTGACGTCCGACGGAGGCTCCGATCCGAGCGCCACGCGGACGGTGGACTCGTCGCCCTCGCCCAGCGTGAGCGAGGTCTCCGAGCGGAGCTCGATGGCCGCCGCGTCGTCGTCGGTGGTCGTGACCCGGACCGTGCGGGGCGCGACGCCGTCGTAGGCGCCGTCCGACGCCGCGGCATCCACGGCCACGGTGACCTCCACCTCGCGATCCCCGTCCGCGAGCGCGTCGTCGACGGCCTGGACGGTCACCTCCTGAGGATCGTCCCAGGAGTCGGGCGTGAAGGTGAGGCGCTCGGGCCCGACCGTGACCTCCGTCTCCTCGGCGCTCGTCACGTCCACGGCCACCGTCCCCGCGGGGGGTGCCGTGAGCGCGACGGTGAAGGAGCCCGTCGCGCCCCCCTCGGCCGCGGTGGTCGCCTCGGGCGCCACCACCAGCCCGGCCGGCTCCGCGGGCTCCGTCGCCTCGTCGTCGTCCCGGTTCACGACCGCGAGCGAGACGGCGGCCGCGCCTCCGAACTCCGGCGCGGAGGCGGCATCGTCGATCGAGACCGTGACCGTCGTCTCCGTGTCGCCGTCCACCGCGTCGTCGTCCTCACCGCGCACGGCCACGGGCTGGCCCTCCTCCCAGTCGGAGGGCGTGAACACGAGCCGGGTGGGGCTCACCACCACCTCCCCCTCGTCCCCGCTCGCGACCAGGACCACCACGTCCGCGGAGGGGCGCGCGGAGAGCTCGACCGTGAACGCGTCCGTGGCTCCGTCCTCGCCGACCTCCGTCCCGCCCTCGCTCTCGCGGACGACCAGCTCCGCCCCGTCGTCGTCGTTCGTGGTGACCGTGACGGTCCGTGCCGGCAGGCCGTGGTAGGAGGCGTGCGAACGGTCCTCGTCCACGCGGAGCGTCACCTCGGTCTCGGCCACGCCGTCGACCGCGTCGTCGTCCACGCCGGTGAGCACGACCGTCCGTGCATCGTCCCAATCGTCCGGCCCGAACTCGAGCGACGACGGCTCCACCTCGACCTCGCCCTCGTCGGCCGAGCTCACCTCGATCACCACCGCGCCCGGCGGCCGTGCCGCGAGCGCGACCGACAACGAATCGCGGCCGCCGCCCTCGTCCACGACCGTCCCGTCGCCCGTCTCGGATACGAGGAAGGCCGCCTCGTCCCCGTCCACGGTGCGGACCTCCACCGTGCGCGTGGGCGCCTCCGCCCAGTTCGCGTGGGACCGGTCGGCGACGACCGACACGGCGACCTCCACGGTCCCGTCGCCGTCGGCCGCGCCGTCGGCCACGCCCTGCAGCACCACGACCTGCGGCTCGTCCCAGTCGCCGGGGCCGAAGGAGAGCTCCGCCGGGTCCACCGTCACCTCGCCCTCGTCCTCGCTCGCCACGCGCAGCACGACCTGGCCGGCGGGCCGGGCGTCCAGCGCGACGGAGATCGTGTCCCGACCCTCGCCCTCGCCAACGCTCGTGCCCTCGCCCGTCTCGTCCACGCTGAACCCGGCCAGGAAGAGCGTGACCGGCACGTGCACGGGCGTCTGGTCGGGCGCCGAGGCGGTCACGATCACGCTGGCCCGATGCTCTCCCGCCCGCAGGTCCCCGGGGTCCGCGGACAGCCGCAGCGTGGTGGGCGCGTCGTCGTCCCCGAGCTCGGCCTCCAGCCAGCCGTCCGACTCCCCCGCCGGGTGCTCCACCGCGAGCGAGAGGGATCCGAGATCGCCGGCCCCGTCGTTGCGGACCTCCAGCGTCACCGGCTCGAGCGGCCCGGAGCCCACGCCGGCGCTGAGCGCGACGGCGGCCGGATCGACCTCGACCGAAGGACCGTCCTCGACGATCAGCTCCGCGGTGCCTTCGGCGTCGTCCAGCCGCGCCCGGATCGTGACCCTCCCCGGCTCCAGGGCCGTGGCGACGCCCGACTGGTTCACCACGGCCACGTCCTCGTCGTCGCTCGACCAGATCACCGCCCTGCCCTCGTGCGACTGGCCCTCGCGGTCCGTCACCTCCGCCTCGAAGGCGACCGTGAGCCCCTCCACCACCGAGGAGGTCTGCGGCGTGATGCGCACCGTGTTCACGCCGATCCCGGTCACGTTCTCGCTCGTGCACGCCTGCACGAGCAGGCCCGAGACCGCGGCCATCGCGAGAAGAGCCGCCACGCCCCGCGCACCGACCCGGCGCCGGGGCGTGGGTCCACGCCCGACGTCCGTCATGGGAGGCGGAGGCCGATCACCCTCAGGTCCACGCGTCCGCCCGTGGACGCGAGCGCCGGGCCCATCAGCAGCGGCCGATCGGGGGGCGCGCGGTGCGTCGCCACGCGCGGCGGAATCGCGGCGTCGCCCGAGCCCTGCGCGCGCGCCTCGAGGAACGCCTCCACGGCTCCGGCGACGGTGAGCACCGCCGCCACGCCGATCGCGGCCGGGAGATAGGGGCGCCGCGTCCGTCGCGACACCACCTGCCCCTCGGGACATCCCTCTCCGGGCTCGACCGAGACGAGGCAGCGGACGTCGATCTCCTTCACGAGGAAGCCGGCCGCCGCCGCCCCGACGGCGATCCCCAGCATCGAGAGCCCGGGACCGCTCCGGCCTGTGTAGATCTGGCCCATGCCCGGGACGAGCACCCCGAGCGCTCCCGCCACGACCGGACTCGGACCCGTGCGGACGGCGAGGCTCTGGAGCTGTCCGACCCGCCTCGAGACGGCCAGCGCGTCGGGGGCGTCCGGCCGCAGGTCGAGGTAGCGTTCGAGGGCCGTCGCGGCCTCGCGACGCCGTCCCTGGCGCGCCAGCGCGACACCGTAGTTACGCTCCGCCGCGGCCCAGTTCGGCGCGAGATCGCCGGCCGTGCGGAAGCGGTCCGCCGCCGTGACCCAGTCGCCGTGCTCGGCGGCCTCGAGCCCCTCGTCGAAGGCCGCGCTCGCGGGCGCGGGGACGGTCACGCCGTCCGCGAGCACGAGGGCGTCGAGGCGCGCCTCCGCGTCCCGGAAGCCCTCCTCGTCCGCGGCCATCGCGATCGCCCGGCAGTACGCCGCGGACGCGCCCCGCACGTCCCCCAGGTCCTCGAGCAGGCGCGCGTGGCGGTACGCGAGCTCGGCGGAGCTCGGATCGAGGTCGGTCGCGCGGCGCAGGAGCGCCTCCGCCCGGTCGATGTCCCCGAGGATCAGGGCCTGATCGGCCGACGACGTGAGCTGCGCGACCTGCCGGTCGGCCTCGCCGTCCGCGGAGGACCGTCGACCCGACGACGACGTCGTGCGCGCGGGCGCCGGCTCGCAGGCGGTGGCCCCCGCACCGGGGCGCTCGCGCAGGAAATCGAGCTCCTGCGCTCCCACCGGCGCGCCCGTCGCGACCGCTCCCAGCCAGCAGACCGTGATCCACGCGCCGGCCCCATGCATGCGGCGGCCGGATTTCCTTGCCATCGGCTCCATCCTGCGGATTCCTCGGGGTCTCCACGGGGGCCGCGCACGGCCCCCGATCGGAGCCGAAGGTGCAAGTTCGAGGCCGGCCCGGGGGACGGAGCCGGGGCCGGAGGCGTCAGGACGTCATCGGCCGGGAGGGCCGACGCGCGCCCGCCGGCCGGGCTCGGGGGCCGCGGCCGGCGGGCGGGGAACGCAACGAGGAGGCGGGAGCTACCGGCCCCCGCGCGTCCGCGGCGGCGCGGTGAGCGCGCGGTACTGCTCGAGGCCGGCGAGCACCTTGAACTCGAGCACCATCTTGCCGATCTCGGGCGTCGCCAGCGACGGGTCGCCCGTCACGCCGGCGTCGGGACTCCCGCCCCCGGGCATGCGGAGGTGGTTCCGCACCCCGTCCGGGAAGACGTACATGACGGCCGAGGTGTCCGTGATGCCGGCGTGGCTCCCGATCGTCTGCATGTCGTAGCCGTAGGCCGCCTGCAGCCAGACGCGCGAGTACTGCTGCCCCATCCGGTAGTAGTCGGTGAGCGCCATGACCCGCGTGGGGCCGCCGGCCCACTCCGCGTTCAGCTTGTCCGCCACGGCCTGCATGCCGTTCTGGTCCCCGCCGCTGTCGCCGATGAACAGGATCTCGGTGAACCCGTGCGTCGCGAGGCTGCGGGCCGCCGCCTCGAGGAGGCGGTCGTAGCTCGGGGAGGGGAGCGAGATCACGCCGGGCTTCTCGGCCCAGTCGTCCTCCGTGTAGTCGCCCTCGGGCACCCAGGCGACCGTCGGGGCCACGAGCGCGTTCCCCAGCCGCTCGGCCAGGAGGCCGGCCGCGTGCGTGATGATGTAGTTGTGCTTGCCCATGACCATGTGCGGCCCGTTCTGCTCGGTGCCGCCGACGGGCACGATCGCGACGGTCTTCCCGGCCGCCATCGCGTCGCGGATCTCCGTCCAGGTCATCTGCTCGATGTAGGGATCGCCGGGGCTCGTGGGCGCGTCCTGGGCGTGGAGCCGGACGGGGGCGAGCGTCGCCCCGACGGCCATCGCCGCCACGAGAGGGGCCGGCGCGAGTCGGCGCGTCATACGCTGCGTGTGCATCGGGAGGCTCCTAGCGATCGGCGAGGCTCGCACGGATCTCGGCGAGCGCGTTCTGGATCTTCATGTCGAGGATGCGGCGGCCGATCTCCGGCGAGGCGAGCGTCGGGTTGCCGCTCACGCCCGATCCCTCGAAGCCGCCGAGCGGGGCGAGCCGGTCCTTGCGGATGTGCTGCTCGTTCACGAACCACATCTGGGAGGTGTCGGTGATGCCGGCGTGCCCGCCGATCTGGTCCGCCGCGATGCCGAGCTCGCCGGTGATGTAGGCCCGCGCGTCGTCCCCCGCCTTGTCGTAGTAATCCTCGATCAGGTGCGCGCGCGAGCCCGAGCCCTGCCACTCGCGGTTGAGCGTCTCGACCGCGGTCTGCATCCCCGAGTAGTTCCCGCCGGAATCGCCCAGGAAGACGATGTCCGTGAAGCCCGCCTCCCGGTGGCTCCGCGCCGTGTGCAGCAGGAGCTCCACGAACCACTCCTCCGGCATCGTGATCGTGCCCGGCATGCGCATGTGCCCGCTCGGCTCGGCGCCCCAGTCGCCCTCGGGCACGTACGTGATGATCGGCGAGACGAGCGCGTTGCCGAGCGCGCGCGCGATCTTGTCGGTGGTGTACTCGAGCACGTAGCGGTGCTCGCCCATCACCATGTGCGGACCCTTTTGCTCCGTGCCCGCGGTCGCGATGATGACCGTGGTGGCGCCGTCCTCGATCCGGTCGCGGATCTCCATCCAGGTGAGCTCCTC
>CAZOYA010000122.1:0-10910 GCA_964583815.1 uncultured Gemmatimonadaceae bacterium | reverse complement strand
GGGCGGCGTGCGGTTGATCTCGTCGGCCAGGACGATGTTCGCGAAGACCGGCCCGGGCGCGAACACCATCTCGCGGCGACCCGTCTGCGGGTCCTCCTGGATGATGTCCGTGCCGGTGATGTCCGACGGCATGAGGTCGGGCGTGAACTGGATCCGCGAGAACTTCAGGTCGAGCACCTGCGCGACCGTGTGCACGAGCAGCGTCTTGGCGAGGCCCGGCACGCCCATGAGCAGGCTGTTGCCCCCGACGAAGAGCGTGAGGAGCACCTGCTCGATCACCTCGTCCTGGCCGATGATGAGCTTGCGGATCTCCCGCACCACCTGCTCGCGACCCGTCTTGAGGCGGTCCGCCAGCGCGACGTCGTCGGCGTCCTCGAGCTCGATGGTTCCGATGGCGTCCTGAGTCACGGGCTTCTCCGGTTCGTGGGGCGGGTTCGGGGATGGACGACCGGGGCCGTCGCCCCCGCATCAATGGGTGTAGGCGTACACGACATAGTTGACGCCCAGCTTGTAGGCTTCGTTCGAGAGGTCGATGGGGTAGTAGCCGTAGTCGCTGTACTCCCAGTAGTCCCCGATGTCGTTGTTGTAGTTGACGACCACCTGGATGCGGGCCGTCGGATCGTTGTCCTCGAAGACCGCGAGCCACAGGGGCGGCTCGGCGCCGTAGGGCGGGACGACCTCCTCCGGGACGATCCGGAAGAAGGCATCGAAGATCTCGTGATCGCTCTCCAGCAGCATCAGCCGTGCCTCCGGGAGCACGCGGGCCATCTGCGCCTCGAAGTTCCGGAGCGCGTAGCGGCCCCGGAAGTCGTCGACGATGAGGAAGCCGCCCTTCCGCAGCCACGCGCCGAGCGAGGCCGCCTCCTCGTCGCTCGGCTCCCACTCGCCGACCTCGACGATGTAGGCGACGGGGTAGCGGAAGAGCTCCGGGTCGTCGGCCTCGAGGATGTTGAGTCCCTCGACGGTGGTGGGCAGGAGCGTCAGCTCGTCGAGGATTTTCAGGAAGTTGCTCTCGGCGCGCGGGTAATCGTGCGCCCACATCGGCTCCCGGCCGCGCCCGAAGCCGAAGCCCCCGCGCCCGCCCCGCTCACCGTAGCGTATCCGCACGAACTGGTGCCGGCCGTCGTAGCCCACCGGGATCTCCTGGGGGGCGGCCGCGGCCACGAGCCCCGTCCGGGCGCCCGGCGGGGTCGCGCGCGCCGCCTCCGGCCGGGTCGAGTCCGCCATCGCCGCCAGGGCCGCGCCGCCGCCGACCGCCGCGGCGCCGACCGCCGCCAGGAGCAGCGCGCGCCTCATCGCCGGCCGCCTCCGCGCAGCTCCAGCAGGAGCTCGAGCGCCTCCTCGTAGTTCGGCGCCACCTCGAGCGCGCGGATCACCGAGCGGCGCGCGGCCTCGCGGTCCCCGGCCCGCTGCTCCGCGAGGGCCAGCCGGTAGAGCGCGCGGGCCATGTCCGTGGGCCGGAGCGCCACGACCGCGCGCCGCTCGAGCACCTCGGCGGCGTGGTCGCCGCGCTCCGCGCGCAGGTCGGCCAGGCGGCGGTGCAGCTCCAGGTCGTACGGCCAGATCTGCACGGCTTCCTGAAGCGCGTCGGCCGCCTCGCCCGGGCGCCCCAGGGAGCGCAGCACCTCCGCGAGCTCGAGCCGGATCTCGTAGCTCGCCTCGGAGAGGGCGGCCTGATGCCGGAGCGCGTCGGCCGCCGCCTCGAGGTCGCCGCGCTCCCGGTGGATCCGCGCGAGCAGCGCCCAGGGGCCGCCCGGGCCGCCGTAGTCCGGGAAGAGCGTCGTCGCGGCCTCGGCGTGCCGCTGGGCCTCGTCGAGGTGACCGTCCTCGAGCTGCCGGGCGCCCGCCCGGAGCCGGAGGAGGAAGTCGTCGGGGTGGCGCTGGACGAGCGCCTCGAGCTCGGCCGCGCCCGCGTCGCGGCCAGGCTGCGCGGCGCCCGTCGAGAGCCCGCGGAGCGCGTTCCGGAAATGCAGGCGGAGGTAGCGGTCGAACTCGGCGTCGAGCGTCTCCTCGTCCATGCCGAGGACGGACTGCACCACCTCCGGAGTGGCCCGGCCGTCGCGGTAGCCGTCGAGCATTCGGCGGATCGCGTCGAAGCCCCAGCGCTCCTCGATCATCCGGAAGACGAGCGAGGCCTGGTAGTACGAGAAGACGACCTGCTCGGGGTAGTCCGGGCGCATGAAGCCGTCGTCGAGGCGGCTCACCGGCTCGAGCCTTCCGTCCCGCAGCGCCTGCACGAAGCCGACGGTGGGCTGATGTCCCCACCCGGGCCGCGCCTGCCGCTGCTCGTGTACGGCGAGCCCCTCGGAGAACCAGCGCGGGACCCGGTGGTCCGTGGCCGCGAGGTGGAAGGTGTGCGCGAGCTCGTGCCAGAAGACCGACGCCCAGTTGTACTCGCCGAGCGTGCGCGCCGAGGGCGCGTCCATGACGAGCACGCTCCCGAAGCTCACCCCCAGCGCGCCGAGCCCGGCCTCGCCGAGCGCGCGCACGGAGAAGTCGGCGTGCCGCGGGAAGAGCTCCGCGCGCACGGGTGTCTCCGGCTCCACCCCGTAGCGCCGGGCGAGCGCGTCGTACGCCTCCTCGGCGAGCGGCGCGAGATAGGTGGCGAGCAGCTCCGCCTCGTCCCCGTGCAGGAAGAGCTCGAAGTGCTCGGTCTCGTGCACCTCGTAGCCCGCGAAGGTGTCGAGCAGGTCGAGGCTGTTCTTGAACCAGGGATTGTAGGGGTCGCCCGCGAAGGCTCGCTCGAGCGAGCTCCGCCCCTCCTCGATGGCGCCGACGCGGAGCTGGTTCAGCCCGAGCAGCCCCCACGCCTCCCAGTGCGAGGGGTCGAGCTCGACGGCGGCCCGCGCGCGCTCCACCGCGTCCTCGTAGCGGCGCGTCCGCACGGCGAGCTCCGCCAGCGTGGCGTCGAGCTCCGCGTAGGCCGGGGCGAGCTCGAGCACCCGCCCGCGCACGCGCTCGAACGCGGCGGCGTCCCGCTCGACGAAGTGGATCGCGGCCAGCGCCGAGAGCGCCGGCAGGGCGTCCGGCGCGGCCGAGAGCGCCCGGTCGACCTCCTCGCGCGCCCGCTCCGTGTCGCCCCGCGTGAGGTGCTGGAGCGCGCGCAGCGCGCGGCCGGCGGGGTGCGCGGGATCGACCTGGAAGAGGCGGTCCAGGTATTCCGCCGCGCCGGCGGTGCCGTCGAACTCGAGCGCGCGGGCCATCCCGAGGAGCGCGCCGGGATGCCGCGGGTTGGAGGACAGCACCCGCTCGTACTCGGCCTTCGCCTCCGGGCTCGAGTACTTCTCGAGGAAGAGATCGCCGGCACGCACGATCGGCTCCGCCCAGCCGGGGTCCGCCCGGGCCGCCTCGTCGTACGCCCGGAGCGCGTCCTGGAAGAGCTCGGAGCGCGCGCGCCCGAGGTAGCGGAGCGCCCGGCCCACGGCCACCAGGTCCCGCGCGCCGAGCCGTCCGCCCGACCGGTTGTAGACGTCGATGAAGGCGTCGAACCGTTGCATGGCCTCCTCGGCCCGGCCGCGGAGGAAGAGCGTCTCGGCCAGGTTGGCCTCCGCCACGAGGCTCCACGCGTCGCCCCGCGCGGCGGCGCGGCGGAACGCCTCCTCGGCCTCGGCGAGCCGTCCCGCGCGGAGGAGCGCCTCGCCCGTCGCGTTGGCGACCGCGTCGGGGTCGGGCGCCTCGCGCCCCGCCCGGATCGCGTCCTCGTAGCGGCCCCGGGCGAGGAGCGCCTCGATCAGCCCGGTCCGGGCCGCGACGTTCCCGGCGTCGGTGCGCAGCGCCTCGCCGTAGCGGTCGACCGCCTCGTCGTACCGTCCGGCCCGGAGCGCCTCCCGGCCCGCGTCCGCCTGCGCCCGGAGGGGCGGGGCGGCGGCGGCGAGCGCCGCGAGCGTCACGGCGAGCGCCAGGGCGGCCCGGGGGTGCGCGCGCGGGCTCACGTGCCCCCGCCCGCGTCGCGGATCTCCCGGTTCTTCAGCGCGAGCTCGACGAGGAGCGCCTCCATCTCGGCGAGGTAGCGCTCCTCCTCGATCGAGCCCTGGAGCGCGCGGAGCTCGTCGATCCGTCGCTGGATGTCGGCACGCTCCCGGTACAGCCGCGCGAGCACGGGATCGTCCGTCTCGGGAATCGCCGCCGTCGCGGCTCCGCCGAGGTGGAAGCGGGCCGCGAGCGCGCCGTCGCCGCCCGCGTCCGCGGAGGCCTCGTAGGTCCCCTTGCCGTCCCCGTCGTCCTCGAGGAGCGCGTTCTCCGTGAGGATCTCGTTCTCGTCCTGGTAGCGCCGGGCCACCTCGCGGCGCGCGTACGTGTACGCCTCGAGGATGGAGACCGTCCCGTCCCGGTCGATGTCCGCGCCGTCCCCGGCGAGCGCGTCCACGAAATAGGCGCCGAAATGCGTCGCGTTGAGCTCGCGCTCCGTGCGGGTGGCCGTCACGACGATCCGACCCTGCTTCGAGAGTGGCTCGACGAAGGCGCCGCTCCCGCTTCCGGTGTGGACGAAGGCCACCGGCCGGTCGCCGAGCGCGTCCAGCGCCGGCGCGAGATCCGCCGGCCCGAGGTCGGGCCCGGACAGGTTGAACGCGGTCCCGCCGGATCCCGTCGTTCCGTGCCCGAACAGGACGACGAGGACGCGGTCCGCGGCGCCGGCCCGCCCCGCGATCGCCCCGAGGGCCTCGAGCACGCCGTCCTTCGTCGCGCGGCCGTCGATGACGTCGGGCGCGACGTCCACGCGCTCCCCGAGGTACGTCACGTCCTCGGCCGCCACCCCGTGGTGCTCCACCAGGGACTCGGAGAGCCGGACCGCCTGCTCGTGGAACGCCTCCCGGTACTCGGCCGTGCCGCCGAGCCCTACCACGAGCAGGACGTGCGTGCGCGCCTGCGCCGCGAGCGCCCCGGGCGCGGCGAGCGCCAGCCCGGCCAGGAGGGCGACGACGCGCCTCACACGAGCCCCCGGATTCGCCGGAAGCTCCACTCCGCGCCGACGAGCACGATCATCAGCAGGAAGAGCGCGGGCATGTCCCAGAGGTCCCGCTCCTCCACGAGCGTGACCCCCCCGCCGGCGACCGCGATGTCCTCGGGGAGCGAGGCGACGGTCGCGGGCGTGTAGGTGCGTCCCCCGGTCTCCGTGGCGATCCGCTCGAGGAGCGCCGTCCGCCGGCCGGCGCCGAAGTACTCCTCGTCGCTCGGCCCGGCCGTGAAGTAGGCGTGCCCGGCGCCGAGCTCCTGCTCGCCCCGCCGCGCCACGATCTCGACCTCGTAGTCGCCTACCTCCGCGGGGCGGATCTCCGCACGATATTCGCCGTCCCGCTCCACGGTCCACTCGAGCGGGACCTCCTCGATCGCACCCGTCGGCGTCGTGACCCGCGCGAGCACGGAGGCGTCGTTCACCTCGAGGTACGCCGAGTCCGCGACGGAGGCGGTGAGCACGAGCGGCATCCGCGGCTCGATCCGCTCGCGGTCCACCGTGACCGAGACCGCGTCGGGAACCCCGTCCACGAGCCAGCGGAGCATCTGCTGCCAGAAGGACTCGTGGCTCATGTCCTCGAGCGGGACGTCCGCGTGCATCTGCCAGAGCCAGGAATCCTGGATCGTCAGCGCCGCCGCCTTCCCCCGCCCGTAGCGCTGGAAGGCGAGCACGACCTGGTCCGGGCCGTCCCCGGTCGAGCCGGTGAGGAGCGTCGTGGCGCCCGGCCGGGTCGCGCGGAGCGGGTTCACTGCGGTGACGGCCGGCAGCGCCTCCCACCGCTCCGCCACCGAGTCCTGGTCGGCGTCGAGCTGCACGACCGGGTGGCCGAAGCCGGCCTGCGTCGGGCGCACGGAGATCTCGGTGAAGAAGCCGTTCTCGCCGCCACGCGGCGTGCCCAGCGTGACCGGCATCACCTCCTCGACCGGGGTGCCGGCCCAGCCGCCCTCGGCGAACGCCGCGTGCCCGCCGAGGAAGAGGACGCTCCCCCCGCGCTCGGAGACGAAGTCCGCGATCATGCGGAGCTGGTCGTGCGTGAAGAACGACGCCTCGACGCTCCCGATCACCAGGGCGCGGTAGCGGTACAGCTCCTCGCGGGCCGTGGGGAAGCCGAACGCGAGCTCCGTGCTGTCGCTCACCGAGAGCCGCAGGAACTTGCTCTCGGCCGTGCGCTGCAGGACGACGAGCTGGATGTTGTCGTCGTCCTCCACCGCGCGGCGCATGAACTTCACCTCGAAGCGCGGCTCCCCCTCGAGATAGAGGATCTTCTCGCGGTCGGAGCGGACCTCCAGGAGGACCTCGCGCGCGTTGTTGGCCGGCACCCGCTCGCCGGGCTGCGGCGGGATCCGGAAGGTCACGCGGTGCGGCCCGCGCCGCTCGAGCTGGAAGGAGAGACGGGCGACCACCGGCTCGCCGTCGGGCCCGAGCTCGATCGTCTCCTCGGCGAGGATCTGTCGGTCGTCCTCCACGATGACGGGCACGGAGGCCCGGCCGACGCCGTGCTGCGTGACCACCACGTCGACCACGAGCGTGGACCCCTCGAGCACGCGTCGCGGGAGCTCGACCCGGCCCATCTCGATGTCCGGCGAGAGGATCTCGTCGCCGAGCCCCACGGTGAAGACCGGCACCTGCTCCGCCTGGAGCGGCACGAGCGATTCGCTGAGCGCGCCGCCGCCCGTGTCGGCCCCGTCCGTGACCATCACGAGGCCCGAGAGCGGCACCCCGGAGAGCTCCTCCCGGACCACGTCGAGCGCGCGCGGCAGATCGGTGCGAGTCCCGTCGAAGGTCAGCTCGCCGGTCCCGTCCATGCGCCGGGCGAGGTCGGAGAAGCGGAACAGGCGGACGACGAACCGCTCCGAGAGCGCGGCGAGCAGCGTGCCCTCGCCGGCGGCGAGCTCGCTGCGGACGAACTCGCTGCGCGGCGCGCCGTTCGCGTCGGCCAGCTGCATGCTCCGCGAGTCGTCGACGAGCACGCCGAGGAAGTTCTGCTGCGGCACGACCGTGGAGACCACGAGCACCGGCTGCAGGAGCGCGAAGACGAGCACGGCCAGCAGCGCGGTCCGGAGGCCGGCCATCACGGCCCGGTCCGCCACGGTGCTCCGGCCCCGGGCGAGCGTGTAGGTGGCCACGGCGGCCAGGCCCAGCAAGCCCCCGATCACGATCGCCACCCGGAGCGCCCCGGGCGCGGCGAACGTGAAGTCTCCCTGCTGGAATACGAACGGCCGGTACTTGAAGAGGAGCTGGAAGAGGGCGTCCATGGCGTCCCGCTAGCGTCCCCGGGACATCAGTGGCTCATCGCGTAGACGATCATGTTCGCGCCCATCTCGTAGGCGTAGGTCGAGTACTCGAGCGGGTAGCGCGGGTCTTCCGCCCACTCCCAGGCGTCGCCCAGGTCGGTGTTGAAGTTGATGACGACCATGAGCCGGCCGTCGTCGTCGAACACGCCGCGCACGGTGGCTTCGCAGCCGCGGCACTCGGCGGGGTAGTTCGCGCGGCCGATCGCCGGCACCTGCTTGATCTCGGTGATGTTGTAGTACGAGGAGAAGAGCGGGTGCTCGAGCGGGAGATCGACGATGGCCTTGTTCGGGTACACGCGGCGGAAGTTCTCCTCGAAGATCTGCCACTCCCGGATGCCCCAGAAATCGTCGACGATGAGGAACCCGCCGGCGTCCAGATAGCTGCGGAGCCCCTCGACCTCCTCGTCAGTCATCTCCATCTGCCCCACCTCCACCATGTAGAGGAGGGGGAAGCGACGGAGGATCGGGTCGTCGAGCGGGACCGCGTTCTCCCAGTCCGAGACGTTCAGCCGGACGAGTCGCTTGAGGACCGTCACGAACTGGCGGTCGCTCTTGGGATAGTCGGTGGCCCAGCTCCGGCCGCCCCCGCCGCGTCCGTAGCCGTAGCCATAGCCCCAGCCGCGTCCGTAGCTGGTGTAGATGCCGCGGGTCCAGTAGAAGTTGAAGCGTCCGGGGACCTCGTCACGGACCTGCTGCGCGGCCTCCGCGGGGTGCGCCCCCGGAGACGACCGCGTTCCGGGCCAGGGGAACGGGCCGCCGGCGAGCGCCCCCCCCGGACGCGCGGCGCCCCGCGCGTCCGGGGCCTCCGCCGCCACGCGCTCCGCGACCCGCCCGGACTCCCCCGCAGGCGCGCCCTGGAGCACTTCGGAGGCGGAAGCGCGCGTCCCGGCGGTGCCCCGCGCGGAACCGAGCGTCGCGGCCGCGAGCACGGTGCTCCCGAGGAGGAGGGGTCCGAGGACGAGAGCGGCTCGAGGGACTGGGCTCATGGGGCGGTGCCGCGCGTCTGGGGTGGACCCGGGGGCTGTACTTCGTACGGCGCCCCCTGGGGAAGGTTCCTGGCCCGGAGCGGGCTCCCACGGGGAGGACACGGGGGCCGCGCGCGGCGCTGACGAGGCCTTCCCGTGTCGCCGAATCCCGGAGCCCCACGCATGCGTAGGGGAGAGCGTAACGAACGAGATCCCCACCACGCGGGACGGACGAGGACCATGCAAGTCGCTTCGCGCCGGGTCACCCTCCGGGACTTCGCGATCTTCCAGCTGAAGCTCGCCCTCGACGGCATCAAGGACGTCGTCGTGTTCAACCTGTCGATCCTGGCGGTCGTGATCGACTTCCTCTCGGGGCGGGGCCGGCGACCCCGCTTCTTCTACGGGGTGCTCCGCCTGAGCGAGCGGTTCGATCGGTGGCTCAACCTGCACGGCGTCGTCGAGCTCATGCATCGTGACAATACGGGGGACGGGATGTTCGGCGCGAGCCCGTCCAGCGACGACACGCTGCTCGGTCTGCTGGAGCGGATGGTCCGCGGAGGCGACGCCCCGCGGGGCCGGCCGGAGCACTCCGCGGCTCCGGGGGCGTAGCGGCCCCTCGCCGCGCGCCCCGTCCGAGGGCGGGACGGGGCGCGCGCCCGCCCGCGTTGCGGCGCCGGGGCGGGCCTCCGATCATGTACGGGCGCCTATTCCCCCGGGGCGCCCGGTCCGCCCCGGAGACTCCGGTCCTCCGCAGGTGGAACGTCATGCGCCGCACCCGCTCGATCCTTCCCCTCCCGCTCCTCGCCCTCGTCCCGCTCGTCGGGGCCGCGCCCTCCCTCTCGGCCCAGGCCGTGGAGGCTCCGCCGGCGCTCACGACCGCGGACTACGAGCGCGCCGAGCGGTTCCTGGCCCCGCACACCGAGCCGCTGGTGCTCCGGGGGGAGGTGGACGCCCGCTGGGCTCCGGACGGAAGCGCCTTCTGGTACCGCAACCGGATCGAGGGCGGACACGAATTCGTGCGGGTCGATCCGCGGGAGCCGTCCCGCGAGCGGGCCTTCGATCACGAGCGGCTCGCGGCGGCCCTCGGCGCGGTGATCGGCCAGCCGGTCGCGCCGCTCCGGATCCCGATCGCCGAGCTCCTGCTCACCGACGACGAGCTCCTCCTGGGGCTCGAGGACGGGCGCTGGGTGCGCTGCGACGCCGACGGCGATCCCTGCGCGCAGGTCGAGCCGCCGCGGCGTCCCGCCCGCAACGAGGTGCTCGCGCCCGACGGACGACACGCCGCCTTCCTGCGTGAGCACGACCTCTGGGTGCGCGACCTCGCCACCGGCGAGGAGACGCGGCTCACCACGGACGGGGAGGAGGACTTCGGCTACGCCACCGACAACGCCGGGTGGACGCGGAGCGACCGGCCGGTCCTGCGCTGGTCCCCGGACTCCCGCAAGATCGCCACCTTCCGCCACGACTCCCGCGGGGTGGGGATGATGTACGTGACGAGCGTGAACGTAGGCCACCCCGAGCTCGACGCGTGGCGCTATCCGCTCCCCGGCGACTCCCTGATCTTCCGGATCCACCGGGTCGTGGTGCACCTCGACCGCCCGGAGGGCCAGCGGGTGGTGCCGCTCGACATGGAGCCCGACGCGCACCGCTCCACCGTCTGCGACCACGTCGACTGCGGCGGGACCTTCGCCGACGTGGAGTGGAGCGCGGATTCGGAGCGGATCGTCTTCGTCTCGAGCTCGCGCGACCACAAGCGCGCGACGGTCCGGGTGGCGGACGCGGGCACCGGGGCGGTCCGGGACCTCTTCGAGGAGGTCGAGGAGACCTTCTACGAGTCCGGCGGCAACTGGCGCTATCTCACCTCCTCGGAGGAGATCCTCTGGTACTCGCAGCGCGACGACTGGGGGCACCTCTACCTGTACGACGCCCGCAGCGGCGACCTGCGCCGCCAGGTCACGAGCGGCGCGTGGAACGTGCTCCAGGTCCTCGCGGTCGACGAGGGGCGTCGGGAGGTGACCTTCATCGGCAACGAGCGCGAGCCGGGCGATCCCTACTTCGAGTACCTCTACCGCGTCGGCCTCGACGGAGGCGACGCGCGCCTGCTCACGCCGGACAGCGCCAACCACGAGATCTCGCTCTCGCCCGACGGCGCGTTCTTCGTGGATGGGGCCTCCACGCCCGTGCGGCCGCCCGTGCACGTGCTGAGGGACCGGGACGGGCGCGAGGTCCTCACCCTGGAGACCGCGGATATCTCGCGGCTCGAGGCGGCGGGCTGGGTGCCGCCCGTGCCGTTCCAGGTGAAGGCGAGGGACGGAGAGACCGACCTGCACGGCCTCCTCTTCCGGCCGAGCGACTTCGACGAGAGCGCGCGCTACCCGGTGGTGAACTACCTCTACCCCGGGCCGCAGAGCGGGAGCGTGGGAAGCCGCAGCTTCCGCTCTGCCCACCGCGACCTGCAGGCGATCGCGGAGCTCGGCTTCGTGGTGATCGAGCTCGACGCGATGGGCACGCCGGGCCGCTCCAAGACCTTCCACGAGACCTATTACGGCGACATGGGCGACAACGGCCTTCCGGATCAGATCGCCGGGATCCGCCAGCTCGCCGAACGCCACGCGTGGATCGACGTCGAGCGCGTGGGGATCTTCGGGCACTCCGGAGGCGGATTCGCTGCGGCCGGAGCGATCTTCCGCTATCCGG
>CAZOYA010000121.1:0-11049 GCA_964583815.1 uncultured Gemmatimonadaceae bacterium | reverse complement strand
AGGTGAGCCGGAAGCCGCCGGGCGCCCACAGGATCAGGAACGCGGGCGAGAAGGGGAGCCATCCGGGCCACCACCCCGGGCGGGGACCGAACCAGGCGTGGCCGGAGTCCCCGAAGAGCTCGGGCGAGTAGAAGGGCGAGAGGTAGTTGCCGAAGGTGTAGTGCTCGCCCTGGAACGCGGCCCAGGTGGAGTAGACGATGAAGGCGCTCAACCCGAGGAAGACCGCGACCGGCTGGAGCCACCATGCGTCACGCCGCATGGTCTCGCCAAACGACCGCTGCACGGGGAGCGCCGTCTGCCTAGAAGCCATCCCGGCATCCTTTCACGACGCACGGGGGCGCCGTGCCAGAGGGACCTTCGCCGGGGCTCCGACCGCGCCGGTGCCCCGGCGACGGCCAGTGTAGGGCGCGGCGCGTCGGCGGCGCAAGCGGGCCGCGCCGGGGCCCGCGGGCCCCTCTCGCCCCTACTCCTCGCGCAGCACCGAGGCCGGATCGGCGCGGATCGCCCGCAGGGCCGGCACGAGCGAGGCGAGCGCGGACACGACGAGCATGAGGGTCGCGACACCCGCGAGGGTGAGCGGATCGGTGGGCGCGGTCTCCCACAGCATCCCCCGCATGAAGCGGGTGAGCACGAAGGCCCCGGCCAGCCCGATGCCGACGCCGAGGGCGCCGAGGCGGAGCCCCTCGCGGACGATGAGCGCGACGATGCTCCCGCCGTCGCTTCCGAGCACCCGCCGGATGCCGAGCTCGGCCACGCGCCCCTCCACGCTGAAGCTCACCAGCCCGTAGACCCCCACGGTGGCGAGGAGCAGCGCCACGCCCGCGAACGCGCCCAGCAGCAGGAGGTTGAAGCGGCGCTCCTTCGTCCAGGACCCGAGGAGCTCGTCGAGCGTCGCGGTTCCCCAGATCGACTGGCCGGGCTCGACGGCCCAGAGCGCCTCGCGCGCCGCGGCCGCGACCGTGGCGGGATCGACCTCGGTCCGGAGCACGAACGTGAGCGAGGCCGTGCCGTACTGGGCCAGCGGGAAGTACACCTCCGGGCGGGGGTCCGACTCGTATCCGCGCGGCCGCACGTCGGCGACCACGCCGACGATCTCGCGCGGAACGGGCTGCGGCCCGATGACGAGGTGCTGGCCCAGCGGCGACCGGCCGCCGAAGTGGCGGCGGGCGAAGCTCTCGTTCACGACGATCACGGGCGGCGCGGCCGCGACGTCGAGCTCGCCGAAGCCGCGGCCCTCCACCACGCGCATCCCGAGCACGTCGAACAGGTCGTGCGACACGCGCACGATGGCCGCGGTGGGCTCCTGCCCGACGGGCGGCGCGGCGCGCTCCGCGATGGAGAACGGCAGGTCGAGGTCGATGGACGACACCGCCCAGGCGTCGTCCGCGGCGGGGACGCTCGAGGTGATCGCGACGGCGCGCACGCCGGGGATCGACTCCATCTCCTCCTCGACGGACCGCATGAAGGCCTCCCGCTCACCGACGCTCTCGAAGTCGTAGGCGAAGGCCTGGACGGCGAGCCGGTTCTCGCTCTCGAAGCCGAGCTCGCGCTCGAGCAGCGTCCCGAGACTGCGGCCCAGCAGGCCGGCCCCGACCGCGAGCACGATCGCGGCGGCGATCTCGGCCACGACGATCCGGTTGCCCGCGCGGAGCGAGTCCCGCCCGGGGGTCGACCCGCGGCCGCCGTCTCCGAGCGCCGCCATGTCGCCGGTGCGCGAGAGCCGGAGGGCGGGCACGGTCCCGGCGAGCAGGGCGCTCGCGGCGGCCGCGGCGAGGGCGAACGCCAGCACCGCGCCGTCCACGGAGAGCTCGGCGAGGCGCGGGATCGAGTCGGGTCCGAGCCTGCGGATGACGCGCACGCCGAGCAGGGCGGCCCCCACCCCGAGGACGCACCCACCCGAGGCCAGGATCGCGCTCTCGATCCCGAGCAGACGGACGAGGCGAGCGCGGCTGGCGCCGAGGGCACGCCGGAGCGCGTACTCGCGCTGGCGGCGCACGCCCCGGGCCAGCATGAGACCGGCGACGTTCGCGCACGCGATCAGAAGGACCAGACCCACGGATCCGAGCAGCACGAGCAGCGCGGTCCTCGTGTCCCCGAACAGGTGATCGCGCAGCGGTACGGGCTCGAACCCGAGCGCGGCGTTGGTCTCGGGATGGAGCGCGCCGAGCTCCGCCGCGATGGCGTCCAGCTCCTCTCGCGCGCGGTCCAGGCCGACGCCGTCGGCGAGGCGCCCCACCCCCATCGTGAAATCCGCCCTCCGCTCCAGCTCGTCCTCGGGCCGGGGCGTCCGTGGGGTCCAGAACCCCGCCTCGTCCGGCAGCGCGAAGCCGGGGGGGAGGATGCCGACGACGGTCGCCTCGAAGTCCTCGAGCGCGAGGGTTCCGCCGACGAGCGCGGGGTCGCCGCCGAACCGCGCGGTCCATGCCCGGTGACCGAGGAGGATCACCGGGTCCGCGCCGGGACCGTATTCGTCCTCCGTGAAGAGTCGGCCGTGCTCGGGCTCGACGCCGAGCGCCTCCAGGAAGCCCCTCGAGACCTGCCAGCCGCGGAGCACCTCGGCGCGGTCGTCGACCATGACGTCCGCCTGGCCGGGCTCGGCGACGCCGACGTACCGGAGCGCCTCCGAGCGCTCCGCTAGGTCGCGGGCGTTCGCCGGGGAGAGCCCGCGGCCCACGTCGCCCGAGCGCAGGTCGCGGTGGAGCACCACGACGATCCCGTCCGGGTCGGCGTAGGGGAGTGCCCGGACCAGCACCGCGTGCACCGCTCCGAAGACCGCCGTCGACACGCCGATCCCGAGGCCGAGGGTGGCCATCGCGAGAAGCGCGAAGGTGGGCCGCGCCGCGATCGAGCGCAGCGCCGACCGGAGATCCCGTCCGAGTCCCTGCATCATCCCCCCTCCCCCCGTGTCCCGGGATGCTCGTCCCACCAGCTCGCGGACCTCCCGCGCATCGGGAAAGCCCCGGCGGCCCAGGCGCAGCGTGACCGCCACCCGCATCACCGCCCAACCCTGCCTCCACCAGAAGCGCCACGAGGGGCGCCAGCCCGGGCGCACGCGCACGCGCGCCCACTGCTCGGCGACGACGGCGACCATCTCCTCGCCGAACTCCTCCCGGAACCGCGCCGGGAGGATCCGCAGCAGGAGCCGGTACGCGCCGAGCGCCCCTCCCCGCGCCATCGCTCAGCCCCCGCTCGCTTCGCGCGGAAGCACGTCGGCCCGGCGGGCGAGCTCCACGAGGGCGCGGAGCCGCTCCGACTCGGCCCGCAGCACGCGTCGGCCGAGGGGCGTGAGGCCGTAGTAACGCCGGCGCGCGTCCGTGCCGGCCGGCGCCCGTCGCTCCTCGAGGAGCCCGTCGTCCCGGAGGCGCTTGATGGCCGCGTAGAGCGTGCCGGCCTCGAGCTCGAGCGCCCCGTCCGTGGCGTCGGCCACGTCCTTGATGATCCCGTAGCCGTGCCGCGGCTCGCCCGAGAGCGACAGCAGCACGTGGTAGGCGACGTGCGTGAGCGGGAGACGGGACGTGACGTCCATGCGGGCCTCGATATAGGGTGACACCCTGTAGTGTCATTACCTATATCGCGCCCCCCCGCAGGGCGCAAGGAGCGACGGATGTGGGCCCGCCGCCCGGATGGGCTGGCGCCGCCCGGCTACATCTCGCGGACGAACCGGTTGTGCTCGTCCACGAGGATGAGCTTCTGCTCGACCGGCTCGTCCGAGAGCTCGAAGCCCATGACGATGATCTGCTCGCCGGCGCGGATGAGATGCGCGGCCGCGCCGTTCATCTCGACCGTGCCCGAGCCGCGCGGCGCCTCGATGATGTAGGTCTCGAGGCGGGCCCCGGACGTGTTGCTCACGACGAGGACCTTCTCGCCGACCATGAAGCCCGCGCGGTCCACGAGGTCGCGGTCGATGGCGATGCTGCCGACGTAGTCCACGCTCGCGCCGGTGACCGTCGCCTGGTGGATCTTGGAACGGAGGAGGAAACGCATCTCGCTGGTTCTCGCTAGCTGTCCTCGAGGGCTCGAGCGACTCAGATCTCGAGCTCGAACTGGGCGCCCGCGAACGTCAGCCGATGGTGCGGCGTCGGTCCCAGCGCCCGGAGCGCCTCGCGGTGCGCCGGCGTGCCGTACCCGACGTTGGTCTCCCAGCAGTAGCCGGGATAGCGCCGCGCGAGCCGGCGCATGAGCCGGTCCCGCACGACCTTCGCCACGATCGAGGCGCATCCGATCGAGTGCACGAGCGCGTCGCCGTCGACCACCGCCTCGTGCTCCCACTCCAGGTGCTTCACGGGCAGGCCGTCCACGACCACGTGACCGGGCCGGTGGCCGAGACGCTCGAGCGCGCGGCGCATCGCTTCGGTCGTCGCCCTCAGGATGTTGCGGGAATCGATCTCGCGGACCGACGCGGCCCCGACGCCCACGGCGAGGGCGGAGCCGACGATTCGCTCGAAGAGCTCCTCGCGCACGTCGGGCGCGAGCCGCTTCGAGTCGTCCGCGCCGACGACGCAGCAGCCCGGGTGGAGCACCACCGCGGCGGCGACGACGGGTCCGGCGAGCGGGCCCCGCCCCGCCTCGTCCACCCCCGCGACCGATCGGCCGCGGGCCCAGAAGCGACGCTCGTAGGCGAGCAGGTCCGGGGGGCCGTGGAGCCCCTCACCGTCCGGGCCCACGAACGGGCGTCAGCGCGCGGTGCGCTTCTCCGCGATCCGGGCGGACTTGCCGCGACGGCCGCGCAGATAGTACAGCTTCGCACGGCGGACCCGCCCACGGCGCACCACCTCGATCCCGCTGACCGTCGGGGCGTGGAGCGGGAAGATCCGCTCGACGCCGATCCCGCTCGAGATCTTGCGCACGGTGAAGGTCTCGTCGACCCCGCCGCCGCGCCGGCCGATGCACACGCCCTCGAAGGCCTGGATGCGCTCCTTGGCCCCCTCGCGCACGAGGTAGAGCACCCGCACGGTGTCCCCGGGGGCGAACTCCGGCACCTCGTCGCTCCGGAGCTGTTCCTTCTCGATTTCCTTGATCACGTCAGCCATGATGGGCTCCCACGGCGCGGGACAGGCCGGTTGTTGGAGAGACAGCTAAGCTAATTCCGGTCGGCCGGGGCGTGAAGTCCCGGATGGCGCAGGAGACCGGCGGCTGCCACCTTCGTGCGACACCGCGCCCTATCGCGCGGATTCCCCATGGACGGGACACGGACGATGCTTCGAAGGGCTGCGGCCACGTGGATGGTGGCGGCGCTCCTCGCCTCCGGATGCGGGGGCGGCGCGCCGGAGGACGACGCGGGAATCGCGGCCACGGAGGTGCCGCTCCCGGAGCGGCTCGAGGACCTGCTCGGCGCGCTCGCGCACGACTCGATGCGGGGCCGCCGCGCGGGCACCGTCGACGCGCAGCGGGCCGCGAACCTCCTCGCCGAGGCGCTCGAGCGCGCGGGCGTCCAGCCGGCCGGCGAGGACGGGTACTTCCAGCCCGTCCCGCTCGTGGCGATCGGGGGACCCGGGAGCGGGCGGCTCGCGCTCCCTTCCGCGGAGCTCTCCCTCGACACGGTGCCGTCGGAGTGGATCGTGGACGAGGTGAACGTCGTGGGCGTCATCCCCGGAAGCGACCCCGCGCTCGCCGAGGAGGCGGTGGTGCTGGGCGCCCACTACGACCACGTCGGCGTGGGCGCCCCGGTGGACGGCGACTCGATCTACAACGGCGCGGACGACGACGGGACCGGCACGGTGGCGGTCGTGGAGATCGCGCGGGCGCTCGCCGCGGACCCGCCCGCGCGCACGGTCGTCGTGCTGCTCAGCACCGCCGAGGAGCAGGGCCTCCTGGGCACGCGGTGGTACATCGAGAACCCGCTCGTGCCGCTCGAGCAGACGGTGGCCGACTTCCAGATCGAGATGATCGGCCGGCCCGACAGCCTCGCGGGCGGGTTCGGCCGCGGGTGGCTCACGGGCTACGAGCGCACGACCATGGGCGACCAGCTCTCGGCCGCCGGCTCGCCGATCGTGCCCGACCCGCGCCCCGAGATGCGGTTCTTCTTCCGGAGCGACAACCTTCCGTTCGCCATCGAGGGGATCCCGGCGCACACGCTCTCCTCGTACAACCGGCACGCCGACTACCACCAGCCCTCGGACGAGGTGGAGCTCGTCGATTTCGACCACATGGCCGCGCTCGTGGAGGCCGCGACCGAAGCCGTCCGCTTCCTCGCGAACGGGCCGCGTCCGGCGTGGAAGGAAGGAGGGCGCGAGGGGCTGCCGCCGCCGGACCGGTAGGTCGGGCCCCACCGCCCCCCGGCGGCTACTCCGCCCCGTCCAGCAGCTCCGGACGGCGCTCCTTCGTGAGGCGCTCGGCTTCGGCCCGGCGCCACGCCTCGATCCGACGGTGATCGCCGGAGCGCAGGATCTCCGGCACCCGGTGGCCCCGGTACTCGGCCGGCCGCGTCCAGGAAGGCGCGCTCAGCAGGCCGTCCTCGTAGAACGAGTCGGTCGCCGCCGCGTCGTGATCGCCGAGCGCGCCGGGGAGGAGCCGCACCACCGCGTCCGTCACGGTCAGCGCGGCGATCTCGCCGCCGGAGAGCACGAAGTCCCCGAGCGAGATCTCGTCCGTGGCGAGGTGGTCGGCCACCCGCTGATCGACGTCCTTGTAGTGTCCGCAGAGAAACGTGAGCTCGGGCGCGAGGCTGAAGCGCACCGCGTCGTCGTGGCGGAAGACCCGGCCGCGCGCGGAGAGCAGCACGATCGGGCCCTCGGGCTTCAGGTCGTCGATCGCCTCGAAGAACGGCTCGGGCTTCATGACCATCCCGGCCCCGCCCCCGTACGGCACGTCGTCCACGGTGCGGTGGACGTCGTGCGTGTACGTCCGGAGGTCCACCGCGCGGTACTCGACCAGCCCGGCCTCGCGGGCCCGCTTCGGGATCGACAGGCCGAGGGGGCCGTCGAAGAAGCCGGGGAAGATCGTGACGAAGTTGATGCGCAGCATGCCCGGGACGCGCTCCGCGGCTAGAGATCCAGCAGGCCTTCGGGCGGATCCACCACGATGCGGCCGCCCGCCGTGTCCACCTCGATCACGATCCCGTCGCGGAACGGGATCATGTGCGCGCGCTCGGCCCCCTGGACCTCGAGGAGGTCCGACGGGCTGAGCTCGTAGACCTCGCGCACGCGCCCGAGGTGCACGCCCGCCACCGTGTAGACTTCCATCCCGAGGAGCTGGTGGTGGAACACCTCGCCCTCCTCGAGCGGCCGGAGCTCGGCGAGGGCGCGGAACGCGTAGTGCCCGCGCAGCGCCTCGGCCTCCGTGCGGTCCTCGACGCCGTGGAACGCCACGAGATACCCGTCGCGGACCGGTCGCGCCTCTCGGATGCGCAGCGGCGGCAGATCGGGATCGGGCTCGTCGTCCTCCGCCCTGCCCAACGAAAGGACCACCCCGGGGACGTAGGTCTCCTCGGGGTGGTCCGTGAGGGAGAGAACGTACAGCTCGCCCTTCGTGCCGTGCGGCTTCGTGAGATGTCCCACGACCAGGTGGAGCGGCTCCGCGCGCTCTCCGGGCGCCATGGGAACCCGCCGCTACTCGGCCTTCTCTTCCTCGGTCGCCTCGCCCTCGGCCGCTTCGGCCTCCGCGGCAGGCTCCTCGCCCGCGGCGGCTTCGGCGGCGGCCGCGGCCTCGGCTTCCGCCTTCGCGGCGGCCTCCGCGGCCTCGCGCTCGGCCTTCTCCTGGGCCGCCTTCTCGGCGGCCGCGCGGGCCTCCGCGGCGCGGCGGGCCGCGATTTCCTCGGCCCGCTTCGTCCGCGCCTCCTCGGGATCCTCGAGGCCGACGGCCACCTTGTCGTCGCCGCCCGCGCGGGCCTTGGCGATCAGGGAGCTGACGGTGCCGGACGGAGAGGCGCCCTCGGCCAGCCAGTGGTCCACGCGCTCGAGGTCCAGCACGAGGCGCGCCGGCTGCGAGAGCGGCTTGTAGTAGCCGAGCGTCTCGACGAACCGGCCGTCGCGGGGCGACTGGCCGTCGGCCACCACGACCCGGTAGTGGGGCTGCTTCTTCCGGCCCATGCGCCGGAGGCGGATACGTACGGGCATGCTTGTTCGGAGCTTCCGGTGATCGTCGCGCCCCTCGCCACAGGCGTGGGACGGTTCCGAGGAGAGACGCGAAGAATACAAGGGCCCACGTCGTGTGTACAGCGCCCCCATCTCGGGAGCGGCGGGACGTTGGCCCCGAAGTGGCACCGAATGTAAGCTACGTCGCCCCGGCGGCTCAGCCGCCCCCGCCCCGTGCCCGGAGCCTCATGAGCCTACCCATCGACACCCTGATCCTGGTCGCGGCGGGGCTGCTGCTCACGGCCATCCTCTCGAGCAAGCTGTCCGCGCGCTCGGGGATGCCCGTGCTGTTGATGTTCATGGGTGTCGGGATGCTCGCCGGGGAGGATGGTCCGCTCGGCATCCAGTTCAGCGATGTGGCCCTGGCCCACGGGGTCGGGACGATCGCGCTCGTCCTGATCCTGTTCGACGGCGGGCTCCAGAGCCCCATGGCCTCGATCCGGCTCGCGTGGCGTGCCGCCGTGCCCCTCGCCACGGTGGGCGTCGTCACCACGGCCCTGATCACCGGCCTCTTCGCGTCCGTGATCCTCGACCAGCCGCTCCTCATCGGGCTGCTGCTCGGGAGCATCGTGGGCTCGACGGACGCGGCGGCCGTCTTCGCGATCCTGAGGGGCCAGGGCCTCCACCTCCGGGAGCGGATCTCCGCCACGCTCGAGGTGGAATCGGCGTCCAACGACCCTATGGCCGTGCTGCTCACGATCGGCTTCATCACCTATCTCACGGGCGATCTGGAGCCGGGCTGGCCCGTCGTCCTGTTCTTCGTCCAGCAGGCCCTCATCGGCGGCGCCAGCGGGCTCCTGATCGGGTGGCTCGGCGTGCAGATCGTCAATCGCGCGACGCTGAACGCCGCGGGTCTGTATCCGGCGCTCTCGGTGGGCGTGGCGTTTCTCGCCTACGGGCTCCCGGCATACCTGGGGGGCAGCGGGTACCTCTCCGTCTACCTCGCCGGGGTGTTCATGGGGAACGCGAAGCTCGTGTTCAAGCGGGGGATCATGCACGCGCACGACGGCGGCGCGTGGATGGGGCAGATCGCCATGTTCGTGGTGCTCGGCCTGCTCTCCACGCCGTCGAGGATCGTGGACGTGGCCTGGCAGGGCGCCCTGGTCGCGCTCGGCCTCATGCTCGTCGCGCGGCCCGTGACCGTGTTCGCGCTCGTCGCGCCCTTTCGCCTGTTCGATCTCCGGGAGCTCACCTTCCTCTCCTGGGCGGGCCTCAAGGGCGCGATCCCGATCATCCTCGCGATCTTCCCGCTCCTGGCGGGTCTGCCCGAGGGGACCCTCATCTTCGACGTCGTCTTCTTCGTGGTGATCATGTCCGCCGTGCTGCAGGGCGGCTCGCTCGGCCGGGTCGCGAAGTGGCTCGGCGTACGGGAGGAACGCGCGCCGCAGGCCCCCGCGACGTTGGAGATCACCTCGCTCCAGCACGTGGACGGAGACATCGTGGACTACCTCGTGGAGGCCCGGAGCCTCGCGGCGGGCCGCCTGGTACGCGAGCTCGCCCTCCCGGAGAGCGCCGTGGTCGCCATGGTCGTGCGCGGCAACGAGATCATCCCGCCGCGTGGCGTGACGCCCATCCGGCCCGGGGATCACTGCTTCGTCGTGCTCAAGCCCGCGGCCCGGGACGTGGTCGACCGGCTGTTCGCGCTGAGGCAGACGCCCCTCTCCGAACGGAAGGTGGAGATGGCGTTCCCCCTCGACGCGAACACGACGATGGCCGAGGTCGAGGAGTTCTACGGGATCCGCCTCGATCCCGACCCGAACCGGAGCCTCGGCGAGCTGCTCGCCGAGCGCCTCGGCCACAACCTGGTGGAGGGAGCGGAGGTGGAGGCCGGTGAGTACCGGCTGGCCGCGCACACCGTGGTCGACGGCGTGGTGACCGTCGTCGACGTCGAGGTGCTGAGCCCGGAATGAGCACGGGCTCCGGAGTCCTCGACCCGACCGATCCGCTCCTCCTCCTCGCCGCCTTCGGCGCGGCGCTGCTGGCCGGCGCTGGGAACGCCGTGGCCGGAGGCGGCACGAACCTGTCGTTCCCGATCCTGGTGTGGCTCGGGCTCCCGCCCGTTGCGGCGAACGCCACGAACGGGGTCGGCCTCTGGCCCGGCTCCGCGGGCGCGGCGTGGAGCTACCGGCGCTCGATCGCGCGGGGCGACGACCACTGGTGGTGGTTCGCGCTCCCGGCGCTGGTCGGCGGAGGCGTGGGCGCCGCGCTCCTGCTCGAGCTTCCCCCCACGTGGTTCGACGCCATCTCCCCGTGGCTCGTCATCACCGCGTCGATCCTCGTGGCCCTGGAGCCCATGGTGCGGCGGTGGCTGCGGCTCGCCGGCGAGTCCGACGCGCCCCTCGCGCGCAGGCTGCCGCTCACGCTGTCGATCCAGTTCCTGATCTCGATCTACGGCGGCTACTTCGGGGCCGGGATGGGCATCCTCATGCTCACGAGCCTCAGCTTCATGGGGATGCACGACCTGCACGACGCCAACGCGTGGAAGAACGTGCTTGCGACGGCGACCAAGGGCGTGGCCGTGCTCTACTTCGTGCTGGCCGGGGTGCTGGTGTGGCCGGTGGCGATCGTGATGGCGATCGGCTCGTGGGTCGGCGGCTACGCCGCGGGAACCTTCATCCAGCGCTTCGACCAGCGGAAGCTCCGCTGGCTGGTGGTGGCGATGGGGGTCGGGATGGGGGTCGCGCTGCTCGTGTGACGGAGCGGCGGCGCGCCGCCCGAGGCGCGGGCGTCAGCGCCCGAACGGCAACCCGCCGCCGAAGCCGCTCGGGAGCCCCGTGGGCATGCCGCCGCGGCCGCCCCCCATCATCCCGCGCATCTGCTTCATGAACTTCTGCATCTCCTTGTATTGCTTGAGGAGACGGTTGACCTCGGCCACCGGCCGGCCGCTGCCCTTCGCGATGCGCGCGCGGCGCGAGCCTTTCAGGATCTCGGGCTTGCGGCGCTCCTCGGGCGTCATCGAGAGGCTGATCGCCTCGAC
>CAZOYA010000120.1:0-11058 GCA_964583815.1 uncultured Gemmatimonadaceae bacterium | reverse complement strand
GCCGGGACACGCCGTATACTTCGACCGCCCGGCTCCGTTCCGGTGGCTCACCCCTCCCGGCCCCACACCCGATGAGCATCCTGCCACCGTTCCGTCCCTTCGCGCTCGAGCACTACCAGTCCCTCTGGGAGCACACCGTCGAGGTGAACCTCGCGGACAGCTCCGTGAAATGCGTCGACACGGGATCCTGGCTCGAGCCGGAGGAGCGCGAGGGGCTCCTCCGCACGCCGCTCTTCTACCCCGAGGTGAACGGTCTCCGCGCGCTTCGCGAGCGGATCGCCGGGCTGTACACGGACACCGGGCCGGACGAGGTGCTGGTGACGGTCGGCGCCTCGCAGGCGAATCACCTCGTGGCGCACACCCTGCTCCGGCCGGGGGACGGGGTGGTCGTCCTCACCCCCGGCTACCGCCAGATCGCCGGCCTCGCGGCGAACCTCGGCTGCCGGGTGCGGGAGGTCCCGCACGACCCCGCGCGCGACTGGCGCCTCGACCTCGACGCCCTGGACGAGGCGGTCGGCGCGGGCACCCGCCTGGTCGCCGTCGTGAACCCCAACAATCCGACGGGGCACATCCTCGAGGCCGAGGAGATGGAGCGGATCGTGGCCGCCTGCGCGCGCGTCGGCGCGTGGCTGCACGCCGACGAAGTGTACCACGGCACCGAGCTCGAGCGGCCCTCCACACCCTCCTTCCGCGGGCGCTACGACCGGCTCGTGGTCACGAACTCGCTCTCGAAGGCGTACGGCCTCGCCGGCCTCCGGATCGGCTGGGCGGTGGCGCCCGAGAAGACGATCCAGGAGCTCTGGCGCCGCCACGAGTACCAGGTCATCGCGGCGGCTGCGCCGAGCATGGTGCTCGCCGACCGGGCGCTGGAGCCGGCGAAGCGGGACCGGCTCCTCGATCGCCAGCGGGCGCTGAGCCGCCGCGGCCACGCGCTCCTGACCGAATGGCTCGAGGGCACGGGCGGTCTCTTCACGGTCGGGCGGCGGGAGGCCACCTCGATCGCGTTCGTCCGCTACGCGCTCGACGCCCCCTCGCTGGACGTGGCCGAGCGGATCCGGACGGAGGCCTCCGTGCTCACCGCACCGGGGGCCTACCTCGGCCTCGAGGGGCATCTCCGCATCACGATCGGCTACGAGGCCGAGAAGATCGGCCCCGCGCTCGAGCGCATCGCGGAGGTCGTGGGGCGGATGGCCGCAGCGGCCACCGCCTGACCGGCTCCCGGCGGCCCGCTCGTGCGCGGGACCGCCGGGCCGGCCGATCTCAGAAGAACAGCGTGTGCGCGATCACCGCGACGATCGGCAGGGTCAGGACCGAGCGCATCACGAAGATCCCCGCGAGCTCGAGGAAGTTCAACGGGATCTTCGACTTGAGGATCAGCACGCCTACCTCGGACATGTAGATGAGCTGCGTCAGCGAGAGACACCCGATGACGAAGCGGGTGAGCTCGCTCTCCACGCTCGTGAGCAGGACCGCCGGCAGGAACATGTCCGCGAACCCGACGAGCGTGGCCGGCGCCGCCGTGGCGGCCTCCGGAAGCCCGAGCCACTCGAGCACCGGCACGATCGGGTAGGAGATCCACGTGAACACCGGCGTGTACTCGGCCAGGATCAGCGCCCCG
This sequence comes from uncultured Gemmatimonadaceae bacterium, assembly GCA_964583815.1. Classification (GTDB taxonomy): domain Bacteria; phylum Gemmatimonadota; class Gemmatimonadetes; order Longimicrobiales; family Gaopeijiaceae; genus JAWLHJ01. The sequence continues at coordinate 9,440 of CAZOYA010000120.1, read as the reverse complement.
GTCCCGATCGCCATCACGAGCGGGAGCAGCCCGAAGAAGATGTCCGTGATGTTCACGGCGGCGTCGCGCGCGATCCGACGCGGTCCCGGCGCGATCTCCGCCTTTGCGACGGCGACCTCGAGGCTCCGGTGGAGGACCCCCTTCGACAGGTCCTCGTCCTCGTGGATCTGCTGCCCGACCTCCTCGTAGTACACGTCCTTCTTGAGCGAGAGCGGCGGGATCCTCGGCATGACGATCGCCGCGACGAGAGCCGCCACGCACACCGTGAAGTACATCTGCACGAACATCGTGTCGAGGCCGATGAAGCGGGCGATCAGCAGGCTGAAGGCCACCGACGCGAGAGAGAAGTTCGTGGCGATGACGGCCGCTTCGCGCTGCGTGTAGAAGCCCTTCTCGTACTGCTGGTACGTGATGAGCACCCCGAGCGGCGCCGCGCCCATCCACGAGGCGGTCGCGTCCACCGCGCTGCGGCCCGGAAGTCGGAACACCGCGCGGAACGGCTTGCGCACGAGCGTTCCGATGAACTCCATGAACCCGTAGTCCACCAGGAACGGGAGCATGACGAGCGCGAAGATGAAGAACGTGAACAGCACGGGGATGAGATCGTTCAGGATCACGCTCCCGGTCGCCTCGCCGACCACGAACTCGGGCCCCCACTGGAGCAGGGTCATCACCCCGAACACCGCGCCGACGACCCGGAGCGCGACCCAGATCGCGCCCACGTGGAAGATCTCGGCCCACCCCGGCACACGGGCCCAGCGCGGGTCGAGCAGCCGGGCCCAGAGCGTCAGCACCATCGACAGGCACAGCAGCACCACGCCGACCGGAACGGCCGCCGCACCCAGCAGCGAGAGGAGCGCATCCGAGAGCACGCCGATCCCGACCGTCACGTCTCCGTCGAGCGGGGGGATCGGGAGACCCGGCACCTTCAGCTCCATCTGCCCGATCGTGATCGTCCGCTGGACCTCGATCGGGAAGAGGAACATCGAGATCCCCAGGAGCGTGGGGAGCGCGAACTTCAGGATCCTCTTCAGGTCGAGCGCGGCGCGCGGTGGGGTCTCGACGGCGGTCGTCTGCATGCGGCGCGGTTCCTTACGGGGGGATTCGGCGGGAAGTGCCGCTCCGGGACGCGTGCCGGCGCCACCGAAGCGGTCGAACCTTACGGCCGGGGCTTCGAGGTGTCCACCCGGCCTCCCGGCCGGCGCTCGGGCCACAGGAAGCCGAGCGGGGACTCGCGCACGACGCTGCCGGTCAGGAACAGCAGGTTCGCAGGACGCTCGGCGAGGCGCCGCATGAGGTACGGATACCACTGCTCGCCGAAGGGCACGTAGACCCGGAGGCGCCAGCCGTCCGCCACGAGGCTCCGCTGAAGGTCGCGCCGCACCCCGTAGAGCATCTGGAACTCGAAACGGTCCCGGTCGTAGCCGTGGCGCCTCGCGTGCTCCACGGTGGCCTCGATCATCCGCTCGTCGTGCGTGGCGATGCCGGGATAGTTCCCGCGGTCGAGGAGGGTCCGCATGAGCTCGACGAAGCTGCGGCCCACGGCCTCCCGCTCCTTCCAGGCCACGCTGGCGGGCTCGTCGTAGGCGCCCTTGCAGAGCCGCACGCGCGCACCGAGCTCGTTCATCCGCGCCACGTCCCCCGCGGTGCGGTGGAGGTAGGCCTGCAGCACCACGCCGATGTTGCGCCAGCCGTCGGCCCAGAGCTTCTCGAACGCGTCGAGCGTGCGCTGCGTGTACGCCGACGACTCCATGTCGAAGCGGACGAAGATGTCGTCGCGGCGCGAGCGCTCGAGGATCGGGGCGAGGTTCTCCGCCAGGAACGGCTCCGAGATCGCCTGGCCGAGCTGCGTGAACTTGAGCGAGACGTTCGCGTCGAGCCCCTCGCGCGCGATCCGGTCCATGAGGTCGACGTAGACGGAGGAGGCCTGCCGTGCGGCGGCCTCGGTCTTCACGGACTCCCCGAGGTAGTTGCCGGTCGCGGAGATTCCGTCGGCGTTCGCGTCGCGGACCGCGGAGACCAGGTCCTCGACCTCCTCGCCCGGCACGAAGCGCCGGCTCATGCCGCGGAGCGGCGTGCGGGTCACGGCCAGCTTCGCGAGATCGGAATCGCTCAGCGCGATCAGGGTGCTTCTCAACAAGGATGTATCTTCCCGGGGCTCGGCGGGCCCCCGTCTACGTGGTTCGGCACGGCACCAGACAAGAGGGCCCGGGCGTCACCGCCCGGGCCCCGCGAATGCGATGCTCCGGCTCCGGATCCGGCAGGATCCGTCAGCAGGATACGCAGTTGTGGTTGTTCCTGGATCCCAGCGATTCGAGGAGCGCGACGGTCGCGGGGAACGGCTGCACCCGCTGCACCGGACCGTTCGCCATGTCGGCGGTGGTCTGGCCCTCGCGGCTCACGGCCGTGACGTCCGCCCCGTGCTCCACGAGGTAGCGGATCATTGCGTCGTCACCCCGGGACGCGGCGTTGTGGAGCGCGGTGTAGCCGGAAGCGTCCCGCGCGTTCACGTCCGCGCCGCACTCCTCCACCAGGAAGCGGATCGCGGCCATCCACCCGTTCGGCATGTAACGGTGCGCGTTGCCGGCGAACGACTGGCCGTAGCCCGCGCCCGAAGCCGCGTGGATCGGGTAGAGGTTGGGCCCGCCCGACGGGATCTCCGGCAGCCCGGACGGATCCAGCTCCGGCTCCTCGGCCTGCTGGCCCTCCTCGAGCACCGGGTCGTCGGGGGCGCGGCGCCGCCGCTCCGGGGGCTTCATCGTGGGAATGCCCGGATCGGCCCCATGCTCCTTGAGCAGGCGCATCGCCTCGACGTCCAGCGCGAAGGCGGCGCGCCAGAACGGCGTCGCGCCCTTCACGTGGATCCCGCTCCCGCCGAGCACGCTGAACGTGTACTCCATGTACCAGAGGTGCCGGTTGAGCCGCGCGTTCGGATCGGCCCCCGCCTCCAGGAGCGCGCGCATCATGTCGATGTGCGTGGTCTGCTGGTGCAGATGCTCGACCGGGTGCGCATAGGAGGCCTTCGGCTGCCACTGACGCTCGACGACCGCGTACAGCGGCGTGGCGCCCGCCACGCTGGCGAGGTTGGGATCGGCTCCGCGCTCGAGCAGCTCGATCGCGAGATCCCACTGGCCGTTGATCGAAGCCATCAGCAGCGGGGACGTGCCGTCACCCGACGTCTGATTGATGTCCGCACCCGCCTCGAGGAGGGCGCGCGTCGCCTCGAAGTGCCCCTGGCGCACGGCGTGGAGGAGCGGGGTCAGCCCTCCCCACTCGTCGACCTGCTCGGGGTACGAGAGGGGTCGATCCTCCTCCTGCGCGGGTTCGGCGGCGGCCTCCTTCGGCTCCTCCTGGCCTGCTTCCTCCTCGCTCTCGGCGGGCTCCTGCCCCTCCTGGCCGGCCGCTCCCTGCCCTTCGCCCCGGTCCAGGTCGGGCACGTTCGGCCACAGCCGCTGGACCTCGCGGGACAGCTCGATCGCCGCCTGCACCTGGCTCGGCGTGGGCTGCCAGTCCGGCCCACCGCCCTCCTGGCGCTTGAACTCGGCCAGCGCGTCGGTGAGCCGCTCGGCCGCGGCCTGGTCCGCGTCGGCCATCTCCTTCGTGTCGCGCGAGCGGGCGGCCCGGTTCGGGTCCGCGCCCGCTTCCACGAGCACCCGGATCACCTCCGGACGGTTCTCCGCCGCCGCGAAGATGAGCGGCGTCTGCTCCCAGGCGTTCTCCGTGATGTTCGGATCCGCCCCCTTCGCGAGCATCGCCGAGACGAGGCGGGCGTCACCCGACGCCGCGGCCAGGTGGAAGGGCGTCACCCCGCTGTTCGTCGTCCGCCGCATGGGGTCGGCCCCCGCGGCCAGCAGCGCCTGCGCCACCTCGAACCGTGCCTGACGCGCCGCGAGGTGCAGCGGCGTGTACTGACCGATGCGCGTGCCGGCCTCGACGTTCGCGCCGGCGAGCAGGAGCACGCCCACGACCTCGGCGTCCCCGCGATCGGCCGCCCAGTGCAGCGCGGTCATCCCGTCGCCCTGCGCGGCGTTGACGTCGGCGCCCGAGCGGACGAGCTCCCGCACCCGCGCGAGATCGCCCCGCTGCGCGGCGTCCGCGATCGGCGCCGCGGGCGGCGCCGAGGCCGCCACCAGGACGGCGACGGCCATCGTTGCGAGCATCTTCATGAAGGATCGCCCTCCCCCGCGGCGTTCCGCGTCGTCCGTGTGCCGGATCCTCACAGGCGGAACTCCCCCGTGCTGTCGCCGAAGCTGGTGATGTCCGTCTGTCCCAGCTTGTGCAGGAGCGTGACGAAGGCGTTCGCCATCGGCGTACCGTCCGGCGCCTTGTAGTGGATCCCGCCCTCGAAGGCGCCGTTGCCCTTGCCCAGGAAGACGAGGGGGCAGCGGCGGTGGTTGTGGAGGTTCGCGTCGCCCATCGGCGAGCCCCACATCACGACGGTCTGGTCGAGCAGGCTCGAGTCGCCGTCCATGGTCGTCTTCAGGCGCTCCATGAAGTGCGCGAGCATGCTCACGCGATACTGCCCGATCTTGTTGAACTCCATGATGCGCTCCTCCCGGTCCCCGTGGTGCGAGGCCGGGTGGAACCCGCTGTCGATGCCCGACTCCGGGAAGCTCCGGTTGGACGCGTCCCGACCCGTCTTGAACGAGACGACGCGGGTGATGTCCGACTCGAACGCGAGCACCTGGAGATCGAACATGAGCTTCATGTGCTCGCTGAACGAATCCGGCACGCCCGCCGGCGCCTCGGGAAGCTCGCGCTCCTCGCCGCTCGTGTTGCGCGCCTCGACGAGCTGGATGCGCCGCTCGATCTCGCGCACGGAGTCCAGGTAGCGATCCACCCGCTGCTGATCGACCGCCCCGAGATCGCGACGGAGGTGCTTCACCTCGCCCTGCACCCAGTCGAGGATGCTGCCGTGCGCCCGGCGCCGCTCCGTCCGCTCCTTCTCGCTGCCGCCGGCCCCGAAGAGCAGGTCGAAGACCGCCCGCGGGTTCCGGATCTGCGGCAGCGGCGTGTCCGGAGACGCCCAGCTGATCGAGTCGGTGTAGGCGCAGGAGTAGTTGTAGTCGCAGCCGCCGCCCTTGTCCGTCGGCTCGATGCAGAGCTGCAGCGAGGGCAGGACGCTGTCACGCCCGATCCGCTGCGCGTACACCTGGTCGATCGACACGCCGACGTGCAGGTCGGAGCCCTGCGTCTGCTTCGGATGGGACTGCGTGAGGAACACCGCGCTCGAGCGGAAGTGGTCACCGCCGATCTCCGGCGGCGCGAAGGCCTCGGCCATCCGCACGTCGGTGTTGCTGACGATCGTCAGGTACTCCTGGTACGGCTTCAGGGACACCAGCACGTTGTCGGGCGCGAGCTCGAAGCCCCGTCCCACCGTCTCCGGTGCGAACAGGTGCTGCGTCGAGCCCCACTTGTTGCAGCCCGCGACCCCGTGGACCTCCTCGATTGCGACGAAGCGCGTGGGCTTCTGATCGAGTCCCTGACCCGGACGGATTCCCGCCGGGACCATGGCGTCGAGCATCGGCAGGCCGACGACGGCCCCCATGCCCCGGAGGAACGTACGACGCGGGATGTGCTTGCCGGTGATGAAATGCATCGCGTGTATCTCCTGAATTCCCGGTAACGGGCTACTCGTGGTCGGCGTCGGTGGCCATCGTCGCCCTCATCCGGAACTGGTCACTCTGGACCACCCCCACGATGAACTCGGACATCCGGTAGTCCGTCTCCGCGGCCCGCCGGGCGATGGCGCGGACCGTCGGCTGATCGAAGTACTCGACGCGGCGCCCGAGGGCGTACGTCATCAGGTTCTGCGTGAAGTGCCGCACGAACGGGATCGGACGACGCGCGAGCGCGTCCACGAGGGTCTCCAGCGAGGAGATCTCGCTCCCGTCGTAGAACTGCCCGCGCGTGTCGAGCTCCGCACCGTTCTCACGCGTGCGCCACCGGCCCGTGACGTCGAAGTTGTCGAGCGCCATCCCGATGGGGTCGATGAGCTGGTGGCACGAGTTACAGGTCGGGTTGGCCCGGTGCATCTTGAGCCGCTCCGCCGTGGTGAGGAGCCCGGCGGGGGCGTCCTCCCCCGTCGACTCCTCGAGCGTCGGCACGTTGGGCGGCGGCGGCGGCGGCGGGGTGCCGAGCAGCACCTCCATCACCCACTTGCCCCGCAGCACCGGGGAGGTGCGGTTCCCGTAGGACGTCTGCACGAGCACGCTCCCCTGGCCGAGCAGCCCGCGACGGCGGTCCGTCGGGTACTCCACGCGCCGGAACTCGTCCCCGACCACGCCGCGGATGTCGTAGTGGTCGGCGAGCCGCTCGTTCAGGAACGTGTAGTTCGCGTCCAGGATGTCGAGGACGCTCCGGTCCTCCCGCACCAGGTTGTAGAAGAAGAGCTCCGTCTCGCGCCGCATGTCGCGGGCGAGCTGTTCGCTGTAGTTCGGGAACCAGAAGGCGTCCGGCTGCACCTTGTCCAGGTCCTGGAGCCGGAGCCACAGCGAGGCGAAGCGGGTCGCCAGCGCCTCCGAGCGCGGATCCTGCAGCATCCGCCGCGTCTCGCGCTCGAGCACCTCCGGATCGTTCAGCTCGCCTTCCTCGGCGAGTTGCAGGAGCTGGGCGTCGGGGCCCTGTCCCCAGAGGAAGAAGGACAGCCGCGAGGCCAGGTCCAGGTCCGCGACCTCGTAGACCTCACCCGCGCGCGCGTCCCGCGGGGCCCGCTCCATCCGGAAGAGGAAGTGCGGGCTCACGAGCAGCGCCTCGAGCGCCGAGCGGATGCCCCGCTCGAAGCCGCCCTCGCGCGCGCCCTCGTCGTAGAAGTACATGAGCCCGTCGATGTCCCGCTGCTCGAGCGGACGGCGGTAGGCCTCCTTCGCGAAGCGCGTGACGATCTGCTCCGCGCACGGCCGCGCCTCCTCGGGCGCGGCCGGACGGCAGCTGAACACCCGGTCGCGGCTCTCGTTCTCCGACACGCCGCTCGGGTGGAACGGGCCTTCGACGGTCATGCGCATGATGTGCGGCAGCGACGTCGTCCCGTAGCTCGCCTCCGTCCCCGACAGCGACCAGTCGTGGGGCCTGATGAGGTCCTCGTAGGGGCCGTCCATCTTGCGGACGAACGCGGCCGTGAGGCGGCGCTGGCCCGCGCGCACGAAGATCGAGTCGGTCCGCACCGGATAGGCGAGCTGGCCCTGGAAGTCGATGAGCCGCGTGCTCGCGCCCTGGTAGCGGAGGAGCGCCACGCGCTCGCCCTCGACCGAGACGTCGATGTCGTCGAAGCGCTCGCCCCACCCCGAGATGAAGCCGAGCGAGACCACGTACTTCCCGTCGGCCGGGAAGTTGTGCATCACGCTGATCCCGCCGCGGGTGCCGTACGGAGCGCCCTCGACCCGGTCCCACTCGTGCTGCGACTTGTGCGGCTCGTTCGTATAGGTGGTCTCGACCGGCGTCGCGCTCGGGTTGCCGAGGACCACGCGCACGATCTCGCTGGCCGCGTTCAGGTACGCGTCCATGAGGGTCGGCGAGAAGGTCTGGACGTCCGCGATGTTGTCGAAGCTCGCGCTGATCTGATCGGCCGGGAGCCACTGGCTCGCGTCGACCTCGATCCCGAAGAGGCCTTCGACCGCGCGCGCGTACTCCGCCCGGTTGAGGCGCTGGAACGGCCGGTTGCCGGCCGCCGTGCGGCCCTCCGCCGCGTCGTCGACGGTCTGCTCGATCGCCTCCACGAGCGCCACCAGGGTGTCCCCGGCGGGGCGGTTGGCGCCCGGCGGAGGCATCATGTCCGCGCGCAGCTTCCGGATGACGCGCTCGGCGACCTCCGCCTGGGTGGCCGCGTCCTCCACCCGGAACTCCTCGAGCGAGAGGTTGCCCGTCATGCGCCGCTCGCTGTGGCAGCGGACGCAGTACTGGTCCACGACCTCCGTCAGCGCTTCGGCGTCGGGTGCGGCGGCGTGCACCGGCCCCTCACCCGCGATGGCCGGGGCGTCGCCCCCCGGGGCGCGCGCCGACGTCGAGGGCGGGTGCAGCCCGCCCGGCGCGGCGAGCAGGAGAAGCCCGCCCGTGAGGGCGGTGGCGAGGATGCTCTTCATGCAGCGCTACTCCGGAGACGCCACCGTGGCGCCGTGTGGTCTCGTATGCCTTGGCGGGGAGGGACCCTCGGAGAGGGCCACCACCCCGTAATTCTAGATCGCGCGCCGGGCGCCCGAAAGCCGGCCGGGCCGTCCCGCGGACCCGTGCCGTTACCCGATAGGACCCCCGGAGGGCCCGATTTGTTGACGCTTGAAGACTCCCGGGCGCCCCCGGCTCAGCGGCCGCCGTCCTCCGCCGCCCCGATCCGCTCCCGGATCACGTCGGCGGCGTAGCCGGCGCGGAAGTCGATCATCCGCTCGCCGATGTCGATGATGCGCTGCAGCGGCACGAGGCTCACGCCGTTGATGGAGGCGAGCCCCGCATCCACGCGCTGGTCCCAGCGGATCGTCACCGGGTCGACCACGGCCATGAAGGCGGTCACCCACATGTCGTCGTGATAGCCGTCCCGCTGCGTCTCGCCGACGCCCAGCACCTGCTCGGTGAAGTCCTCGGTCTTCTCCCATCCCGGCGTGTAGTACTCACGCACGAAGTGGGCCCGCGTTCCCGATCCGGCCCAGCGCTCGTTCAGCCGCGCGGCCACGTTTTCCATCCCCTGCTGGTTCCCGCCGCTGTCCCCGATGAGGACGATGTCCGTGAAGCCGTGCGCGGCGAGGGAGCTCGCGATGTCGTCCAGGAGCGCCTCGTAGGTCTCGTCCCGCAGGCTGATCGTGCCGGGATAGCGCATCCCGCCCGACGGCGGCGAGATGTCGCCGCCCGGCACGAACGGGACCACCGGCGCGCACAGGGCGTTGCCGAGCTTCCGGGCGATCGCGGGACAGAGCCCCTCGAGGATGACGTTGTGCTTGCCGGTCGCGAGATACGGCCCGTTCTGCTCGATTCCCCCCGTGGAGATGATCGCCGTGGTATGGCCGTCCGCGACGAGGTCGCGCACCTCCATCCAGGTGAGCTCGTCGATCCAGATGGTGTTCGCCATCTCGATCGGACGCGGCTGGGCGAGCTCCTCCTGCAGACGGCGCTCCATCTCCTCGGGCGAGGGCCGCTGCTGCGCCGCGAGGGGGGTGGTGGCCGCGAGGGCCGCCAGGGAGAGTGCGGATAGGACCCTCTTCATGGCTCCTGGACTCCGGACGGGGGGTCGTGACGATGGCGGGAGGACCGGCGGGCGGCCCCTTCGAGGAGAGAGGCGCCCGACCGACGATACGCGGCCGGACGCCTCCCGGTTCCTCGGTCCTTCGAGCGGTCCCGGGGGGCGCCGTGCCCATGCGGGCCCCGCACCCGCCCGGCGACCATTTTCCTGCGGTTACTACGGCAGCAGCCCGAACGCCGAGACGGCCACCTCCGCGAGCACACGGTTCATGTCGGTA
>CAZOYA010000119.1:0-11087 GCA_964583815.1 uncultured Gemmatimonadaceae bacterium | reverse complement strand
TCGTCTTCGGGATGTTCCTGATCTACAACGCGATGACGTTCTCGGTCGTGCAGCGGCGCGACCTGCTGGGGCGGCTGCGCACGCTCGGCGTCACGCGGCGCGAGATCCTCCGCCTCGTGCTCCGCGAGGCGCTCTGGATCGGGCTCGGCGGCGCGGTGCTCGGCGCGGCCGGGGGCGCGCTCCTCGGTCGCGGGCTCGTGCGCCTTGTCACGCGCACGATCAACGATCTCTACTTCGCCGTCTCGGTCGAGGGTGTGGCGCTCGACGTGCGCGTGCTCGCGGGCGGAGCGCTGCTCGGCGTCGTCGGCACCCTCGCCGCCGCGCTCCCGCCGGCGCTCGAGGCGGCCCGGGTGCCCCCCCGCGCGGCGATGCTGCGTTCGACGGGCGAGGAACGGGCACGCCGCTCGGTCCCGCGGACCGCCGGCCTCGGCGCGCTCCTCCTCGTCGCGGGCGCCGGGCTCATGACCCGCCCCGGCCTCCTCCTGGCGTTCGGCGGGCTCTTCCTGGCGATCCTCGGCGCGGCGCTCCTCACCCCGCTCGGCACGGTTCTCCTCGTCCGTCTGATCCGCCCGCCGCTCGCGCGGGTCGGTGGGCTCGTGGGGAGCATGGCCGCGCGGGGCGTGGTGACCTCGCTCAGCCGGACGGCGCCCGCGGTCGCGGCGCTCGTGGTCGCCGTCTCCGTGACGGTCGGTCTCGGGGTGATGATCCAGAGCTTCCGCGGCACGCTCGAGCGCTGGCTCGAGACCACGCTGCAGGCGGATCTGTACGTGTCCGTGCCCGGCCCGGGCGCCTCCGCCCCGTCGGGCGCGATCCCGCCGGAGGTGCTGGACGCCGTGCTCGCCCATCCCGGGATCGCCGGACGCAACGTCTACCGGCACGTGGACGTGGACGACGGGGCGGGGCTCCACAGGCTGATCGCGCTCGATCTCGACCCGCGGGGCGGGGCCGCCTTCGACTTCCTGGAAGGGGACGCCAGGACGGCGCTCGCCCGCTTCCGGCGCGGGGAGGCCGTGCTCGTCTCGGAGCCGTTCGCGAACCGCCGCGACGTCGGGGTCGGGGACGCGGTCACCCTCGCCGGCCGGGAGGGCGAGCGCCGCTTCCCGGTGGCGGGCGTCTACCGCGACTACGGTGCGGAGCAGGGCACGGTCATGATCGCGCGCAGCGCCTACACGCGACTGCTCCGGGATCCGGAGGTGACGTCGCTCGCGCTCTTCCTGGCCCCGGGCTCGGATCCCGCGGCGGTGGCCGAAGACCTGCTCGCCCGGCTGCCGGAGGGCGTCGTGCTCGAGATGCGGAGCAACGGCGAGCTGCGCGCGGCGTCGCTCGAGGTGTTCGACCGCACCTTCCGCATCACGGGCGTGCTCCGGCTCCTCGCGTTCCTCGTGGCCTTCGTCGGCGTGCTGAGCGCGCTCATGGCGCTCGAGCTCGAGCGCGGGCGCGAGATGGGGGTGCTTCGGGCGATCGGCCTCACCCCGGGCGAGCTCCGGCGTCTCGTGTTCTCCCAGACGGGGCTCCTCGGGCTGGTCTCGGGCGTGCTCGCGCTCCCGCTCGGCCTCGCGCTCGCCACGGTCATGATCTTCGTGATCAACCGGCGCTCCTTCGGATGGTCGCTGGACATGGAGGTGCACGGATCGGTCCTCCTGCAGGCGATCGGGCTCGCGCTGGCCGGCGCGCTCCTGGCCGGGGTGGTTCCGGCCCGGCGCATGGCCTCGGCCTCGCCGGCCGCGGCGCTCCGGGGGGAATGAGCGCGGGCGCGGGAGGGCGCCGGGCCGCCCTCGTCCTGGTCGCGACGCTCGTCGCCGCGTGCGGCCGCGAGCCCGATCCCGGGGCGGACGTCCGGCTGTCGCTCTCGGAGACGCTCGCGGGGGCGGACACCGCGGGCTACGCGCGCGCGACGGAGGTGCGGCCGTTCTCGTTTCCCCGCGACCACGGGCCCCATCCCGAGTACCGCACGGAGTGGTGGTACGTGACCGGCAACGTGGCCGCCGCCGACGGGCGCGCGTTCGGCTTCCAGGTCACCTTCTTCAGGAACGCGCTCGCCCCGGGGGCGCGGAGCTCGACGTCGGCCTGGGCGACGAACCAGGCGTGGATGGCGCACTTCACGGTCACCGAGATCGACGGCGGGCGCTTCCACGCCTTCGAGCGCTTCGGCCGCGGCGCGGCGGGGATCGCGGGCGCGGAGGGGCCGCCTGGGCTCCGCGTCTGGCTGGACGACTGGAGCTTCACCGGCCCGGACGCGCCGGGCGCGGCGCCCTTCCGCCTGCGCGCCTCGGAGGGCGGCGTCGCCGTCGACCTCGAGCTCCGGCCGGCGAAGGAGCCGGTCCTCCAGGGGGAGCGGGGACTCAGCCGGAAGGGCCCGGAGCCGGGAAACGCCTCGTACTACTATTCCCTCACCCGCCTGGAGACCCGCGGCACGGTCACGGTGGACGGGGCGGCGGCGGAGGTGACGGGGCTCTCCTGGCTCGACCGCGAGTGGAGCACCTCGGCGCTCTCGGGCGACCAGGTGGGCTGGGACTGGTTCGCGCTCCAGCTCGACGACGGCTGGGAGCTGATGCTGTACCGGCTCCGGCACGCGGACGGAAGCGCCGATCCGCTCAGCGAGGGGGTGCTCGTCGACCCGGAGGGACGCGCGCACCGCCTGCGCTGGGAGGAGGACGTGGCGCTCGAGGAGACCGGCACGTGGCGCTCACCCGCGGACGGCGCGACGTATCCCGCCGGCTGGCGCCTCCGCCTCCCCGGGCGGGGCTGGGACCTCGCCATCGAGCCGACCGTGGCCGACCAGGAGCTCCGGCTCGCCTTCCGCTACTGGGAGGGCGCGGTGCGCGTGGAGGGCACCGGGGCGGGCGGCCGGCCCGTCGCCGGCCGGGGCTACGTCGAGCTCACCGGCTATGCCGGAGAGCCGCACCGGCACTGACGCGAGGGTCGCTCAGGCCCCCGCGCGATCCAGCCCCTCCACGAGCGCGACGGCCGCCTCGATCTCGGCGGGCACGATCCCGTGCCCGATGGGGTGATCCGACTCCCGCACCTCGATCCCCGCCGCCCGCAACCGCGCCCGCCCCCGGAGCGCGAGCGCGTAGGGGATGGCCGGATCGCCCGTGCCGTGCCCCCAGAGGATCGGCGGGGCCTCGGCGGGCGGGGGCAGCGCCACGCCGTCCGCCAGGAAGCCCGAAAAGTTGAGCACGGCGGCCACGCGGCCCCGCCCGGGTCCGAGCGCGTAGGCGAGGCTCGTCGTGCCGCCCTGGGAGAAGCCGCCGAGGACGAGCCGCTCCACGGGTCCGCCCAGGAGGTCCGGAAGCCCGTCGAGGAACTGCTCGAGCGCTCCGAGGCTCTCCTCCAGGGTCGCGCGGTCGACGCGGTCCTCCGCCAGGTAACGGTACCAGGCCCAGCCGGGCCCGTAGCCCCAGGGCGCCCCGGCGTGCGGTGCCCGGGGCGTCACGAGCGTCCAGTCCCGGGGGAGCAGGCGGACGAGCCCCTGCAGGTCCTGCTCGTCGCTCCCGCGCCCGTGCAGGAGCACCGCGACCGTCCCTCCCGGCGGCGGGGGGACGGGGCCGCCCACACGGTGCTCCACGATGCGCGGCGCCGCGCGCTCCCCGTGCTCCGCCCCCATCACACGCCCAGCGGCGAGAGCGTCGCCTCGATCCGCGCGCGGTGCGGCTCGAGCCACGCCGGCAGCTTCAGCGCGGACCCGAGCGCCTCCGGATCCTCGTCCACGGCGAAGCCGGGGCCGTCCGTCGCGATCTCGAGGAGGAGCCCGTCCGGGGCGGGGAAGTAGATGCTCCGGAAGTACGTGCGGTCGCGGACCTCCGTCACCGGCACCCCGAGACCCGCCAGGTGCTCGCGCCACTCGGCCTGCTCCTCCTCGTTCCGGGCGCGGAACGCGATGTGGTGCGTCTGTCCCGCGCCGCCGCGCGCCCGGTACGTCGAGCCCTTCCAGTCGAAGAGCGTGAGCGCGGAGTGGGGCGCCACCTCGTCCCCGTCGTAGCGCGCCCAGAACCAGTGGCGGGTGCGGGCGTCGTCCTGGTTGAAGGTCTTCTTCACCAGCCGCAGCCCGAGCGCCTCCTGGTAGAACGCGTCGGCGCGCTCGAGGTCGTCCGTGAGGCCGGTGATGTGGTGGATGCCCTGCAGCCGCATGTCCGGCGTGACCTCGGGCACCGGATCGGGATGGGTCGCCCGTGCGATCGCGCCCTCGTCCCGTCCCTCGGGGAGGCGCTCGGGCGGGGGCACGACCTCCTCGCGGCCGAGCGCGTCCGCCGGCTCGTCCACGGCGTATCCCGGACCGGCGGTCGCGATCTCGAGGATCTGACCGTCCGGATCCTGGAAGTAGAGGCTCTTGAAGTAGCCCCGGTCGAGGGGGCCGGTCACCGACACCCCGGCATCGACGAGGCGCCGCTTCCACTTGAGCTGGGCCTCCGGCGTCGCCACCCCCAGGGCCAGGTGGTGGATGCCGCCCACACCCCACCGGCCGCGACCCGCGTTCGGCCATTCGAAGAATGTGAGGAGCGTGCCGGGGTGGCCGCCCTCGTCACCGAAGTACAGGTGATAGGCGCCCGGATCGTCGAAGTTGACCGTCTTCTTGACCAGCCCGAGCCCGAGCAGCCGGCCGTAGAAGTCGAGGGTCCGCCGCGCGTCGGCGGAGACCATGGTGATGTGGTGGAAGCCGGCGGTGAGGAGCGGTGGCATGGCGCCCTCCCAGGATCGGGTGTGCGCGACCGCGGCGTGCGCCGGGGCCGCATCCATGAGTGTACTTGAACCTTGAAGGGCCGTCGAGAGGGGGCGCGGGTCAGCGCACCCCCTCCTTCAGCGTCCGCACGACCGCCCGCAGCCGCTCCACCCCCTCGACGAGCCTCGGCCCCGGCCGCCCCAGGTACGGCTCTCCGACGCAGAACACGCGGCCCTCGCGCACGAAGCTGAGGTCGGCCCAGCGCTCGTTCCGGAGCACGACGTCCGGCCGGTACTTGTTCGGGTGCACGCCGCACCAGGACAGCACGACCGCGTCCGGCGCGTGCTCGGCCACCTCGTCGTCGCTCATCGGGCGGCTCTTCACGTCCTCGTCGGCGAGCACGGCGCGCGCCCCGGCCGCCTCGAGCACGTCGGTGGCCCAGCTCCGCCGGCCGGGCGTGATGACCGGCTTCGGCCACCACTGCACGAGGATCGAGGGGCGCCCGGCTCCGTCCTCCTCCGCCTCGGTGTCCCTCGGGGGGCGCAGGGCCCGGCGCATGTCGGCTACGAGCGTCTCGGCGCGCTCCGGGACCCCCAGGCGTCCGCCGATGTCCCGGATGTCCCGGTAGACGTCCTCGATCGATACGGGCTCCGGCGCGATGAAGGGGAGGCCGGCCGCCTCCAGTCGCTCGACGACCCGCTCGTGCCCCGGCACGGTGAGGGTGGCGAGCACGAGGTCCGGCTCGAGGGCGGCGACGCGCTCCACGTCGATGTCGAGGTCGGGCCCCACCTTCGGCAGGCGGTCCACGACCTCGGGGGGATGGTCGGAGTGGTCGTCCACCCCGACGAGGAGATCCGCGCACCCGAGCGCGCAGACGATCTCCGTGTTCGAGCAGGCGAGGGACACGATGCGCATGGGAGGCCGTACCCGCCTCGCGGCCCATCGGTTCTGCGGCCGCGCGTGGGCGCCCGCCCGGTTGACCCGGCTCGCGCCCTTCCGGCACACTTCCGGGATCCTTCCCCGACGCGATCGTCGCCGACCCGACCCACGGTCCCGGAGATCTTCCCATGGTCCGCGTTCCCTCGACGATGGTGCCGCTCGGCACCAACGCCCCGGATTTCCGCCTCCCCGACCCGGCGAGCGGACGGATGGTCGCGCTCGACGACTTCCGGGACGCACCGGCGCTTCTCGTCGTCTTCCTGTCGAACCATTGCCCGTTCGTGAAGCACATCGCCGGAGGCCTGGCGGACTTCGCCCGCGACTACGCGGAGCGGGGGCTCGCGGTGGTGGCGATCAACGCGAACGACGTGAGCTCGCATCCCGACGATGCGCCCGAGCGGATGGTCGAGGAGGTGGAGCGGCGCGGCTACGTCTTCCCCTACCTGTTCGACGAGACGCAGGAGGTGGCGAAGGCGTACCGGGCGGCGTGCACGCCCGACTTCTTCCTCTACGACCGCGAGCGGCGGCTCGCCTACCGCGGGCAGTTCGACGCGAGCCGGCCCTCGCTGGACGTCCCCGTGACCGGGGCGGATCTACGGGCGGCCACCGATGCGGTGCTCGCCGGCGCCGCGGCTCCCGAGCCGCAGACGCCGAGCGTCGGGTGCAACATCAAGTGGAAGCCCGGCAACGAGCCGGAGTGGTTCGGGCGCTGAGTCCGCGGAGGGACCGGAGGGAAAAAAGAGACGCCGCCGGGGCGAGGCCCCGGCGGCGTCCGTACTGTCGCAGCCCAGCGCGACGGCCGGGTACGGCGCGAACAGCAATCAGTCTGCTTCGAAAAGGCGGTCCGGCTTAGAGGCCGATCCGGCGATCGCTTGCCCGTGCCAGGCTGGACAGGGTACTCGGACTAGACAAGGATCACCTCCTTCTTGCGGGTCGACATCGGGCAGAGCACCGGCGGGCTCGAGGCCCGCGGTCCACCGACGACCGCCTCTCTGGGTCGCTCGTCGGGGCCCATTCGCGCGGAGCCGCCGGCTCCGACACAGCGCCATGATACAAGAGGCCGATGGGGTCGGGCAAGCCCCTCGAGCGGGACGCGGCGTCGGGGCTACGACAGGCGGGGTCGCGGCCGCCGGATCAACACGAGATATGGGTGTCAGGCCGTACGATACGCGCGATGGACGAGCCACGCGCTCGTCGCGAGCGCCGCGCCGATCCAGAGCACGCCCCAGAACACCGTGGGCACGCCCGTGATCTCGGCGAGCATGGCCGCGTCCGAGAGCAGCCACGGCCGGTCGAGCACGTCGCTCTTGATGTCGAGCACCGCGTAGAGCGCGCTCGTGAGCCCGAGCCCGAACAGGACGCCGCGGTTCACCGCCGGCCCGAGTCGCTGCGCGATCCCGATCAGGGAGAGCGCGAACAGGATCCCGAACGCGAATCCGAAGAGCCCGCGCACGTAGACCGCCGTGAGCACGAGCATGAGCACGCCGATCCAGAAGTTCACCCGGTCGGAGCGCACCCGTCGCGAGTGGGCCGCCGTGAACATGGCGCCGCCCCAGGCGAGGCTTCCGAGATAGCCGGCGCTGAGGGTGAGGAAGGCGTTGCCGCCGGGGCAGTGGCACGCCCCGCCCTGGCCGGGATCGAGCTCGATGCGCAGCACGGAGCCGCCCGTGGCGAGCGCCATGGCCGCGTGGCTGATCTCGTGGAGCAGGACGACGAAGATCTTGAGCGGGTAGACCGGCGGCGCGTCCCAGAAGAACCAGAGCAGCGCAAAGAGCGCCGCGAAGGTGAGGACGAAGCGGAGTCGCCGCCGCGCGCGGGTCGCCACCGGCCGCCGCTCAGCCGCCCGCCGGAGCGGTCCGGATGTCGTAGACGCGCCGGAAGAGGTCGGCGTGCGCGACGATCTCCGAGCGGGCGATCTGGGCGTTCTGTCCCGGGCGCGCGAGCGCGGCGAGCGCCGCCTGGCGGACCTGCTCGTCGGACATCCCGTACTGGAAGCCGAGGCCGAGCGCCCACCGATACGTGAGGTTCTCCCATTCGCGCTCGATCGCGGTGCGCTCTGCCGCGGGGACCTCGAGGCCGCGGCGGGCGGCCTCCTCGAGCGCGGCGGCGCGACGGGCGGCCGGGTCGGCGGCGTCCGCACTGACCGCACCGTCGAGCCAGGCCTCGAGCACGCGCGCCGGATCGTCCACCTGCCGGGCGACCTCGCGCGCGACGACGCTCCGCGCCTCGGCGAACGGCACGACCTCCCGGTCCTCGAGGCGCAGGATGTGGTAGCCGTACTGAGTCTCGGTGATCGGGCTGATCTCGCCGGGCTCGAGCGCGAGCGCGGCCGCCCAGAACTCGGGCACCCACGAGCCCTCGCGTCCGGGCTGCAGCAGACCCTGGCGCCCCTCGGCCCCGGGCTCCTCCGAGAGCCGGGCCGCGGTCGTGGCGAAGTCCGCGCCGCCTCGAAGCTGCTCGAGCGCGCGCCCCGCCTTGGCCTGCGCCTCGGCCCGGTGCTGCGGCGAGCGCCAGCGCTCGCTGAAGAAGAGGATGTGCCGGACCGTGAGCTCCCACTCGGGATCGGTCAGGTAGCGTCCCTCGAGCACCGCGTCGTCGACGCCGTGCCGCTCGAGCGCGAGCTCCGCCCCGAGGATCTCCAGCCGCCGGTCGTCGACGCGTCGCTCCACGAAGGGTCGGCCGAGCTCGGCCGTGGCCGAGTCGGCGACGGCGAGACCGAAGGCGGCGAGGTAGGCGAGCGTCTCGCGCCGCTCGGGTCCGAGCCCGAGCAGCTCGTCCTCCGTGTAGCCGAGCGCGTCCACCGCGACGGCGGTCTCGTCGGCCCCGCCGCAGGCGGCGAGCGCGACGACGAGGGGCAGGATTCTCGGGGCGTGTCGCATCGCTGGAAGGTGTCTGAAACCGCCGCTCGTGCAAGCGCCCGTGCGCCGCGTGCCGGGGTCGGCCGCGTGGGCGGCCTCCTCCGTCCAGGAGCCCGGCGCGGGTGGCGTCGTCGCGCGCCCGTGCCTAGCATCGGAGCCGGCCGCGGACTTCGGGCGGAACCGGGCACCCGGATCGGGTGTTGGTCCGCGGGCCCGACTCCTCGTACCCCACACACGTGAACCTCTTCGCCCTCCTCCAGATCGAGCCCTCCGGGGGCCTCGCCGCGGCGCTCTCCGGGAGCCCGCTCGTGGCGCTCGCCGCCATGTTCGGCGCCGGGCTGCTCACGAGCCTCACGCCGTGCGTGTATCCGATGATCCCGATCACGGCGGCCGTGATCGCCGGCACGTCCCGGGAGGATCAGCCGAAATCGCGCACCGTCGCGCTGACGCTCACCTACGCGGTGGGGCTCGCCACGCTGTACGCGCTCCTCGGCGCGCTCGCCGGCGTCACCGGCCAGCTCTTCGGCACCGTGAGCGCGAGCCCCTGGGCCCGCTTCGCGATCGGCAACCTGCTCCTCTTCTTCGCCCTCGCGATGCTCGAGGTATTCCCGATTCCCGTGCCGCGCCGGCTCCTCGAGGCGGCCTCGCGCACGAGCGGCGGCTCCTTCGGCGCCGTCTTCCTGATGGGCGCGATGTCGGGCGTGGTCGCGGCGCCCTGCGGCGCCCCCGCCTTCGCGGTCGTGCTCACGTGGGTCGCGGCCACGCAGGCCGGACTCATGGGGTTCGTGTACCTGTTCGTCTTCTAGCTGGGGATGACCGCGCTGCTCGTCGCGGTGGGGATCTTCTCGGGGACCCTCACGCTGCTCCCGCGCTCGGGGAAGTGGATGGTGTGGGTGAAGCGGGCGGCCGCGCTCATCATGATCGGCATGGCGCAGTACTACTTCATCACGGCGGGATACAACCTGTAGGAGCGCGCCGGCGCCTGCCCCCGGCGCTCGTCGCGTCTGCTCCGGCGCGCCAGGTCGGGCACGCCCCCGGCCCTTCCCGCCGCACCGCGCCCGCGCGGCCCCACGGTACCCCGCCGCACGATGCCCCCGTGGCCCCCGGGACCCCGCCGCCCCCGCCGCGGGTAGGTTCTCCGCAGGCCGCGCGACGCGTGGCCGCCGGCAGCGTGGTCTCATCCAGGAGTGGTCGATGCACGTGAAGCTCGTTCCCCCGGTCGCCCTGCTCGCGCTCCTCGCCCTCGCCGCCCCGCTCCGGGCGCAGGCCACGGGCGAGGGCGCAGTCTCCCTTCCGCTCGGGACGCAGGCTCCGGCGGCGGTCCTCCAGGACCTCGAGGGCAACGAGGTGGATCTCCTCGAGGTGGTGGGCGGCCGGCCCGCGCTCATCGAGTTCTGGGCGACGTGGTGCGAGCAGTGCGAGGCGCTGCAGCCGGAGATCGACCGGGTCCGCGCCCAGTACGGCGACCAGGTGCAGGTGGTGGCCGTCGCGGTGGCGGTGGCCCAGTCGGTGCGGCGCGTGCAGCGGCACGTCGAGGAGGAGGCGCACGACTACCCCTTCCTCTACGATGCGGGCGGGGCCGCGGTGCGGGCGTACCGGGCGCCGACGACGTCCGTCGTCGTGCTCCTGGACGCGGAGGGGAAGGTCGCCTACACCGGCGTCGGTCCGGACCAGAACCTCGTGAGCGCCGTGGAGCGGGTGCTCGGGAGCTGAGGCGGGAGGCGGGGACGCCGGCGCACACGGGCGCCCGCGTCCCCCTCGCGCATCACCCCTCCGGATCCTCCGGCTCGGGCGTCACCTCGTCGACGATCGCCGCGAGCTCCTCGTAGGCGGTCGGATCGACCTGCCGGAACTCCGGGATCACGGCGGCCACCGTGCCGTCCGGCGCCACGACGACCACCGTGCGCGCGTCGATGTTCGCGTTGCCGTCCTCGTCCCGCAGGCTCCCGCCGTAGCGGACGTAGGTGCCGGCGTCGTTCGCGCCGTCGCTGGCGAACAGGAACGGAAAGTCCAGCTCGTCCAGCCAGTCGTGCAGATCCTCGGCCGGGTCCTGGGTGATGCCGATCACCACCACGTTCCGACCGTCGTTGAACAGGCTCGCGTACTGATCACGGTACGCCGTCATCTGCACCGTTCACCCACGCCCCCGGGCGCGGAAGAAGAAGGCGAGCACGACGGTCTTGCCGCGATAGTCGCTCAGACGGACCGGCTCGGCGAGCATGCCGTAGCGGGTCGCGCCGGGAAGCGCGAAATCGGGCGCGGGCGAGCCGACGGCCACGAAGCCGTCCTCGCCGTAGGTCACCTCTTCCGCGGCCGCCGGGGCCTGTGCGGCGTCGTCCGGGGCGGGAGCGTCGTCTCCGCAGGCCCCCACGCCGGCCACGAGGGCAAAGGCGAGGGCGAGCACACGCGCGGTACGCGCATCGGTTCGAGCCATGGATCCTCGCGTCTGGGGATCGGTGGATGGCGGAGCGCGGCACGTCCGCGTCCCGCCTCACACTAGACTCCACGGCCCGGCGCAGCCACCCCGATAGGGGTGAGTGCCGCACGGGGGCGCGGGCGCTACGTCGGCTCGAGCGCCTCGTACGCGGCGGCCTCGAGGGTCCAGGGGGCGAGGTCGTCGCGGCGGATGC
>CAZOYA010000118.1:0-11114 GCA_964583815.1 uncultured Gemmatimonadaceae bacterium | reverse complement strand
TCTTCTCGCTCCTCGGAGCGGGGGACGCTCAGTCGACGGGAGCGAAGTGATCGACGGGTCCGTGTCCCGCACCGAGACCCGGCGCGGAGGCGATCGCCCGGGCGACGAAGCGGAGCGCCCGGTCCACCGCGTCCTCCAGCGGCGCGCCGGACGCGAGGCCCGCCGCCACCGCGGCCGAGAGCGTGCAGCCGGTGCCGTGCGTGTGGCGGGTGTCGAGGCGCGGCCGGCGCCACACGCGCTCCCGCGCGCCGTCCCACAGCACGTCCACCGCCTCTCCCTCGAGGTGCCCGCCCTTCACGAGCGCGGCGCCCGCGCCGGCCTCCACGAGCGCGCGGGCCGCCTCGCGCATCCCGTCCTCGTCCCGCACCGGGATCCCCGCGAGGATCTCCGCCTCGTGGAGGTTCGGGGTCACGAGCGCCGCGCGCGGAAGCAGCGCCTCGCGCACGCGCGCCTCCGCGTCACGATCGAGGAGCCGGTCGCCGCTCGTCGCCACCATGACCGGATCGACGACGAGCCGCTCCAGCGCGTGGCGCTCCATCGCCTCGGCGACCAGGTCCACGAGCGCGGCCGTGGCGAGCATGCCCGTCTTGAGCGCCGCCGGTCGGAGATCCTCCACGACCACGTCGATCTGGCGGCGCACAACGTCGAGCGGGACCGGGTGCACCGCGGCCACGCCGCGGGTATTCTGGGCCGTCACCGCCGTCAGCACGCTCGCCCCGTACACGCCGAAGCGATGGAACGTCTTGAGATCCGCCTGGATGCCCGCACCCCCGCCGGAGTCGCTGCCGGCGATCGTGAGGGCGATGGGAAGCGTCGCGTGCGTCGTCATGGCGGCCGGTAAGGTGGCACCGGAGGGGGGCCTCAGCCAACGGGCGAGCCGGCTGGTGCGTCGTCTCCGCGTCCGTCGCGAGCGGACCCGGGAGGCGCTCGTGCTCGTCGAGGGCCCGCGCGTGCTGGCCACGGCGCTGGACGGCGGGGCCCGGGTGCGCTTCGCGGTCGTCTCCCCGCGCCTGGACCGGACCCTTGGGGGGGCCGAGCTCGCGGCCCGGCTCCGCGCCGCCGGCATCGACGTGCGCGCGGTGGACGAGGAGACCCTCGACGCGCTCGCCGACACCGAGACGCCGCAGGGCGTGCTCGCCGTGGTGGAGGAGCCGCGCCCGACGCTCGGCGACCTCGACCCGGGCCGCTTCCTGGTGCTCGATGCGGTGCAGGATCCGGGGAACGCGGGCACCCTCGTGCGCGCGGCCGCCGCCTTCGGGCTCGACGCCGTGCTCGCGCTCGACGGGACCGTGGACCTCTGGAGCCCCAAGGCGGTACGGGCGTCCGCGGGTCTCGGCTTCCACGTGCCGCTCGTACGGTGCGGCGCGGAGGAGCTGGTCGCGTGGCTGGGGCCGCTCGGGGTCGAGCTGCTCGTGGCCGACGCGGCGGGGCGGGACGTCCGAGCGCTCCCGTCCCGGCCCACCTTCGCGCTCGCGGTGGGGAACGAGGGGCGGGGCGTGCGGGACGGGATCCGGTCCGCAGCCGCGGGAACGGTGGCGGTTCCGATGCGGGGGCCGGCCGAGTCGCTGAACGTCGGGATCGCGGGATCGATCCTGCTCCATGCCCTCTCGGGAGGGGAACGTTGATCGTCGAACCCTGGCTCGTGCCGGTGGTCGCGGGGCTCTTCGGGCTCCTGCTCGGCTCGTTCCTGAACGTCTGCTCGCTCCGCTGGCCCGTCGACGAGTCGGTGGTCTCGCCGCCCTCGCACTGTCCGGGCTGCGACGAGCCCATCCGCTGGTACGACAACGTCCCGGTCGTGAGCTGGCTCATCCTGCGGGGGCGCTGCCGCGCGTGCGCGGAGCCGATCTCGCCGCAGTATCCCCTCACGGAGCTCGGCACCGGCCTGGTGTGGGCCGGCGTGTTCGCGGCGCACGGCGCGAGCTGGGAAGCCGCGCGCGGCGGGATCTTCCTCACGATCCTCTTCGGCATCGCGATCTCCGACGCGCGCTTCTACATCATCCCCGACCAGTTCTCCGTGGGCGGCGCGGTCGTCGGCCTCGCCACCGCGTTTCTCCCGGGCGGGATCGACTGGACCCAGGCCGCGCTCGGGACGGCGGTCGGCTACGGCGCGCTCTGGCTCGTGGGCGTCGCGGGGACCTGGGTCATCCGCAGGATCCAGCCCGGTCGCCTCGAGGAGGCGGGCGTGGAGCAGGCGCTCGGAGGCGGGGACATCAAGATGATGATGATGGTCGGCGCCTTCACCGGGGTCTGGGGCGTCGTCCTCACGATCTTCCTCGGCTCGCTCCTCGCGCTCCTCGTGTTCGGCCCCATCGCCTCGCTCTCGAAGCGCCTCATTCCGCTCGGCGTGTTCCTCGCCGCGGCCGCGGGAGCCGCCTACGCGTGGGGCGACCCGATGGTGAGCTGGTACATGACGCGGGTGGTGGGGCTGCCGGGATAGGGTTGCGGGGGGTGTGGCGCCGCCGGGCGGAGGAACGGGCGGCTATGCGGGGTGCGGGGGCGCGCGGGAGCGGTGCCGGAAGGGGCACGTGGGCCGGTTGGATGCCGGGGCGGGCCGTGGACCGGGGTCGACCGGTCGAAGGGACGGCGTGCGTGGCCCCGGGAGCGACCAGATCGCGCCCCGCGATGGGCGGTGGCCGCTCGTGGGGCGCGAGATGGTCGCTGGGCGTGCATTTCGCGCCCCACGACGCGCCGGCCTCGACACACGTGTGCCGAAATGGTCGTATAGCGACCATTTCGCGCCCCGTGACAGGCGCCGGGCGTTCGCGGGGCGCGGTTTGGCACCTGGCCGTCCGGGTCGGGCCCCGCCCGGGTCGAGCGCCCACCCGGGGCGCGCGGGCGCCTCCGGCCGGGCGGGCCGACCCGCACCGAGCGCACGCCCCAGACCGGGAGGCCCCCCGGCGGAACGCCCGCCCGACGGGCGCCCCGTCACCGCGACCGGAAGGCCCACCCCGGGAACGCCCCGTCAGCGACCGGTAGGCCCTCCCGACGACCGCCCCGTCACCCCGACCGGGAGCCCCGCCCGGCTCGCCCCGCGCCAGCGACCGCCCGCTCGTGCTGCCCGGCCCGCCACCCCTCACCCTCCCGGATACGGCGGCTCGATGTGCACCAGCACGTCCAGGATCGGTAGCTCCGAGGCGATGAGCCGGTCCTTCACGGCGTGACCGATCTCGTGGCCCCGGCGGACCGTGAGGCTCCCGTCCACCTCCACGTGGATGTCCACGAGGTAGACGAGCCCGCTCCGGCGCACCCGCAGCTTGTCGATGTCGTGGACCCCGGGGACCGAGGCCGCGAGGGAGCGGACCCGCTCGTGGACCTCCGCCGGCGCGGCCGCGTCGAGCACCTCCCGGAGCCCCGCCCGGAAGAGGCGCGTGCCGTTCCAGGCGATGACCAGGCAGGCGCCGAGCGCCGCCCAGTCGTCCGCCTCGGCCCAGTCGTCTCCCATGAGGAGCGCGAGCGAGATCCCCACGAAGGCGGCGGCCGAGGTGAGGGCGTCCGAGCGGTGGTGCCACGCGTCGGTCTGGAGGGCGTGGCTGCCCACCTCCGCGCTGCGCGCGGCGAGCACGCGGTAGAGGAGCTCCTTGCCCACCACGACGAGCACGAGCACCACGAGCGTGAACGCGGCCGGAGGGCGGTGAGGCGTGCGGATCTGCACGACGGCCCCGTAGGCGATGCCCACGGCCGCCGCGAGTAGGACGGCGGCGACGGCCATCGCGGCGAGGGGCTCGGCCTTGCCGCGGCCGTAGGGGAACTCCGCCGTCTGCGGTGAGGCGCTCATGCGGAGTCCCCCCCACACGAGGACGGAGCTGAGGAGGTCGAGCACCGACTCGACCCCGTCGGCCACGAGCGCGTAGGAGTTGCCGGCGAACCCCGCGGCGATCTTGATCACCGCGAGCGCGGCGCTCATCACGAGCGCCAGCACGGTCGCCCGCGTCCCGCGCTCGTACGCGTCGCGGACCTGCTCGGCGGTCGTGCGTCCGGGCGCGTCCCCGCCTTCGGGAGCGGTGGGCGGCCGCGTCACGGGTCGGAGCAGTCCCGCTGATAGCCGCAGCGAGGGCAGGTGAGCTTGCAATGCCGCTCGATCATGGGCGTGCCACAGAGATCGCAGCGGGGCGGGGAGGCGGACGGGGCGGCGCGGCGGCGCGAGCCGCCTGCACGACGGCGTGCCCGGGCCCGCCCGCGCCGCTCAGGCATCGCGCCGCGCCCCACGTCCCGCCCGGGCCCGCCCGCGCCGCTCAGGCATCGCGCCGCGCACGACGGCGTGCCCGGGCCCGCCCGCGCCGCTCAGTCATCGCGGCCCTGCCGGCGGCGCGATCCGGCTTCCTCGGGCGGCGCAGCGGAGGCGTCTCCCACCCCATCGGCGACGTACTTCCGGCTCAGCTCCACGTAGTGCGCGCCGCCTCCCTCGATCCAGCGGGCCGAGGTCCCCTCGAGCGTCTTCCGCACCGTCCCGGGCACGCCCGCCACGACGCTCCGGGGCGGGATCTCGCGCCCCTCGAGCACCACGGTCGCGGCGGCCAGGAGGCACTCCTCGCCCACGCGCGCGTTCTGGAGCACGATCGCGTTCATCCCCACCACCGTGCGGTCGCCCACGCGGCAGCTCTCGAGCTTCGCCCCGTGTCCCACCGTCACGTCCGCGCCGATCACGGTCGGGCCCCACCGCCCGACGTGGATCACGCAGTTGTCCTGGATGCTCGTGCGAGGCCCCACGACGATGGGGTGGTCCGGGTCGTCACCGCGCAGCACGGCCCCGAACCAGACGCTGCTCTCCGCGCCGATCTCGACGTCGCCGATGACGACGGCGGTGGGCGCGAGGAACGCCGACGGGTGGACGCGCGGCGTCTTGCCGCCGTGGGGCAGGATCAGGGCCATGTCCGGATCGGGATCGGGTTGGGGTTCAGGACTCCCGGTCCGCGGTCTCCGCGTCGAGGCGGGTGAGGCGGGCGCGGAGGACCTGCGTCTCGGTGGCCTCGAGGACGTCGATGAGCACCCCCGAGCGCTCGAGCCGCTCACCGGGGGCGGGGACGTGCCCGAGCTCCTCGAGGATGAACCCGTTGAGCGAGCGGTGTTCCGCGTTGGGCAGCTCCACGCCGAGCGCCTCGTTGAGGAGGCGGATGTCCGCGCCGGCGTCGCACTCCACCACGGAGTCCGACACGCGTCCGATCTCCTCCTCCTCCACGTCCATCTCGTCGCGGATCTCCCCGACGAGCTCCTCGAGGACGTCCTCGAGCGTCACGAGCCCGTCGGTGCCACCGAACTCGTCGGCGACGATCCCCATGTGGATCCGCCGCACCTGGAAGTCCCGCAGGAGCTGCGTCAGCGAGAGCGAGCCGGGCACGAAGAACGGCTCCCGCGCGATGTCGCGCAGCCGCAGGTCGTGCTCCCCGAAGGCGTAGCGCTGGTAGGCCTCCCGCACGTACACGATGCCGGTCACGTCGTCGACCGACTCGCCGTAGACGGGCACGCGGCTGTAGGGAACGTCCGGGAGCTTCTCGACGATGTCGGCGAGGCGCTCGTCCTCGCGCCAGGCGAGCATGTCCACCCGGGGCACCATGACGTCCCAGGCGGTCAGCTCGTCCAGGCGGAACGCGCGCTCGACCAGCAGGTTCTCGGACACGTCGAGGACGCCCTCCTCCCGTCCGATCTCCTGCATCTCCCGAAGCTCGCGCTGCTCGCTGGTCATGGGCGGCCCGTTCCCGGAGCGCAGGCGCTCCTCGACGCGCTCGAGCGGGCCGGTGAGCGGGCGCGCGACCCGCATGGCGAGCAGCAGCAGCGGGGCGAGCGAGAGCGCGAAGCGCACGGGACGGCGGGCCGCCGCGGCGCGCGGAAGCACGTCGGCCAGGAGCACGACGAGGAGGATCGTGCCGGCGGCCACGAGCGCCGCGGTGCCGATCGTGCCCGCCCAGGCCGCGGCGAGCGTCGCGACCGCGACGGCGGACGTGTCGAGGACCCGGTTGAGCAACCGCACCGAGGCACGCACGGGCACGTCGAGGGCGCGGACCCGCGCGAGCGCCTCCGATCCGCGGAACCCCTCCTCCCCCAGGGTGCGGAGGCGCGAGGGGCTCATCTGGAAGGCCGAGACGCGGCCGGCGGTCAGCACCCCGGACAGAAGGACGAGGACCAGCACCGCCAGCGCCGTTCCCCAGATCACGGAAGGGATCTCCCGGATCCGGGCCGTCTACTCGGAGGCCGGTCGCCCCCGCTCCGCATCAACTCCACCGCGCGCTCTCCTCGAGGAGCTCGGCGATCACGTCCCGCGTCGCTCTCCCGTCGGCCTCGGCCTCGAAGTTCAGGACGAGCCGGTGGGCGAGCACGGCCGGCGCCACCGCGCGCACGTCGTCGAGCGACGGGATCCCGGAGCCACGCGAAGCCGCGCGCGCCTTGGCGCCGAGGACGAGGAACTGCGAGGCGCGCGGCCCCGCGCCCCACGACACGTAGCGCCGCGTGACGGCCGCGGCCTCCGGACCCGGCCGCGTCGAGCGCGCGAGGCGCACCGCGAACGAGACCAGGGACGGGGGGGCCGGCACCCGCCGCACGAGGCGCTGCAGGTCGATCAGCTCGGAGCCCGCCATCACGGGACGCACCTCGGGCTCGCCCTCGCCGGTGGTGCGCATCGCGACCTCCTCCTCCTCCTCGCGCGAGGGGTAGGAGATCGGGAGCTCGAGCATGAACCGGTCGAGCTGGGCCTCGGGGAGGGGGTAGGTGCCCTCCTGCTCGATCGGGTTCTGCGTCGCGAGGACGAAGAAGGGCGGCTCGAGATGGTAGGTCTGCCCGGCCGCGGTGACCGCCCGCTCCTGCATGGCCTCGAGGAGCGCCGCCTGGGTCTTCGGCGGCGTGCGGTTGATCTCGTCCGCGAGCACGACGTTGGCGAAGATCGGGCCCTTCACGAAGCGGAAGACGCGCCGGCCGGTGCTCCGGTCCTCCTCGATCACCTCCGTGCCCGTGATGTCCGTGGGCATCAGGTCCGGCGTGAACTGGATCCGGCTGAAGTCGAGGTCGAGCGCCTGCGCGACGGTCTGGACGAGCAACGTCTTGGCGAGCCCGGGAACCCCGACGAGGAGGGCGTGGCCGTTCGCGAGCAGCGCCATGAGGAGCTCGTCGACGACCTCCCTCTGGCCGACGATCCGCTTCTCGACCTCCCTGCGCATCCCTTCGGAGATCTCCGTGGTGCGCTCGAGGAGCTCCACGTCTCGGTCCGTGGCGCCGACCGTGTCGGTGGGTGTGTTCATGTTCCCCGAATAGACGGTCGCCTCGGGGGGCTCGTCAAGCGTCCGCGGGCGCCGCCGCGCGGCCCCCAGGGGACTCCCGGAAGCGGGGTCCGGACTCGCTTTCGGCACCGCTTGCGCAATTTTTCACAAGCCACTAACCTTTGCGGGCTCGGGACCGGAGGGACCGCGGATGTCTTCGGAGGGACCACCCCGGAAGGACCCAGACCTCGATACGAGGCGTCTGCCGGGCGAGGTCCTCGGGCTCGGCCTGAACGTCGTCGTGGCGGCCTTCGTCTTCGGTTTCATCGGCCGCTGGATCGGAAGCCACATCGGGGCACGCGACGTCCTCACCCTCGTGGGTGGGCTCGTCGGCGCGGCCGCCGGATTCTACAGCCTCTACCTGCACGTCACCGCCCGAACCGCTCCGCAGCGATCAGAGGACGGGAAGCAGAACCGATGAAGGCGCTCCTGCGCTACTTCGCAGCCCTGGTGGGCGTCGTCGCCCTGACCGCAGCCGTCGCCGTGCCCTTCCTGGACGGCCCCGACCGTACCGCCCTCGCGGGCGCCGCGATGCTCACGGTCTCGCTCCAGGTGGTCCTGTTCGAGGCCCTCCGCCGCGCGCGGCAGGAGGATCGCGGATTCCTTCTCTGGTGGGGTGGCGGGATGCTCGGCCGGATGGCGCTCGTCGCCCTGGTCGGCATCGGCGTGCGGGTGCTGGGCGCACCGGCGCCCGAGACGCTCGTGCTGTCCACCGCCGGCTTCCTCTTCGTCTTCCTCCTCCTCGAGGCCGCCTTCCTGGCGCGCGACCGGGGAGATCCCGAATACGCTCGATGAACATCGCTTTCCCGCAGGGCCCCGACGCCGCGCAGGACGCGCACGGCGCCGCGGCCGAGCCGCACGGTCTGGGCAGCATCGGCGAGATCCCGGACTTCATCTCCCACCACCTCGAGGACGCGCGCCAGCTGGAGTTCGCGGGGCTGCACCTCGACCTGGGCCGCTGGGCGATGGAGCCGATCCACATCGGCGGGCTCGCGCTCGACCTGTCGCCCACCCGCCAGCTCGTGTTCATCTTCCTGGCGGCGGCGCTCTGCATCGCGCTCTTCGTGCCCGTGGCGCGGCGCCTGGTGGGGCGCGGCGGAGAGCGGGCGCCGAGCGGGTTCGCGAACGCGGCCGAGGCGCTCGTCCTCTATTTCCGCGACGACGTCGTGCGGGCGAACATCGGCCGGAGCGGCGACGGCTACACGCCGTTCATCCTCACGGTGTTCTTCTTCATCCTCTTCATGAACCTGCTGGGGCTCACGCCCTTCGGGATCACGGCCACCGCCAACCTCTCGGTCACCGCGGCGCTCGCGACGATCGCGTTCATCGTGACGGAGGTCGCCGGGATGCGCGCGCTCGGGCCGGCAGGCTACGCGCGCACGATCTTCTATCTGCCTCCGGGGCTGCCGGGGCCCCTCAAGCCGGTCATGCTGCTGATCATGGCCCCGGTGGAGTTCCTCGGTAAGCTCACGAAGCCGTTCGCGCTGGCCGTGCGTCTCTTCGCCAACATGATGGCGGGGCACATCCTGATCCTGGCGCTCATCGGCCTCGTGCTGGTCACCCAGAGCTTCCTCGTGGGAGCGTTCTCGGTCGCGATCATGAGCCTGCTCATGATCCTCGAGCTCTTCGTCGCCTGCCTGCAGGCGTACATCTTCGCGATGCTCACGGCGGTCTTCATCGGGCTCATCCGCCATGCGCACTGATCCGAGAACCCGAGCCCGGATTTCCTTGCACCCCGACGTCCGCGACGCGGACGCAGAACCCTCACCACGTACGAGGATCTAGATCCATGTATCTGATGTTCCAGGCTGTTCAGGACGGAGTCGCCCAGGGCGGTGTCGGGCTCGTGGGCGCCGGCCTCGCGATCGGTCTCACGGTGATCGGCGCGGGCATCGGCATCGGTCAGATCGGAGCCCAGATGGCCGCCGGGATCGCGCGCCAGCCCGAGGCGACGAACAACATCCAGACGGCTTCGATCATCCTCGCGGCGCTCATCGAGGGTGCGGCGCTCTTCGGTCTCGGCCTCGCGTTCCTGAAGTTCTAGGCCGTCCGGAGCAGAACCGACCGGCCGGCCCCGGAGCGGCGCCACGCGCGCCGACATCGGGGCGGGCCTCGACCGAATGGAGATCGCAATGAGGACGAGCCGTGTGGGCGCGGCGCTGGCGGGCCTCCTGGCCATGCTGCCGGCGGCCGCGACGGCACAGGGTGCGGAGGGCACGACGCCCCTCTTCACCGTGAACCTCGGCACGACGGTGTGGACGGCGATCGTCTTCATCGCGCTGCTGGCCATCCTCCGGAAGTTCGCGTGGGGACCGATCCTCGCGCAGGTGGAGTCCCGGGAGCGGAACATCCAGGCGGTGATCGACGAGGCCGCCGCGCGCAACGCCGAGGCGGAGCGCCTGCTGGCCGAGCATCGCCAGCAGCTCGCCGAGGCACGCCGTCAGGCGAGCGACCTGATCGCCGAGGGCCGCGCCGCGGGCGAGAGCGTCCGTCGCGACATCGAGGAGAAGGCACGCCAGGAGGCGCACGAGCTGGTGGCACGCGCCCGCGCCGAGATCGAGCGCGAGCGCGACCGTGCCCTCGACGCGCTGCGCAGGGAGTCCGTCGACCTGGCGCTCGCCGCCGCGTCGCGGCTCCTCCGGGAGAACCTCGACGGCGCGAAGGACCGCGAGCTGGTGGAGCAGTACCTCGCCGAGCTCGCGGGCGAGCGGAGCGTGCCGGCGTGAGAGAAGGCACGATCGCCCGGCAGTACGCCGAGACGCTCTTCGAGCTGGGCCTGCGGGTGGACCGCGCGGAGGAGTACGGGACCGCGCTCGCCGAGCTCGCGCGGCTGCTCGACGCCGAGCCGCGACTGCGGGCGCTGCTCGAGACGCCCCGCGTCGACGACGAGGAGAAGAAGGCGCTCATCCGGCGGGTCTTCGGCGAGCGTCTTCCGCGCCACGTGCTGCACTTCGTGCTGGTCACCATCGACAAGCGGCGGCAGCGGCTGCTCCGCGAGATCGAGGCGAGCTACTCGGTGCTGCTCGACGAGCACCTCGGCCGGGAGCACGTGGAGGTGACCGTGGCGCGTCCGCTGGACGACGCCACGACGGCGGTCGTGGCCGAGCGGCTCTCGGACATGCTCGGCCGCAAGGCGATTCCGCACGTGCGGGTGCAGCCCGAGATCCTCGGGGGGCTCGTGGTGCGGACCGGTGACACGATCTATGACGGATCCGTGCGGCGGCGGCTGGAGACGATGCGTCGCCGGCTGCTCGCGGCGGAGCTTCCGGCGACCGCCGACGGCACGCGCTGAAGCCGCACGATCCCCGAACTCAGGACCGATAGAAGATGGCCAACGAATCGCAGCTTCGAGCGGGCGAGATCAAGGAGGTCCTCCTCCGGGAGATCGAGCGCTACGAGGACGCCCTCACCGCCGAGGAGATCGGCGAGGTCCTCGAGGTGAAGGACGGCGTCGCGCGGATCTACGGGCTCACGAAGGCGATGGCCTCCGAGATGCTCGAGATCACCTCCTCGGCTTCCGGGGAGACCGTGACCGCGCTGGCGCTGAACCTCGAAGAGGACAACATCGGCGCCGTGATCATGGGCGAGTGGACGACCCTCCACGAGGGCGACCAGGTGCGCCGCACGGGTCGCGTGCTCGACGTCGCGGTCGGAGCGGGCTACCTCGGGCGCGTGGTCGACCCGCTCGGTGAGCCGCAGGACGGGCTCGGCCCCATCGAGGGGCTGGAGGGCCGTCGCCAGATCGACATCGTCGCCCCGGGCATCGTGCTGCGGCAGCCGGTGGGCGAGCCGCTGCAGACCGGCATCAAGGCCATCGACGCGATGATCCCGATCGGCCGCGGCCAGCGCGAGCTGATCATCGGCGACCGC
>CAZOYA010000117.1:0-11146 GCA_964583815.1 uncultured Gemmatimonadaceae bacterium | reverse complement strand
ACCCGCAGGGCGAGCGCCAGGATCGTGGCGGCGAGGACGCCGAGGACGAGGATCACGTCGAGGTCGGGAGCCATGACCACGGGAGAACCCTCCGGAGGGCGGCAGGTTCGAGGGGATCCCGCCATGGCGCCGGCCGGGCGCGCCCGCTATGCTCCGGAAAAGGGACCCGACGCCCTCGGGCGTGACCCCCCGGCGGCTCGCTCGGTCCCGCTGGAGCATCCATGCAGGCCCGTCCATCCAACCGGATCGCCGCCCTCCTCGTCGGAGCGCTCCTGATCCCGGGCCCGGGCGCGCTCGAGGCGCAGGAAGAGCCGAGGGACACCCTCCGGTCCGACCAGGAGGGCGTGCTCGTGCGCGGGCGGGTGGTGGACCTCTCCAGCAGCCGGCCGCTCCCCGCGGCCTCCGTCGTCCTCGAGCACCTGGAAGACCCCGAGGGCGGCTGGTCCGGGCTCACCGACTCGGTCGGCGTCTTCCGCGCGCCTCGCCTCCCCCCCGCGGAGTACACGATCCGCGTCGAGGCGCTCGGCTTCGACCCGCTCGAGCACCGGCTCGCGCTCGCCGGCTACGGATCGGCGGACCTGCAGATCGAGCTCGCGCCCGCGGCGCTGGAGCTCGAGCCGATCGTGGTGGTCTCGCGCCGGCGGACCCGCCTCGAGAACGCGGGCTTCTACGAGCGCCGGGAGCGCGGCTTCGGCCACTCCCTCACGAGGGAGGAGATCGAGGAGCGGCAGGCGATGTTCGTGACCGACCTCGTGCGCACGATGCCGGGGGTCACGGTCACCCCCGGGACCATGGGCCGCGGGGGCGTGCTGCGCATGCGGGGCGGCTGCGAGCCGGACGTCGTCCTCGACGGCGTGCGCCTGAGCGCCCCGGTCCGCCTGGACGACATTCTCTCCGTGCACGATCTCGAGGGAATCGAGATCTACTCCGGATCGACCACGCCCATGCAGTACTCGCGTTCCTCGTGCGGTACGGTGCTCGCCTGGACGCGCGACCCGGGCACGGGCGACGGGAAGCCCTGGAGCTGGAAGCGGGTCGGGGCCGCGGCCGGGTTCCTCCTGCTCGGCTGGCTTCTCGCGGGCTGAGCGCACCGGCCGACCCGCGTGGGACCTCCGGCTTGACGCGCGCGCTCCCGCGGCCGACCCTGCACCCGGTCACCGTCCACTCCCGGAACCGGATCCGCGCCATGAAGGACTACCTGCTCTTCTACGAGTTCGTCCCCGACCACGCCGAGCGCCGCCAGCCGCACCGCGCCGCCCACCTGAAGCTGGCGTGGGAGGCGAAGGAGCGCGGGGAGCTCGTGCTCGCGGGCGCCTGGACGGACGACGGCAAGGTCGGCGCGACGCTCCACTTCCGGGCCGAGTCGCCCGAGGCCGTCGAGCGCTTCGTCGAGACCGATCCCTACTACACGGCGGGGCTCGTGACGAGCTGGTCCGTGCGGGAGTGGATCACGGTCGTGGGCGACGCGGCGCGGCTGCCGACCCGGCCGGACGACGCGTAGGGCGGGCCCGGCGGGTCGCCCGCCGCGCCGCCGCCGTCAGTCCCCGAGCACCCAGGCGCAGATGAGCGGCGCCACGATCGCCGCGTCGGAGTTGATGTTGAAGCGCGGCGTCGACGCCTCGAGCTTGCCCCAGGTGATCTTCTCGTTCGGGGGCGCGCCGGAGTAGCCGCCGTACGAGGGCTGCGCGTCCGTGATCTGGCAGAAGTAGCCCCAGAACGGCACGTCCCGCTGCAGGTCCTGGATGATGCACGGCACCGTGCAGATCGCGAAGTCGCCGGCGATCCCGCCGCCGATCTGGAAGAAGCCGACGGAAGGCCGCTCGCCGGCGCCGTGGTTGGCCTCGTACCATTCGATGAGCTGCTGGAACTGCTCCGTCCCCGACTTCACGCACTGGTGGTGCGCGACGTTGCCGAGCATGACGTTCGCCGTGAAGATGTTGCCCGTGGTCGAGTCCTCCCAGCCGGGTGCCCACACCGGGATCCCCATCTCCTTGGCCGCGAGCAGCCAGGAGTTCGCCGGGTCGATCTGGTAGTGCTCGGCCAGCGTCGGGTCGTCGAGCAGCTCGAACAGGAACTCCGCGGGGGTGCGCCGGATCCCCTCGTCCGCGGCGCGGCTCCAGAGCGCGACGAGCCGCTTCTCGATGTGGCGCATCACCGTCTCGGGGATGCACGTGTCCGTGACCCGGTTCATCCCGCGATCGTAGAGCGCCTGCTCGTCGGCGGCGGAGAGCTCGCGCCAGGAGGGGACGATCTCGTACTCGTCGTGCGCGACCAGGTTGAAGACGTCCTCCTCGAGGTTCGCGCCCGTGCACGAGATGGCGTGGACCTTCCCCTCGCGGATCATGCGCGCGAGGATGATCCCGAACTCGGCCGTGGACATCGCCCCGGCCAGGGACATCAGCATCGGGCCCCCGGCCTCGAGATGCCGCTCGTACGCCCGGGCCGCCTCCACCATCTCCCGTGCGTTGAAGTGGAGGTAGTGGCGCTCCATGAAATCACGAACGTGTCCCACGATGCTCTCTCCCGCGGTTCGGCTCCGAAAAGCCGAAGCATAAGGAATCCGCGCGGTGGAAGCGACGCCCCGGCCACCCCTCCACAGCCCCGCGACTCCGTCGACCCCGACCGATGATCTCCCCCACCTTCGCCGACCGATCGATCCTGCTCGCGCTCGAGGGCCCGGTGGCGCGCATCACGCTGAACCGGCCGGACCGGCACAACGCGCTCGAGGCGCAGGACATCGAGCTCTTCCGCACCTGCCTGTCCACGGTCGCGGCCGACGAGGAGGTGCGCGTCCTCGTGGTCACCGGGGCGGGCGAGCGCACGTTCTGCGCGGGCGCGTCGCTCAAGCAGATGCACACGGGCGCGATGAGCGGCGAGGTGTTCGAGACGCTCACGAACGACCTGGCCGCGCTGCGGGTCCCGACGATCTGCGCGGTGAACGGCGGCGTCTACGGCGGGGGCGCGGAGATCGCGCTCTGCTGCGACGTGCGCATCGGCGTGACCACGAGCACGCTCTCGGTGCCCGCCGCCCGTCTCGGGATCTGCTACCCCCCGAGCGGGCTCGCCCGCTACGTCCGGCGGCTGGGATTCGACGCCGCCATGCGGCTCCTCTCGCTCAACGAGGAGCTCGACGCCGAGGGGATGCTCGGGATCGGGTTCCTGCACCGCGTGGTCGAGCCGGAGGCGCTGGCCTCGGCCGCGGAGGAGCTGGCCCACCGGATCGCCCGCCTCGCTCCGCTCGCGGTGCAGTCCATGAAGCGGATCCTCGTGGAGATCGCGGACGGGCGACTCGACGAGGACGCGGCGCGGGCCTCGGTCGAGGCGTGCATGGCGTCGCGGGACCTCGAGGAGGGCCTGCGGGCCCAGCGCGAGGGCGAGGAACCCCGCTTCGAGGGCCGATGAGCGGGTCCGGGCGGTCGCCGCGGCAGGACCCCGAGCTGCCGCTGTTCGACCCGCCGGAACGGGTCGCGGAGGCACCGGGCCGCCTTGATCCCGACCTCGCGATCGCCGAGCCGGCGCGCGCGCGGCCGTTCCTGCTCGAGGGCGAGCGCGCGCGCGTGACCGGGACGGCGCTCCACCCCGACTGCCGGGTGCGCTTCCGCGACGCCCCGTTCCGGCTGCGGACGGGCCTCGGCACGGGCGCCGCGGCCAACGTGGTCGTCTCGCCGGGGCGGTTGCGGCGCGAGTGGGTCGGGACCTCGGGCTCGGTCGAGGAGACCGTGCTGGTCGTGCCGACCCTGCCGCTGGTGGTGTTCGCGTTCGCCGGGACGGGTGGGCGCGACGCTGAGATCGTGATCGAGGGGGACGGGGCGCTACGCTGGCGAGCCGGGGACCGGTCCCTGACAGTGGCAGCGGACGCGAGCGGCGCGACGACCGGCGGGCCGGGGGGCGACCTCCTGGTGGTCGCGCGGCCCGGCGCCCCTGGGCCCGCGTGGGAGGTCGGGGCCGAAGGGGACGCGCTCCGGATCGTGGCCCGGGCGGCCCACGACGGGGACGGGCCCGCGCTGCTCCTCGTCGCCGCCGGGCCGCCCGCCATGCTCGGGGCCGCCCTCCGCGCCGCGGGCGTCCTGCGCGGGCACGAGGCGCGGGCGGTGGCGCCGGAGCCGCGGGCGGGAGTGGCCCTCGCCACCGGAGTGGCGGAGATCGACGAGGCGTTCGCCTGGCTCGCGACCCGACTCGTGCTCGGCACGCGGTGGGCCGCCGGTCGGGACGCCGCTTCCGCGGAGGACCTGCTGGCGATGGGTCTCGCCGCCGCGGCCCTCGGGGACGAGGAGGGGGCGCTGCTCTGTCACCGGGCCCTCGCGCGGGCGGAGGAGACGGCCGGCGTCCCTTCCTGGGAGGCCGACCTCCTCGCCGGCCACCTCGCGCTCGCCACCGGACGGACCGCCGAGGCTCGGGCGGCCGCGGTGCGGGCGCTCGTAGCGCGTCCCGGCGAGCATGGCGCCTCCGACGCCCCGGCCCGCGCCGCCGCCCTCCGGGCGCTCGCGGACGGTCTCCGCTACGGGGCGCCCGAGCCCGATCTCGCGCGGCTGCGTGCCGCGGCCTCGCGGCTCGAGCCCGAGGGCGCCTCCGGGCCCGGAGCTCCCGAGGATCCGTTCGAGCGGCTCCGCGACCTCCTCGTGGCGCGGCGCGCTCCGGCGCCCCCGGAGGCTCCCGGTCGCCGGCTGCCCATGGCGGGCGCGGCCGGTCCCGGTGGCGGCGCCCCCGACGGCCCGCCGGACCCGCCTGTCGCCGCCGCCGAAGCCGCGGACGTCTGGGCCGCGCTGGCGCGCGACCCGGTCGCGGGCTGGGCGGGGTGGCGCGGGATCACGGGAAAGGCGCTCCGCAACGGGCCCGGCCCGCTCGGAGCGTGGGACGACCCGGGGCGCGCGGGCGCCGTCGCCGCCGCCGCGCTCCTCGTGCTGGCGCTCCTCCGCGAGGTCGTCGGCGCGCGCCCGGACGCGCCGGTGGGGCGGCTGCTGCTCGCGCCGCGGCTCCCGCCGCACGTCCGGTCCTTCCGTGTCCGCGGGCTGCCGGCCGGCGGCGGGCGGGTCGAGCTGACCGTGGCCCGCACGCCCGAGCTCGAGCGCTGGGTCCTGGAGCCCGTGGGCGGAGCGCTCCCCGCCACGTGCGTGCTGCACGCCCGGGTGGCGGGCGAGATCGGGGGCGTCCGCATCGACGGAGCCCCGGCCGAGCCGACCCTCGCGGCGGAGGGCGGCGGCACGCGCATCGAGCTCCAGACCCCGCTCGACGCACCCCGCACGATCGAGATCGAGCGGGAGGATCCCGGGACCGGCGGCTCTTCGTAGAGGGCCGGTGGCCGGCTAGCGCTTCCGGGCCTTCTTCTTCGAGATCTTGAGCGGCTGGTCCGTGTAGCGGTTCTCGAGCAGGAGCTCGCTCAGGCGCCGCTCGCGATCCGGGAGCGGCGTGCGGGCGATGTCGCGCGCGAATTCGATCCGATGCGCGTCGGAGATCTTGTCGAGGACTGCGATCGGGGCGCCGTAGCGCAGGAGGATGCGCTTCGCGTCCACCGCAACGGGATCACTCACGTGCTCGGCCGTCCGGCTGAGGGTGACTCGCAAATCGATGAAGGATAGCGGCGCACGCACGACCCTTCAAACGTTTACCTTTTCGGGCCCCGTGCGGCGGCGGCGTCCGCTCAGTGCATCTGCGACGCCGCGCCATCGTCTTCCTCGTCCCTCGGCTCGCCGCCCCGGAGCACCAGCGGACCGACCAGCTCGAAGCGGGGCACCTCGACCCGGAATCGCTCCCCGCCGGGCCGCACGAAGGTGTAGTACCCCTCCATCCAGCCGCGGGGCGAGCGGAGCACGCAGTAGCTCCGGTACTCGTGCGACTGGCCCGGCTGGATGAGCGGCTGCTCGCCGATGACCCCCTCGCCGTCGACCACCGCGTCCTCGCCGACCGCGTCGTGGATGTGCCAGTGCCGGAAGAGGAGCTGCGCGGCATCGGCGCCCTCGTTCGCCACGCGGATGAGGTACGAGAAGACGAAGGTCCCCTCGCCCGGGTCGGAGTCGGCCAGGGAATATCTCGGGCGTACGCTCACGCGGATCCCGTCGGTCGCTTTCTCGTACCGCATCGGCACCGCCGCTCGTTCGGGGTCGTTCGGAGGACCCGAGCCGCCCCGCGCGGAAGAATCCGGCCGGCGGCCCGGTCACATCCGGTCGATGAGCACCGTGTGGGTGTTACCCGCAGAGAAGAGAATCGAGCCGCCGAGGAGCTGCGCGACGGCGTGGCCGAGGTCGTCGGCTTCCGTGATCACCGAAACGCCGATCAGGGTGCGGGTGTTCGGGTCCGCGGGAAGCCCCGAGGGGAGGTTCCACCGCTCGAAGTCGAGCTGATACCCGTCCCCCTGGAAGCTGAAGCCCGCGGGCAGGTAGTCGACGAGCTCGGCCGGCGTCTCCCCGGCGCCGGCCTCCGCGGGCCACACGTGCGCGTCCGCGTTGTACTGCAACGTCGCCACCCGGACCACGTCGAGGTCGGCCGCCACGTCGGCCGCGCGCGCCCGCACGACCACGGTCCGCATGTTCGGGATCGCGAGGCCGGTCAGGATGCCGACGATCGCGACCACCACGAGCAGCTCGACCAGGGTGAACCCGCTCCGGCGGGCGGCGCGCGCGCGGTCCGTCACGGTCAACCTCCCTGGGCCGCGCGCGCGGCGAGCCCGAGGTCCGCGCCGAACTCGTTGAGCGACTGCGTCGAGTCGTAGACGATCGTGCGGTCGTCGACGAACCCGACGAGCTGGTACCGCCCGGCGCCGCGCATCACGTACTCGACGCCGTCCGTGACCACGCCCACTTCCTCGAGTCGCTCCGGCAGCCGGCCGTTCTCCAGCCGGTAGCTCTCGATGCGGCCCGCCGCGAGGTACAGCGCCGTGCGGACGCCGTGGAGCCGGGCCTCGGCGGCCGGCGGCTCGATCGGGTTCATCACCACCCAGGCCGGCGGCGCCAGCAGGAGGTAGACGGCGAACACGCCGAGGTTGATCCCCAGCGGGAGCATCCAGCGCGGCTGCGGGCGCGGAGGGCGCTTCTGGCGTGCCACCTCGTCGCGCTGCGCCGCGTGCTTCAGGACTTCCGCCAGGGTATCCGCCGTCTCCTGCCCGGAACCCACGTCCCGCGCACGGTAGGGGCGGACCTCGTCCTGATGGCTCATCGATGCTCTGATGGATCGCGG
The DNA here is from genome assembly GCA_964583815.1 of uncultured Gemmatimonadaceae bacterium. GTDB lineage: Bacteria > Gemmatimonadota > Gemmatimonadetes > Longimicrobiales > Gaopeijiaceae > JAWLHJ01. Next base: position 3,976 of record CAZOYA010000117.1, on the reverse strand, counting down.
CGATTCGGTTCCTGCGCCGTGCCTTCGGGAACGGCCTCGATACGATACCGGAGACGGCCCCTCCCCGCCACGCCTCGCGGGCACGCATCCGGCGGTGTACGCTCTCCCTCCGGGGACCTGCTAGCTTCTCCCGCATGGAACGGCGCGCCCTCTCCCGCTCCGAGGAGGACTACCTCAAGGCGATCTACGGCCTCTGCGAGGCCGGGGACGCGGCCTCGACCTCCGCGATCGCCGGGGCGCTCGACATCCAGCCCGCCTCCGTGACGGGCATGATCAAGCGCATGGCGGAGGCCGGGTTCCTCGAGCACATTCCCTACCGCGGCGTCCGGCTCACGGAGCGGGGCACGCGCGAGGCGCTCCGGGTGCTCCGCCGGCACCGCATCCTCGAGACCTATCTCTGCGAGCGGCTCGGCTTCGCGTGGGACGACGTGCACGACGAGGCCGAGCGCCTCGAGCACGCGGCCTCGGACCGGCTCGTCGAGCAGATGGCCGCCGCGCTCGAGTTCCCGAGCCACGATCCCCACGGCGCGCCGATCCCGACGCGCGGCGGGCAGATCGAGTCGAGCGATCCGGCCACGCTGGCGGACGCGCGCGCCGGGGACCGCCTGCGGATCCGCGCGGTGCGCGACGAGGACGCGGAGACGCTCCGCTCGATCGCCGAGGAGGGACTCCTGCCGGGGGTGCGGCTCCAGGTGCGGGGCGAGGCGGGGCCGGAGCGCGAGATGGCCGTCACGCTCGGCGACGACCCCCGCCTCCGGCCGGTGCACCGGGATCTCGCCCAGCAGATCTACGTGGTGCCCGACGACACGTAGGGCGGCTCTGTGGCTCAGCGACCGTCGCCCACGCCCGGGCAGAGGGCTTCGGGCCCGGAGGCGCGCACCCGCACGTCGACGTCCCGCAGCACGACCGAGCCGAACACGCCGGTCCCGTCCCCGCGCACGCTCGGCACGCGCACGCGGCCCGACGGGTTGAAGCTCCCGCCGCGGATCCAGTTCACGTAGTTGCGGTCGGCGGCGCCGACGCCCACGATCGCCCGCGTGCCCTCCGGGAGTCCCGTCTGCAGCCGGACCCCGAGCGGGCGGTCCAGGTCGAAGCGGTCGAACACGCCGAACTCGCCGGGGAACACGATGCTCGTGTCGGCCTCCGTGATCGACAGCCCGACGAGATGGAGCTCGGCAGGCGCCTCGATCCCCTCGGGCGCGAGCGCCTCGTCGAGGCCGTCGATGCGGGTCTCGGCGACGTAGGTCCAGGCGCGCTCCGATCGGGACCAGCGCACCTCCCAGGGGGTGTCCGGCGGGATGCGGCAGGCCGCGGGCGCGCCGGCGAGCGCGAAGTCGCCGGGGATGCGGGTCTCGGCCAGCAGCGTGTCGCCCTGCGGGAGCGCCACGGTGAGCGCGAGCCGGTCGCCCGGGCGGAGCTCGCCGCCCTCCGAGCCGGCGTCGTAGCAGGTGCCCGGGCTCGTGCCGGTCCCCTCCTCGACGCAGCGCTCGAGCGGCGCCTCCGGGAGCTCGAACACGCGGCCGTCGTCGCGCTCGACGGTCACGTGCGCCCCGGGCACGGTCAGATCGTCGTTCTCGCCGAGCGTCCGGCTCAGGAAGACGAAGAGCCGGCTCGGAGCGTAGCCCGGGTCACGCACGCCCACCAGCGCGTAGGCCTCCGCGACCAGGACGTCCTGCACGTCGACGATCGTGGTCTCCTGGAGCTCGCACCCGGCCACGAGCGCGAGGAGCGCGAGCGCCGCGACGATCCGGCGAGCACGGAGCGCGCCTCGGCCCATCAGAATCGCACCTCCACGCCGAACGTCGGCAGCACCGGGAACATCGAGATTCCGGAGCGGGTCGGCGGACGGCGGTCGTACTCGTAGAAATAGAAGAGCACGTTCCGACGGTTGTAGACGTTCACCAGGTTCAGGTACGGCACGAGCACCCCCCACGACTTCCGGAACGTCCGCCGGAAGGACAGGTCGAGGCGGTGGTAGACGGGATAGCGCTCGCCGTTTCGCGGTCCGAGCTGCACGGCGAGCCCGCCCGAGAAGGGGTCGTCGGAGTCGCCCCCCTCCCGGCGCAGCAGCCCGCGGTCGTCCGCGAGGCGGGGCGTGTAGTACGCGTAGGCGCCGACCGCGCGGGTGTAGGGCGTGCCCGTGCCGAAGTTCCAGCGGATGCCCCCCTCCCATCCCCACGGCGCCGGCCAGCGCAGCACCACGTCCAGGTCGATCCGCCGGTCGAACACCGGCGCGTAGGTCACCTCTGGTGCGGCCCGGGCGGGCGCGAGCGGGTCCGGGAAGGTGCGGCGCGCCCGCAGCCAGGAGAGCGCCACCCAGCCGGTGAGGCTGCCCCGGTCGCGACGAAGCAGGAGATCCGCGCCCCAGGAGCGGCCGCGCCCCCGCAGGATGTCGTCGGTGTCGTCGTTGGGATCGTCCGCCGGGTTGAAGGCGGCGACCCCGTCGAAGGTGCGCACGTACCCCTCGACGGAGGCGTACCAGCCGGGCCCGAAGTACGCCTCCACCCCCGCCTGCGCCTGGTCCGACACGAGGTGCGGCGCCCGGTCGCCGGCGAGCACCCAGACGTCGAGGCCGAGCGGGATCTCCTCGTCGCGGAGCGAGTGCAGGAACTGCGTGTAGCGCCCGGCCGCGAGCTTCAGGGCCAGGTCCCCGTCCGCGAAGAAGCGCTTCACCGCCGCGCGCGGGGCCGGCTCGAGCACCGGCTCGCCCGGCTCCGGGCGCCATCCGTCCACGCGCACGCCGGCCTCGACGAGCCACGCGCGGGGCCGCGACCACGTGGCCTGCGCGTGTCCGCCGAGCAGCCAGCCGCTCCCCGCGCCCGAGGCGAACTCGGTCCCCCCGGTCTGGAAGAGGTTGTCGTAGGTCATGCGCTCCGCGGCCGCGCCCGCCTCGAGGCGCCACCCCTCCGACGGTCGCGCCTCGAGCGTCGCGCCGAGCTGCGCCTGGCCGATCCGGCTCCGGAAGCGCGTGTCGGAGAAGTCCGGGAACGAGAGACCGGTCAGGAAACGGCTCGCGCCCGCCCGGAGGTCGAGCGATCCGCCGTCCGGCCGGGGGCGCGTCCAGCGCAGGCCGACGAGGTCGTTCCCCCAGTCCCAGTCGATGCGGAGCGGGAAGTCCTCGTCGTCGAGCCTCGTGAGGTCGAGCACGTCACGGCCGCCGTACGCGACGAGCCGGATCCGGTCGCCGCCCGGCGTCCATCCCTCCAGGACCCCCTGCAGGTCGCGCAGGTGATAGGGGAAATCGAGGACCGGCGCGAGGACCGCGTCGAAGTACGAGCGGCGCGCCGACGCCCGCCACCGCAGGGTCGACTGCCCGAGCGCCCGCGCGAGCCCGTCCGGGGCGGAGCCTCCGACCGCCACGCGCGCGGCGAGCAGCGAGACGCCCGCGTCGACGGAGAGGTCGCCGTCCCCGGGGTCGCTCTCGATGTGGAGCACGCTCGAGACCCGCCCGCCGTGCCGGGCCGGGAAGCCGCCGGACTGGAGCTCGACCCGCTCGATCATGTCGGCGTTGAAGACCGAGAAGAGACCGCCCAGGTGGAACGGGCTGAAGATCGGGAAGCCGTCGAGGAGGATCAGGTTCTGGTCCTGCGAGCCTCCGCGCACGTGGAAGGCCGCCGAGAAGTCCGAGGTGGACACGACGCCCGGCAGGACCTCGACCGCACGCACCGGATCCACCTCGGCGACGCCCGGGACCACGCGCAGCTCCGCGAGCTCCATCTCCCGGACGGTCGCCCCCGCCACCTCCTCGAAGCGCTGGCGCTCGCGGCTCCGCTCCGCCTCCACCGCGAGACCTTCCACCTCGATCGCGCGCGGATCGAGCTCCACCACGAGCTCGACCGTGGCGCCCTCGGCGACCATCACGTCGAGGCGCTCCTCCGCGTAGCCGAGCGCCGTCACCACGACGACGTGGCGGCCGGCGGGCGCGTCGAAGCGGAAGGTGCCGAGCGGGCCGGTGCCGACCGCGCGGGCCTCCGCG
>CAZOYA010000116.1:0-11246 GCA_964583815.1 uncultured Gemmatimonadaceae bacterium | reverse complement strand
GGTCCCGGAGGTGCGGGAGGGGCTGCTCGATCCCCGGCTCGAGCGCGCGATCGGCGTCATCTACCGCCCGGAGACCGAGCTCCTCAGCCACTACTTCGAGGCGTGTCTCCCGGAGCAGTTCGACGAGTGGATCTGGATGGACCGGACCGAGGCCGTCCGCCCCCTGACCGACCCGCCGCTCGAAGGAGTCCCCGAGACCTACCCGTTCGCCCTCTGAGCCGCCCCTCGCGGGTGCCGTCGACGGCTGGCTCGCAGGATCCCGCGTCCCCAGAATGACGGAGCGCTCCTCGTGGTCGCCGCGGAGATCCCGCGGCAGACGCGCCCACGCGAGCCCGGAGGGGGATCGTGACGCTGCTCGACGAGATGCTGGAGGGTTGGGACTACGCACGCATGAGCGTCCTCGCCGAGGCCGAGGCGCTCCCGGACGAGGGCTATGCGTACCGGCCGCACCCCCGGTCGCGGTCCTTCGCCGAGCTGATGCTGCACATCGTGGAGTCGGGCCAGCTCATGGTGGGCGAGCTCACCCGGCCCGACGGAGACTTCACCAGGAAGCCCTATCTCGAGCTCGTGAAGGAGCACGCGGGCGACCTGCCCGAGGAGCCGGATCCGGCGGGCATCCGGGCGCTCCTGGAGCGCACCCTCCAGGAGGGGAAGGAGCGCTTCCTGGAGGTCGGCGAGGTGCACATGCTGCAGCTCATCCGCCGCTTCGACGGAGAGCGCGGGAGCCGTCTGGCGTGGATGTGCCACGGCATCCAGCACGAGGAGTACCACCGCGGGCAGGCCGCGCTCTACGTCCGCCTGCAGGGGCACGTCCCGGCGCTGACGCGGGCGATCTACGGGGCCGAGGCACGATGAAAGGGCCGGAGCGCCTCGCGCCCCGGCCCCCCCTGCCGCGCCCCGTTGGGCGCGCGAAGCTCCCCGCCTCAGCGACCGCGGCTCGCGCGGAACTGCTCGATCGCGTCGACGGTGATCTGCGTGCGGTATTCCGCGACCTGCCGGCCGAGCGCCTGCGTCTGCTGGAGCGGCGTGATGTCGATTCCGTTGATCGACGCGAGGCCGGCCGTGACGCGCTGCTCGTAGCGGATCGTGGTCGGATCGACCACGGACATGATCGACGTGATGGACAGCTCGTCGTGGATCCCGTCCGAGCCGCGGCTCGCGCTGTACTCGAGCTCCTCGGGGATCCCGAGGTCCTCCTGGATCCAGCGGCGGACCTCCTCGTGGTTGTAGAACTCGGGCACGTGGTGGAAGACGGCCGGCTCCCCGCCGTACTTCGCGTTGAGCTGTTCGGCCGCCGCCGCCATGCCCCGCTGGTTCCCGCCGCTGTCCCCCAGGTAGTAGATCTCCGTGAAGCCCATGCTGCGCAGGCTGTCGCCCATGTCGACGAGCCAGGCGATGTAGGTCTCCTGCGAGACCATGGGACCGGTCGTGCCGATCTCCACCTCCCGGTCCGGCCGGCCGGGCTCGAGCGTCACGAGCGGCGCCACGAGCGTGTTGCCGAGCGCCCGCGCGACCGACTCGCCCATCAGCTGGTTCGAGTAGTTGTGCTTCCCGGATGCGAGATAGGGGCCGTTCGACTCGACCCCGCCCGTGAGGATGAGGGCCGTCGTGTATCCGGCCTCGACCCGGTCGCGGATCTCCATCCAGGTGAGCTCCTCGAGCCACACGCTCTCGATGTCGTCGATGGGGCGTGGCGCGTCCGGCTCCTGCGCGGCCGCGACCGTGGGGGCCGCGGCGGCGAGCGCGGTCGCCAGGGCGAGGATCTTCGTCTTCATCGTCTCTCCTGCGGATGACGTCGGGATGTTTCGGGCAGACTAGTCACGGCGGCCCCGGCGCGCCACGGCGCCGTCGGTCCGTCCGCAGCCGCGGGCGGGCCTCCGGGCCTACGGCTCGAGGCTCGCGGTATAGGCCACCAGGTCGATCACGTCCTGGTGCGTCAGGTTCGCCACCACCTGGTCCATCAGGTCCGACCAGGCCCCGTTCCGGTTCCCGACCTTCAGGTCGTAGAGCTGCCGGGCCATGTAGCTCGGCGAGCGACCGGCGAGCGCGGGCACCGGGCCGAGGCCGCGGAGGTCGGGGCCGTGGCAGGTCGCGCAGGGCAGGGTGCGGCCCCCGCCGCCCGTCGCGGCCAGCTCGCGGCCGCGCGCCACGGAGCCCGGCGGAACGTAGGCGATCCAGCCGGCGTGGTCGTCCCGGAGCTTCGTGCGCTCGAGGTCCTCGGGGGTCTCGACGATGCGCTGGCCGATCGGCTCCCGGCCGGCACCCTCGACCACCTCGTGGATCCATCCCGCGTAGCGGGTGACCGGCACGGAGTCGGTTTCCACCACGCGGATCCACGGACGGAAATCGATCGACGAGAAGTACGCGGCCGCCTCGCGCGCGTGCTCCTCGGTGGCCGCCGCGCCGATCCCCACCATGAGGGTGGGCGGGCCCATGCGCGGCTCGCCCGTGCGGCGCAGCCCGTGGCGGAAGTCCTCCATCTGCTGCACGAGGTACTGGTAGGGCTGGCCCGCGAGCCCCGCGTTCTCCGGCTTCCCCTGGCCGTTCGGCAGGTGGCAGTAACCGCACGGCAGCACCTCGCCTTCGCCCCGGCGCACGATGTCGGGCATGGGCGGATGGCCGTCCGGGTGCCAGTCGGGCGGCCCGTTCGCGATGGCGATGTCGCTCCGTCGGAGCGACAGCTCGGAGCCCGGCACGGTCACGATCTCGTCCGGGTCCGGGGGCGGCGCGGCTTCGTCGGGGGCCGGATCGTTCAGGACGAAGGCCCAGGGCAGCACGTCGTTCGCCGTCGCGGTGGCGGGCAGGTCGTCCGCCGGGATGGCGGCCGTGTCCGTGCCGCAGGCGCCCGCGACCAGCGCGAGGACGGGGAGCCCGATCCTCCAGCCGATCTTCACCATCGTTCTCCCGGCGTCCTCCTCAGGGTCCAAGCTCGGAGCCCTTCGTGCGGCGCCACTCGTCGTACTGCCGGCGGAGCTCCAGCAGCGGGTTCTCCGCCCCCCGCGTGGTGTGGACGGACAGCGCGAGCCACGGGGCGCGGTCCGTGCCCGCGTCCGTCATGCCGATGTTCTCCGTCGCGTAGGGCGCGTCGCCGCCGCGCGCGACGAGGATCGCGGCCATCGAGGTGGTCTGGCGCACCGGCCCGGAGTTGCAGCGCACGTCGCCGCCGGCCCGCGAGCCGGCCTCGATGGCGCGCATGAGCCGGTCGGGCAGGCTGTTGAAGCCGGCCGGATCGTCCCAGCGGTAGGCGTCGAGCGTCCACTGCACGACCTCGGGTCCGGCGAGCGTGTTGCCCTGCGCGCTCACGCCGCGGGTGGGGTCGGCCATGACGCCCGCCCAGCGAGGCGCGCCGCCCTGTTCGTCCTCGGTCATGCCCTGGCGCGTGGGGGTCGTGAAGCCGGCCGTGCGGACGAAGCCGTCGTGGATCGTCACCACGCCGTACTGGCGGCGGTCCGTCTCGGCGTCCCACGAGGGATCGGTCACCTGCGCGATCACCTCCTCGGCGGTGAGCCCCTGCTGGATCAGCTCGAAGACCTTGTTGCGGTTGTCGACGTCGAACCCGGCCTGGGTCGCCGCCGCGCCCATCCCCGGCACGAGCGCGGCCACCCCGTCGCCGAACGTCTCGACACAGGAGGAGACCGCCACCCCCACGTCGCCCGTCTCCGGATCGACGCCGACCACCGACCAGGTGGTCATGTCCAGCTCCTTCGGGTACTCCGGTTCGGGCGCGGCGCAGGCCGCGAGGGCCGCCATAGCCGCGAGTGGCAGGGTCCGCCAGGTGCCGCTCATCTGTCTCCTCCGTCGTTCGCCGGGGCTGCGCCCCCACGGGCGCGGGGCCAAGGTAGGGAGGGGACGCGGAGGCGCGCCAGCACCCGGCGGCCGCCTCCGCATGCCGCCGCTCGCGCCCGGCCCCCCACACGATACCGGAGGGAGGAACCCGCCATGCGATGGGTGCTCGTGCTCCTGCTCGCGCTCCACGGCCTCCTGCACCTGCTGGGGGTGGCGAAGGCCTTCGGCTGGGCGGAGCTCCCGCAGCTCGTGCGTCCGATCGGACGCCCGCTGGGCCTGGTCTGGCTCGCGGCCGCGCTCGGCATGCTCGCGACCGCCGCCCTGCTCGCGCTCGGCCACCGCGCGTGGTGGATCCTCGCGCTGGTATCGGTCGTGCTCTCCCAGGCGGCGATCGTCACCTCCTGGAGCGACGCGCGCTTCGGCACGGTCGTCAACGTCGTCCTGGTCGCCGCCGCGCTGTACGGCCTCGCGTCCGAGGGGCCGTGGAGCTTCCGGCGCGCGTACCGGCGGGAGCTGACGGAGGCGCTCGCGAAGGCGCCGCCCGGGACCGGTGAGCTCGTCCGCGAGGTGGAGCTCGCGCACCTCCCCGCGCCCCTCCGGCGTTACGTGATCGCGAGCGGCGCGGTCGGCCGGCCATGCCCGCGCCACTTCCGCGTGCTGTGGGAGGGCCGGATCCGGGGCGGGCCGGATGAGCCGTGGATGCCGTTCCGAGCCGAGCAGGACAACGTCGTCGAGCCTCCCGTGCGCCTCTTCCGCATGGACGCGCGCCGGGGCGGGGTGCCGGTCGACGTCTACCACGCCTACCGGGAGGGGCGCGCGACGATGCGCGTGCGGGTGCTCTCGGCCTTCCCGGTGGAGGACGCGCGGGGCCCCGAGATGGACCGCGCCGAGACCGTCACGGTCTTCAACGACCTCTGCCTCTTCGCCCCCTGGGCGCTCGCGGGCCTCCCCGTCGCCTGGGAGGAGGTGGACGAGCGCACCGTGCGCGGCCGGCTCACCGTGGCCGGGATCCCGGTCTCGGCCGAGCTGCGCTTCGACGCCGAGGGCCGGCTCGTGGACTTCGTGTCGGACGACCGGCTCATGAGCTCCGGCGGCAGGCTCACGCCGCTCCGGTGGTCCACGCCCGTCGGAGACTACCGCTCGTTCGGTCCGCTTCGCGTCGCGACGACGGGGCAGGGCGTGTGGCACGCGCCGGAGGGGCCGTGGGTCTACATCGACGGGCGGGTGCGCGGGGTGGAGATCGATCCGGAGGGTCCCGGCTCCGCCGGCTCGCGGAGTCGTCCGCCCGGACGTTTCAGCTGAAACGCCCTCGCCCGGGCCCCATCCGCCGAACGCGTCGGAGCCCCGGCGGTCACCTGGACCCCCGGGGCTCCGGCCGCTCGGTCCGCGGCTCTACCCGCCGCGCCGGCCTACGCCATCGGCAGCGAGTCCACCAGGTCGATCATCCGCCGCAGGTGCTCCTCGGTCGGGAGCCGGCCGCGTCCGCCGCCCAGGTTGTCGATCATGTGCGCGGGGTCGCCCGTGCCGGGGCACGCCACGCTCACCGCCGGGTGCGCGACGACGTACTTGAGCATGAACTGCGCCCACGTGTGCGCGTCGAACTCCTGCGCCCACTCCGGGAGCGGACGGTCGCCGATCCGCGCCCACATCCGGCTCCGGCCGAAGGGCAGGTAGACCAGCACGCCGATCCCCTCGTCCTGCGCCAGCGGCAGGATGCGCTCCTCGACCACGCGGTTGTCGATCGCGTAGTCGATCCCGATGAAGTCGACCGGGTGCGCGCGCATGACCCGCTCGAGATCGTCGTACTGGCTCTCGCTCGTGGTCGTGATCCCGATGTAGCGGATCCGGCCCTGGTCCTTGTACTCCTGCAGGACCGCGAGCTGGGTGGGCGGGTCGCCCATGTTGTGGACCTGGTCGAGATCGATCACGTCGAGCCGCATGCGCTCGAAGGAGCGCTCGATCTGCGCGCGCACGTCCTCGGGATCGGCGCCCCCGCTACGGCCTGCGACGTTGACCTTCGTCGCCCAGAAGATCCGCTCCTGGATCCCGTCCTCCTCGGCCCACTGACCGGCGTACTCCTCCGAGCCGCCTCCGCCGTACCCCGCCGCGGAGTCGAACAGTCGCCCGGCGCCCTCGGCGTTCCGCGCCAGCTCGTGGAGCACCGCGCGGTGGTCGGCGAGCTCCTGCGAGCTCGAGTCGGCGGAGATCCACCGGCCGCCGAGCCCGATGACCGGGATCTCCTCGCCGCTGGACGGGATGGGCCGCGTGCGCACCGGCCCATCCTGCAGGGCCGCCAGCAGCCGCGGATTCATACCGAGGAGCGCGCTCGCGCCCGCGGTGAGACGCAACCACTCACGTCGACTGATCATCGGCACACTCCATGGTCGCCAGTGGATCTGGAGGAAGACTGGAACGACGGCCCGGTCCCGACAAGCGGCGCTGTGTAAGGACCAGGTAAGACGTCCCGGAGGGGAGCCGGGTTCCCTGGCGCGGCCCGTTCCCACACGAGGACGTCGCATCCTCGCTCGTCTCGGTACATATTGGGTCTCCCCCAGCGGTGTCGCCCGAGACGGCGAGTCGGATCCCCGGGATCCGAGCGCCGGCGCCGTAGCGTCTCCGGCGATCCTCGATCGCCCCGGCCGTCCAGAACGTCGTCGACCCTCGTCCGCCATCCCGGGATCAGCCCGCATGCGCCCTTCCACCCTGCTCGCCGGACCGGTGCGCCCCTCGGGGGATCGCCCCGCATGAGCTCGCCCTACCGGAGCCCCACGAAGCGGCTCGCCGTCGAGATCCTGACGGACGACGGACGCCGTGGCGCGGGGGAGATCCATCTCCACCCGAACACGCGCGCGCCAGGCGGCTTCGAAACCCCCCTCACGATGATCGACAACGAGGACGCGTTCTTCCCGCTCAGCGAGGAGAACGGGACCGTCGTGCTGATGGGCAAGGCGCGGACGATCTCGATCTCGTACGTCCCGCCGGAGGACCTGGCGGCCGCGGGGCCCGATCCGTCGAAGGCGCGGGCCGCGCTCGACCTGCACCTCTCGGACGGGAGCCTGCTCTCGGGGTGGACTTCGCTCGACCTGCCGAAGGCGCAGGCGCGCACGCTCGACGTGCTCAACGGCCCCGAGCGCTTCCTGACGATCCACACCGAAGACCGGGTGCACCTGGTCAACCGGTCCCACATCCGCTCGGTCCACCCTCGCGACTGATCCCGATGAAACAGCTCGACAAGTTGATCACCGTCCTGCATCAGCGGGGCGGGCAGGCCATCCTCCTCGCGCCCAACGAGCCGATCCGGCTGCAGTCGGGCGCGAACGTGCAGCCGCTGTCGCGCGAGCCGGTGACCCCTGCGCAGATCGGTAGCATCCTCGGAAGCACGCTGTCCGCCGACCTGGCCGACGACGTCGCGCGGGGCGAGCCCGTCCGCTTCCGATACGAGTCGCCGGCCGGAGCCGCCACGATCGCGGTGGAGCCCGGGGTGGGTGGACCGCGGCTGCGCGTGAGCGGTGGAGCGGACGCGGGCGCGGGTCCCGTGGGCGAGCGGGTCCCCGAGCCGGGGGCGCGGGCCGCCGGTGGACCCGCACGGAACGAGGCCGCATCCACGTCCGCGCCCGCCGAAGCCCGGCCCGGCGCCGCACCGGCGCGCGTCGGACGCACGGACGCGGCCCGGATCGACGCGCTCCTCCGCATGCTCGTGGAGTCCGGCGGCTCGGACCTGCACCTGCGCGTCGGGCAGCCGCCGATCCTGCGCAAGGACGGGGGGCTGAAGCGCACGGACCAGCCCGCGCTCACGACCGAGTCGGTCGAGGAGCTCCTGTACTCGATCATGAACCCGCGCGACCGCGAGATCTTCCACGAGACGTGGGATGCGGATTTCGCCTACGAGATCCCGGGCGTGGCGCGCTTCCGCGTGAACGCGGCGATGGACCGCAACGGTCCGATGGCCGTGTTCCGGATCATCCCGAGCAAGATCCCGACGTGCGAGGACGTGGGGGTCCCCAAGGCGGTGCAGGACCTCTGTCTGCTCACCAAGGGGCTCGTGGTCGTCACGGGACCGACCGGATCCGGCAAGTCGACGACCCTGGCCGCCATGGTCGACAAGATGAACCGGGAGCGGGAGGACCACATCCTCACGATCGAGGATCCCGTCGAGTTCGTGCACGAGAGCCGCAAGTGCCTCGTGACGCACCGCCAGGTGGGCGAGCACACGAGGTCCTTCAAGAGCGGGCTGCGCGCCGCGCTGCGGGAGGACCCGGACATCATCCTCATCGGCGAGCTGCGGGACCTCGAGACCGTGGCGATCGCGATCGAGACGGCCGAGACCGGCCACCTCGTGTTCGGGACGCTCCATACCACGACCGCCGCCTCGACCGTGGAGCGGATCGTGGACCAGTTCCCGGGCGACCGGCAGTCGCAGATCCGGGTCATGCTGTCCGAGTCGCTGCGGGGTGTCGTCGCGCAGACGCTGCTGCGCAAGATCGGCGGCGGACGCGTGGCGGCCCGCGAGATCCTCATCACCACGCCGGCGATCTCGAACCTGATCCGCGAGGGGAAGACCTTCCAGATTCCCTCGGTGATGCAGACGAGCAAGAAGCACGGGATGACCACGCTGAACGACTCGCTCCTCGATCTCGTGGACAGGAAGCTCGTCGAGCCCAAGGAGGCCTACATGAAATCCGTCGAGAAGACGGCCTTCCTGGCCTCGCTGAAGGCGCGCGGGATCGACACGTCGTGGGTGGGTGCGGAGGAGCGGCTGAGCGCGTAGGGAGTGCCGGAATGGCGCCTTGGCTGCCGTAATGGCAGCATCCCGCCGCGACCATTTCGGCGCGGGGCGACGCACGCCAAGTTTGCACCCTTCCCGATGCTTCCCCCCGGACGCCGAGGCAAGCCCCGTGCACAAGCGCTCCGTCCTCGCAGGCCTCTTCGCCCTCTCGTGCCTCGCGGCCGCGGAGCCGGCGGCCGCCCAGGAGCCGAACTTCGGCCGGGCGGTGGCGATCTCGGGCGACGAGCTGTTCGTCGGCCAGCCGGTGAACTGGTACGGCCCCGGCATGGTGTACGCGTACCGGCGGACCCCGTCGGGCGAATGGTCCGACCCGGCCACGCTGACCGCCCCGGATTCCTCCCGCATGGACGACTTCGGGCGCGCGCTCGCGGTGGACGGGAACACCCTCGTGGTGGCGGCCCCCCGCAAGCGCGACGGCTCGGGCGTGGTGTACGCCTTCGAGCGGAGCGGCCCGGGCGGGGCCTGGACGGGTGCCGGCACGGTCGAGCCGCCCGCGGGCGACGACGATCGGGAGTACGGCGCCGCGCTCGCGCTCTCGGGCGACGAGCTGCTCGTGGGCGCGCCGGCCGCGGCGGGCACCGGGCTCGTGTACCGCTTCCGGCGCGACGCGTCCGGCTGGGAGTTGGCGGGTACTCTGCGTCCGCCCGCGGACGACGGGGCGGTCGCCTTCGGACGGACGCTCGCCCGTGAGGGGGCGCGCCTCCTGGTCGGCGCCCCCGGCTCGGACGGAGCGCGCGGGCGCGCCTACCTGGCCGAGCAGGGCGCGGACGGCGCCTGGAGCGAGCCGGTGCGGCTCGCGCTGTCCCGGGAGCAGCTCCCGGAGGAGGCGGGCGCCGGCTCCGCCGTGCTGCTGGCGGGCGGGCAGGCCTGGGTCGGCGCGCCGGGCGCCGGCCGGGTGTTCGTGCTCGAGCCGCGGGGCGGCGGCTGGGTGACCGCGGGCGCCCTCGGCCCGTTCGACGAGCCGCCGGGCTCGGCCTTCGGCTTCTCGCTCGCCATGGCGGGCGACGAGCTCTGGGTGGGCGCGCCGGGCGTGCAGCGATCGAACGGGCGCGTGTACCGCTTCCGGCGGGACGGATCCGGGGCGTGGCACGGCGCCACGCATCTCGATCCCGACGACACCTCGGGCGCGTCGTGGCCGCTGGGCTTCGGCTACGCGCTGGCGGCGAGCGGCGAGCGGGCGGTGGTGGCGATGCCGACGCGGGACTTCGGCGAGGGCCGGGTGATGACGCTCGCGCGTGCGGGCGAGGGGTGGCGGGCGGAGGACGTGCTGGAGGGGCGGATCTTCCGGATCGGCGCGGCGCTCGAGCAGGGCGAGCGCTGCGAGGGCGGCACGATGGGCGGCGAGTTCCCGTGCGCGAACATGGAGCTCGTCGCCCACCTGCCGATCGGCGCGCTCGGCGGGGAGCGCGGGGTGTGGGTGAACGACGTGTGGGGCTGGACGGATCCCGAGACCGGACGGGACTACGCGCTCGTGGCGCGTCGCGACGGGGCCTCGTTCGTCGACGTCACGGATCCTGCGGCGCCGCGGCTCGTCGGCAACCTTCCGCGCACGGCGGGCTCTCCGCCCTCGGTGTGGCGCGACATCAAGGTGATCGGGCAATACGCCTACATCGTCTCGGACGGGGCGCTCGCGCACGGGATGCAGGTCTTCGACCTCGGCCGGCTTCGCGACGTCGGCGCGGAGCCCGCCGTGTTCGAGCCCGATCACACCTACCACGAGATCTTCAGCGCGCACAACGTCGTCGCGGACACCGCCTCGGGGTTCCTCTACATCGTCGGGGCGAACAGCGGCGGGCGCACGTGCGGGGGCGGGCTGCACATCGTCGATGCGCGCGAGCCGCTGAGGCCGGTCTTCGCGGGGTGCTACCACGATCCCACGAGCCCGGGCGCGAGCGGATACACCCACGACGCGCAGTGCCTCGTCTACCGCGGGCCGGACGAGGAGTACCGGGGGCGGCAGATCTGCGTGGGATCCAACGAGACCGAGATCAACATCGCGGACGTGACCGACAAGTCCGCGCCCGTCACGATCGCGCGCATGAGCTATCCGAACGTGGCCTACGCGCACCAGGGGTGGTTCGACGACGAGCAGCGCTACTTCTACATGAACGACGAGCTCGACGAGCTCGCCGGGAGCGTCGAGGGCACGCGCACGATCGTCTGGGACCTGACGGAGCTCGACGACCCGATCGTGGCCCACGAGTACATCGGGCCCGTCCCCGCGTCGGACCACAACCTCTATGTGCGCGGCGACCGCATGTACCAGTCGAACTACGGCAGCGGCCTCCGCGTCCTCGACATCAGCGAGCGCGAGAACCCGCGCGAGATCGCCTTCTTCGACAGCGCGCCCTACAACGACGACGGGCCGGGCCACAGCGCCGGCCAGAGCGGGGCGTGGAGCAACTACCCGTTCTTCGAGAGCGGCGTGGTCGTCTTCACGAGCGTGCGGGAGGGCCTCTTCATCATGCGCGTGACGCCGGTGCCGGTAAGCTGAGGCCCGACCGGCGGATCCTCCCGGAAATCCCGGCCTATCTAGAGGGAGGGGACCCCGACCGGGAGGGCACATGACCAGGCCCTGTTCAGGACGGTGCGTGCGGGCGCTCGCCGTCGCGCTCGCGGGCCCGCTCACGCTGGCGGTCCCGGCGTGGGGCGGGGCGCAGGAGCCCGCGGCCCC
>CAZOYA010000115.1:0-11266 GCA_964583815.1 uncultured Gemmatimonadaceae bacterium | reverse complement strand
CCCGAGGAGGGCCCGCCGGCCCCGCCCCCGCCGCCCTGGACCGCGGCGGAGGGTTCCCTGGCCGCGCACGTGGAGGCACGGGCCCGCGGCCTGGCCGCGGAGCCGTGGCGAGCGCAGCCCGCCGTGCCCGAGGCGCTGCGTGCGCTCGGCTACGACCAGTACCGGCTCATCCGCTTCCGCGAGGAGCGGGCGCTCTGGCGCGGGGAGGAGGCGTTCGAGGTGCAGCTCTTCCATCCGGGGTCGCTGCACGACGACGTGATCCGCGTGTGGGTCGTGGAGGGGGACTCGGCGCGGGCGCTCGCGTGGGATCCAGGGCGCTTCGCGGTCGATCCGGGCCTCGCGCTCCCGGCCGACGCGCGCGAGGACCTCCCCGGCTACGCCGGGCTCCGGGTCCTCCATCCGCTGAACGCGCCGGGCGAGATGGACGAGGTCGTGGCCTTCCTCGACGCGTCCTACTTCCGCCTGCTCGGGCGCGGGCAGGCGTACGGCCTGTCGGCGCGCGGCATCGCCGTGGACCCCGCCAGCGAGCGCGACGAGGAGTTCCCGGCGTTCACCGAGTTCTGGCTCGAGCGACCCGGGGCCGGCCAGGACACGCTCGTCCTGCACGCGCTCCTGGACGGGCCGTCGCTCGCCGGGGCGTACCACTTCGTATTGCGGCCCGGCGATCCCACCGTGCTCGACGTGGACGTGCGGCTCTTCGGGCGCCGGGACGTGGGCAAGCTCGGGGTGGCGCCGATGAGCAGCATGTTCTTCCGGGCTCCGGGCCGCGGGGCCCGCGGCGCGGACGACTTCCGCCCCCGCGTGCACGACTCCGAGGGGCTGCTCGTGTGGACCCGGTTCGGGGAGTGGATCTGGCGCCCGCTCGAGAATCGCTCCGGCATCCAGGTGACGCAGCTCCGGGACACGGACCCCCGCGGCTTCGGGCTCGTGCAGCGGGAGCGGGCCTTCGACGCCTATCTCGACCTCGAGGCACGCTACGACCGGCGGCCCAGCTACTGGGTCGAGACCGTGGCCGGCGACTGGGGCACGGGCGGCGTGGAGCTCCTGGAGATCCCCGCGCGCACGGAGTTCGAGGACAACATCGCCGCCTACTGGGTGCCGGACGGCGGCCTCCCGGCCGGAGCGTCCCGAAGCTACCGCTACCGGCTCCGCACCTTCGGGGACACGCTCCCCGAGCAGACGCTCGGCCGGGTCGAGCGCACGCTCGTGGCGAGCGCCGCGCTTCCCGGACAGGACGCTCCGGAGCGGGCGCGTCTCCGGCGCTTCGTGATCGATTTCCGTGGCGGCGTGCTCGCCCGCCACCCGCCCGAAGCCCCCGTGCAGGCGCGTCTGTCGCTCTCCCGCGGCGAGGCCGCCGAGCTGGTGGTACAGCCCTTGCCGGAGGACGGGGGGCGCCGCGTCACCTTCGTGGTGCGGCCCGAGGGGAACGAGCCCTCGGACATGCGCCTCATCCTCGAATCGGACGGAACGATCCTGAGCGAGACCTGGAGTTACGTGTGGGTGCCCGATGACCGGTAGGACGGAGGCCGAGCCGTACCGCCTCGAGGCTCCGGCCATCGGCGTACGGCGGGCCCTTCATTTCGGGCTGGTGACGATGACGGGAGGTGCCGGGACCTGGCTCATGCTCGGGATCGTGGGCGCGGGCGGGCTCACGCTGCTCGAGGGCGCCATCCTGGTGCTCTTCACCGGCACGTTCACGTGGATCGCCTTCTCGTTCTGGAACGCCGCGGAGGGTTTCCTCCTCGTCGCGCTGGGCCGCGATCCGATCACGCTGCGCCGGGGCGCGCGCCGGACGCCGGCTCCCGGGGGGAGGGGAGACGGACCGCGGCTGTCCACCCGCACCGCGATCGTGATCCCCGCCCGGGACGAGCCGCTCGGGATGCTCATGGGCGGGATCTGGCGCATGCTCCGGTCGCTGGACGCGAGCGGGCACGGAGGAGCGTTCGAGCTCCACCTCCTGAGCGACTCGGGACCCGAAGCCGGCGCCCGGGAGGAGGAGGCGTGGCGCGCGCTGCAGGGGGGCTACCGCGGCGCGGTCGGCCTCGGCTACCGGCGGCGGGAGCGGGCCGAGGGGCGCAAGGCCGGAAACATCCGGGAGTTCTGCCTCCGCTCCGTGGGACGCTACGAGCACGTCGTGGTCCTGGACGCGGACAGCGTCATGGAGGGCGCCACGCTCGTGGAGCTGGTGCGCTTCATGGAAGCGAACCCGCGGGCGGGCATCCTCCAGACCGTCCCGGTTCCGGAGCGCCAGTGGACCCGCTTCGGACGCTTCCTCGAGACCGGCGCGCGCCTGCACGCGCGGCTTCTCGCCACCGGGCAGAGCTTCTGGCAGGGCGACGCCGCCAACTACTGGGGGCACAATGCGATCCTCCGCCTCGAGCCGTTCGTCCGGCACGGCGCGCTCCCGGTCCTGCCCGGCACGGCGCCGCTCGGCGGCGAGATCCTGAGCCACGACTTCGTCGAGGCGGCGCTCCTGCGACGGGCGGGGTGGGGCGTCTGGCTCCTGCCGCACCTGCGCGGGAGCCGCGAGGGGGTGCCCGGCAATCTCCCGGATTTCGGCCGCCGCGACCGCCGCTGGGCGCAGGGGAGCCTCCAGCACCTGCGTCTCCTGGGGACGCCGGGGCTCCACCCCCTGGGGCGTCTCCACTTCGTGATGGGCGCGCTCGCCTATCTCTCCTCGGCGCTCTGGCTCGTGCTGCTCCTCCTCGGGTGCGCCTACGTCTTCTGGCCGGCCGCTTCGGGGGGACCGGCGCTCGCTCCGGCGGCGCTGCCGGGAGGCCCCGGGGCGCCGGCGCTGCCGCTGCTCGCGGTGACGGGGGTGCTGCTGTTCATGCCGAAAGCGCTCGGTCTGGGCCTCGCCGTGGTGCGGGCGCGTCGTAGCGGGCGCGCACGGCGGACGCTCGTCGAGGGGCTCCGGGAGGCGGCGTTCTCCGTGCTCGTGGCGCCGGTCCTGATGATGCTGCACGTCCGGGCGGTGGCCGAGATCGTCGCCGGCCGGGACGTCGCCTGGGCCGCCCAGCCCCGGGACGGCCGCCGGATCCGGTGGAGGGAGGCCGTCGCGAGCACGGGCTGGATCAGCGCCGCGGGCGTGGCCTGGCTCGGCGCGACGCTCTGGTGGAGCCCCCTCTACGCGCTCTGGCTGGCGCCGATCCTCGTGGGGCTGCTCCTCGCGGCGCCGATCGTGCGCTGGAGCAGCGGCGGGACGCGCCCGCCGGCGCCTGCGTCGGTGCGCCCCGCGCGACCCGCGGTCCTCGCGGGATCCAAGGCCGGCGCGGGCCGGCCCGCCTACGCGCGCGCCCGGGGTCGTTTGCCCGGGCGCCCCGTAGGGTGACAAGGTATCCGGGGGCGCGAGCGTCGTCCCCATGAGCGGACGAGACGAATCGGAGACGAGTGCCTCCATGTACGAAGCGGAGCGGGGACTGTTCGAGCTCAGGCGGAGGCGCCCCCTCCACGTCCGGGACGGCGGACCGGGCGGGGGCGTCGTCGCCTCGGCCGTCGAAGGCCTGACGGACGCCGCGCTCGACTCGCTCCGCTCGCTCGGGGCCGGGGCCGCACACCTGGTGGTCACGGCGCATCGTGCCCGCGTGCTGGGCTTCGACGACCCGGGGCCGGCGACCTCCGGCGCCTCCGTGAACGGGCACCGGAACGGACGTCCCACCGACGACGCGCTGGCGCTCGTGCTCCCGGATGCGGCGAGGGCGTCGGACCTGCTGGCGCTCTGCAGCGCGCCCGTGCCGCCGCGCGCGCATCCGGACAGCGTGCGCGCCGCGACAGCCCCCGAGGCGGCGGTCCTCCGGCTCGCGCGCGCCGGCCACCTGCTGCCCGCCGTGGTGGCGGTCTCCGCCGGCGCGGAACCCTCCGCCGAGCTCGCGCGGCTCGTCGCGGACGGGTCGATCCTCGGCGTCGGGGCCGAAGCGGTGCGCGCGCTCCTCGACGCGCCGCGCCTCTCCGTGGTCCGCGTGAGCGACGCGCCCGTCCCGCTCCGCGACACCGAGGACGCACGCTTCATCCTGTTCCGCGAGGAGAGCGGCCTGCTCGAGCACGTCGCGATCCTGGTGGGCGAGCGCGAGGCGTGGCCGGATCCCGTGCCGGTCCGCCTCCACTCCGCGTGCCTCACCGGCGACCTCTTCGGCAGCCTGCGGTGCGACTGCGGCGAGCAGCTTCGCGGCAGCCTCCGCTACTTCGCGGCGCGGGGCGGCGGCGTGCTCCTCTACCTGGCGCAGGAGGGACGGGGCATCGGGCTCGCGAACAAGCTCCGCGCCTACACGCTGCAGGAGTCGGGGCTCGACACGATCGACGCGGATTGCTCCCTGGGCTTCGGACCGGACGAGCGGACGTACGACGCGGCCCTGGAGATGCTCCGCCACCTCGGCATCGATCGCGTGCACCTCCTCACGAACAACCCCGAGAAGGTGCGGGCGGTGGAGCGGGGCGGGGTGCGGGTCCTGTCCCGCCAGCCCCTCCACGGCACGCTCAACCGGCACAACCGCCCGTACGTGGAGGCGAAGGTGCGGCGGGCCGGTCACTGGCTGGAGGACATGCTCTCCGGCGCGACGCGCCCGGGGGCCTGAGCGCGGGCCGTGTCGGCGGCCCGGGCGCTCCTGCCCCTACTCGCGGCCGCGGGCCTCGCAGCGGCGTGCGGCGACGTCCCCGCCGTCGAGCGCGATCCCTCGGCGCCGATCCAGACCTCGGCGCTCCGCTACGAGCTCCGGACGCTCGACTTCGGATACGCGGCCACGATCCCGTGGACGTTCCAAAACGGGACCGGCCATGAGGTCCGGGTGCGCAATTGCCGGGGCGACGTCCGCCCCAGCCTGCAGGTGCGCCGCGAGGGGCGCTGGGTCGATGCGTGGCGGCCGTTCGGCAGCGCGTGCGAGAGCCCGCCGCTCGTGATCCCGCCGGGCGGGAGCTACGCCGACACGCTCGAGGTGGTGGGGGCGCCCCCGGGCTCGAACGTCACGCCCGCCTTCGTGTTCGAGGACGTCGCGGGGGTGTATCGTCTCGTGTGGGACCGCGCCGCGGACCTCCCGCTCGAGGAGACCGTGTCGAACGCGTTCGTGCTCGAGCCTTCCTGAGGAGAGCGATGCCGGAGAGTCGCTACGTCTCGTCCGCCCGCCTCATGATCCTGCTGCGATACGTGGCGGGCGCCGTCGCCGTGCTCGTGCTCGCCACGCTCGCGCTCGGCTGGCTCGGGGACACCCCCGGACTCCGGCGCGCGGTGGTCGTCGGATGGCTGCTCGCCTTCCCCCTGGGGCTCTGGATCGTGTGGCGCCGCTCGGTCTCGCGCGACCATTGACCTCCCCGGACCGGGGGCCTTCCTTTCGTGCTCTCCACGCGCACCCCGGCCCCGGCGACCCATGTCCAGCGACCCCTCGATCCGCATCACGCTCCCGAACGGCGACGTCCTCGAGATGCCGCGCGGGACGACCGCGGGTGACGTCGCACGCCGGATCGGTCCCGGGCTGGCGAAGGCCGCGCTCGCGGCGGTCGTGAACGGCCGCACGGTCGGGCTGGTCGAGCCGATCGAGGAGGACGCCGAGATCCGCATCCTCACGGCGAAGGACCCCGAGGTGCTTCCCGTGCTGCGGCACTCCGCGGCGCACGTCCTCGCCACCGCCGTGCGCTCGCTCCGGCCCGGGGCCGGGATCGGCTTCGGCCCGGCCATCGACGAGGGCTTCTACTACGACTTCGACGTCGAGGCGCCGTTCACGCCGGAGGACCTCGAGCGCTTCGAGACCGCGATGGCCGAGGTCGTGGCGGAGGATCAGCCGTTCGAGCGCCGGCGCGTGACGAAGGAGGAGGCGCGCGCGCTCTTCCAGGACGATCCGCTCAAGCTCGAGCGGCTCGAGGAGCTCGGCGACGACGAGGTGATCACCGTCTACCGCAACGGGCCCTTCGTCGACCTGTGCCGGGGCCCGCACGTGCCCAGCACCGGTCATCTGCGGCACTTCAAGCTGCTCAGCGGGGCGGGCGCGTACTGGCGGGGGGACGAGCGCCGGCAGATGCTCCAGCGCATCTACGGGACGGCCTTCCTCACGCGCGACGACCTCGACGCGTACCTCACGCGCCTCGAGGAGGCGCGGAAGCGCGATCACCGGCGGCTCGGGAAGGACCTCGACCTCTTCCTCTTCCACCCCTCGGCGCCGGGCGCGCCCTTCTGGACGGACCGCGGAACCACCGTCTTCCGGCTCCTCTCGGAGTGGATGTCCTCGGTCCTGCGCGAGAACGGCTACCAGCAGGTGAAGACGCCGCTGCTCTACAACAAGCAGCTCTGGGAGCTGTCCGGCCACTGGGGCAAGTACCGCGAGAACATGTTCCTGGTGCTCGACAAGGAATCGGGCGAGCACGACATGTCGCTGAAGCCGATGAACTGCCCCTCGCACTACCTGCTGTACCGCTCGCGGCACCGGTCGTACCGCGAGCTCCCGGTGCGCTTCGCGACGCAGGACGTCCTGCACCGCAACGAGATCACCGGCGCGCTCTCCGGGCTCACCCGCGTGCGGCAGTTCCAGCAGGACGACGCGCACATCTTCGTGACGGAGGAGCAGATCACGGACGAGGTCGGACGCCTCGTCGACCTGGTCGACTACTTCTACCGCACGCTCGGGCTCGAGTACACGACGAAGTTCGCCACCCGACCCGAGCAGCGGATCGGGGACGACGCGATGTGGGACCGGGCGGAGGGATCGCTCCGGGGCGCGCTCGACGCGCTCGGCCGGCCCTACGATCTGAAGGAGGGTGACGGCGCCTTCTACGGCCCGAAGATCGACTTCGACGTGGTGGACGCGCTCGGGCGCGCGTGGCAGCTCGGCACCATCCAGCTCGACTACGCCAACCCCGAGCGATTCGAGCTCACGTACGTGGGCGAGGACAACACGGAGCACCGGCCCGTCGTCATCCACCGGGCGATCTTCGGATCCTTCGAGCGCTTCATCGCGATCCTGATCGAGCACTGGGCGGGCGCGTTCCCGACCTGGCTCGCCCCCGAGCAGGTACGGGTGCTCCCGATCTCCGAGCAGTGGGTCGGGAGCGCGCGGGAGCTGGCCGACCGGCTCCACGCCGAAGGGGTCCGGGTCGAGCTGGCCGTGCGGGAGACGCTCGGCTACCGCATCCGCGAGGCCGAGCGCATGAAGGTGCCGTACATGGCGGTGGTCGGGGAGCGGGAGGCCGCCGACGGGACGGTCGCCGTGCGCCGGCGGGGCGCGGGGCGCAAGCAGGAGGTGATGCCGCGCGACGAGTTCGCCTCCCTCCTCCTCGAGGAGATCCGCACGAAGGCGAGTTGACCGGGGGGGCCGCGTCCTACATTTTGAGCGGCGATCCGGCGTGGCCGGACCGCGCGACAGCAAAGGAAGCGAGCCGGCCGGACCGCCGGCTCCACCCTCAGGGCCTAAGTGGCCGACGTGGGGGTCGCGGAACCCGGCGCGCGGACACCGTCCGTGGGCCGGTCGTGGTCGCGGCCCGGGGCAGTTTGCGCTCGGGCCTCGTTCGTTCCCGGATGCGGAGGCATCCGGGCCGGGACGTCACTCGGAGGGATTCGGCACATCAGCGACAAAAGAGTCCGTGTGAACGAGCAGATCAGGATCAGCCCGATCCGGCTGATCCAGGACGATGGCGAGCAGATCGGCATCGTCTCCATCGACGAGGCGCGCGAACGGGCAGCCGAGCGAGGGATGGATCTGGTCGAAGTCGCGGCAGAAGCCCGTCCGCCCGTGGTCAAGATGATGGACTACGGGAAGTACAAGTACGAAGCCGCCCGGGCCGCCCGGGAAGCGCGCAAGAAGCAGCACACGATCCACGTCAAGGAAGTGAAGTTCCGACCGGGGATCGAGGACCACGACTACGATTTCAAGGTCCGCCATGCGCGCCGCTTCCTCGAGGAGGGGAACAAGGTCAAGCTGACCATGATGTTCCGCGGGCGGCAGGTGACCCATCCCGAGCTGGGTCTCGAGGTGCTGGCCAGGGTCATGGAGGACCTGGACGACCTCGGGAAGGTGGAGAGCCAACCCAACATGGAAGGGCGCGTGATGTCGATGGTCGTCGCGCCCCTCAAGGCGAAGTAGGCGACGGAGACAGTCATGCCCAAGATGAAGACCCACCGGGGCGCGGCGAAGCGCGTGAAGACCACGGGCTCCGGCAAGCTCAAGCGGATGCGGGCCAACAAGAGCCACATCCTCACGAAGAAGACGCGGAAGCGGAAGCGACGCCTGCGCCAGTCCGATCTGGTCGCACCGGCCGACGCACAGAGGCTCCGCAAGATCCTCCCCTACGGCGCCTGAGGAGGTCCGGCCATGCCTCGAGCGACGTCCGCCGTAGCGCGGAACAAGCGCAAGAAGAAGATCTTCAAGGCTGCCAAGGGTTACTTCGGTGGCCGGAAGAACCTCTACCGCGTCGCGAAGGACGCGGTGGAGAAGGGGTGGGAGCACGCCTACCGCGACCGGAAGAAGAAGAAGCGGAACTTCCGGCGCCTGTGGATCGCGCGGATCAACGCCGCGGCCCGCGAGCACGACCTGTCCTACTCGCGCTTCATCAACGGCCTGAAGGCGTCGGGCGTGGAGCTCGACCGGAAGGCGCTCGCCGATCTCGCGGTACGCGACCCGGCCGCCTTCGCGGCGCTCGTCGAGCAGGCGCGCGCGGGGCTGGAGGCCGGCACCACCGCCTGACGCCGCGCCCTCCGCCTCGCGCGGGAGGAGCAGACGATCGACCGCGGCGCGGCACGATCGCGAGGGCCCCGGGGCATGGCGCTCCGGGGCCCTCCGTGCATTGCGCCGGGGTGCACGTCTGATAGCTTTCGCAGCCGTTCGGCGCATCCCCATCCCGAAGACTGGCGACCTTGAGCCCATCCGCATCCCTCGACGCGCTCCGAGATCTCGAGCGGGAAGCCCTCGAACGCATCGGTCGGGTGGAGGAGCCCGGCGAGCTCGAGCGCGTGCGCGTCGCGTATCTCGGCCGGAAGGAAGGCCGCATCTCGGAGGTGCTCCGCGGCCTCGGCGCGCTCCCGAACGACGAGCGCCCGCGCGTCGGCCAGGAGGCGAACCGGGTGAAGGAGGTCGTGGGGGAGGCGCTCGAGCGGCGCGCGGCGGAGCTCGCGCGCCCCGCGGCCGCCGCGGACGCCCCGGACCTCACGCTGCCCGCCCGGGAGCCGTGGCGCGGCGGGCTCCATCCCGTCACGCAGGCCGTCGACGAGATCTGGCACATCTTCCGGGGGCTCGGCTTCACCCGGGCGCGCGGCCCCGAGGCCGACACCGAGTGGTACAACTTCGAGGCGCTGAACACGCCCCTCGACCACCCGGCCGCCGACGAGCAGGACACGCTCTACCTGGTGGACTCCGTCCTCCTGCGGAGCCACACCTCGCCGGTCCAGATGCGGACGATGGAGCGGTGGAAGCCGCCCATCCGGATCCTCGCGCCCGGCTGGGTCTACCGGCGGGACACGTACGACGCCACGCACACGCCCGCGTTCATGCAGATCGAGGGGCTCGTCGTGGACGAGGGCGTCACCTTCGTGGACTTCAAGGCCACGCTCGCCGAGTTCGCGCGGCGCTACTGGGGGGCGGACACCCGGGTGCGCTTCCGGCCCTCCTACTTCCCGTTCACGGAGCCGAGCGCGGAGGTCGACGTGAAGCGGGTCCTCGTCCGGCCCGACGGGTCGCGGGAGGAGACGGACTGGCTCGAAGTGATGGGCGCGGGGATGGTCGATCCGGCCGTGATCGAGAACGCCGGGCTCGACCCGGAGCGCTACACCGGGTGGGCGTTCGGGATGGGTCCGGCCCGGATCGCGATGCTGAAGCACGGGGTCCGTGATCTCCGCACGTTCTTCGACAACGACGTCCGCTTCCTCCGGCAGTTCGCATCGTGAAGGCCTCGTACCGCTGGCTGCGGGCCCTCGTGCCCGACCTCGACGCGGACCCGGAGGAGGTCGCCGCGCGGCTCGCGCTGCGCGGCGCGCCCGTGGAGTCGATCGAGCGGCCCGCCGCGGGCCTCGGCGACGTCGTGGTGGGCCGGGTGCTCGAGGTGTCCCGCCACCCGAACGCGGACCGCCTGTCGCTCTGCCGGGTGGACGCGGGCACGGGCACGGAGCCGCTCCACGTGGTCTGCGGGGCGCCGAACGTGCGCGCTGGGGCCTGGTACCCGTTCGCGCCCGTCGGCGCGACCCTGCCGGGCGACTTCCGCATCCGCAAGGCCAAGATCCGGGGTGAGGTGTCGGAGGGGATGTTGTGCTCCGCCAAGGAGTTGCGCCTCGGCACCGACCACAGCGGAATCCTGGAGCTCCACGGCGACTTCCGGGCCGGCCAGGCGTTCGTCGAGGCGCTCGACCTGGACGATGCGACCCTCGAGGTCGAGGTCACGGCCAACCGGGGCGATCTGCTGTCGCACGTGGGGCTCGCCCGGGAGCTCGCCTCGGGCGGGGACGGCCGCGTGGCGCTCCCGCCCGTGCCCGACGGGGAGGAGCCCCGGCTCGAGTGGGCTCGGGGTGCGCCCCGCGTGGAGGCCGGGCCGGTGTCGGTGGAGATCCGGGAGCCGGATCTCTGTCCCCGCTACCTGGGCGCCGTCGTGCGGGGCGTGCGGGTGGGGCCCTCGCCGACGTGGCTGCAGGCGCGCCTCCGCGGGGCCGGCGCCCGCCCGATCAACAACGTCGTGGACGCCACGAACTACGTCATGCTCGAGCTGGGACAGCCGCTCCACGCGTTCGACCTGGCGCGGCTCGCGGGCCCGGGCATCGTGGTGCGGCGCCCCGCGGCCGGAGAGGGGCGGTTCACGACGCTCGACGACGTCGAGCGTGCGCTCGGTCCGGACATGCTCCTGATCTGCGACGCCGAGCGGCCCGTGGCCGTCGCCGGGGTGATGGGAGGTCGGGACTCCGAGGTCGGACCGGAGACGACGGATCTGCTGATCGAGTGCGCGTGGTTCGACCCGAAGTCGATCCGCGCCACGAGGCGCGCCCTGGGCCTCTCCACGGACGCGTCCTACCGCTTCGAGCGCGGGATCGACCCCGAGGCGATGGAGCGCGCGCTCGCGCGCTGCGTGGAGATCGTCCTCGCGGTGGCCGGCGGCGAGGTCGACGGGCCGGTGCTCGACTGCGCGCCGCGCGCGCACGAGCCGGCCGTGATCTCCCTCCGGCTCGCCCGCATCGAGCAGGTGCTGGGCGTCCGGTTCGAGGCCGCGCGCGTGCGGTCGCTGCTCGGGCCGCTCGGCTTCCAGGTGGTGGGGGAGGAGGAGGGGATCCTGCGGGTCAGCGTCCCCGGGTGGCGGAGCCTCGACGTGACGC
>CAZOYA010000114.1:0-11404 GCA_964583815.1 uncultured Gemmatimonadaceae bacterium | reverse complement strand
ATCCACGATCCCGCGCTCGATGAGGTGGTCCACGCCGGTCATGATGTCCTCGTATCCGAGCGTGAAGTAGTCGCCGACGATGTCGGTGCGGTGGGCGTTGCCATAGCCGGTCGAGCCGCGGTAGTTCGGCTTGAGCACGGCGTAGCCATCGCCCGCGAAGACCTGCGCGTTGTATCCGCCGTTGAAGCGGAGCACGTCGGCCGACGCCGGCCCCCCGTGGATCGCCACGATGAGCGGGTAGCGCTCGCCCTCGCGGTACCCGACCGGATAGACGAGGACGCCGCCGACGGTCCTGCCGTCCGAGGAGGTCCACTCGACCTCCTCCTCGCGGCCGAGCGCGATGTCCGCGACGTGCGGGTTCACGTCGAGGAGCCGGACCCAGGATGCGCGGTCCGCGGCCGCCTCGGCGTCCGGGATGGCGAAGACGGTGGGAGGCGTGCGGGGATCGGAGTAGTCGAGCAGATACACCCCGCTCTCCTCGTCCCGCGCCACGGAGAGGGACGCGCGCTCCTGCGTGACCTGGCGTACCTGTCCCGTCGCCACGTCGACCGCGTGGAGCTGCCGGGTGACCTTCACCCCGACGTCGAAGTAGATCGTGCCCCCGTCCTCGGACCAGAATCCGATCGACAGGCTGTTGTCGAAGGCGGCGCCCAGCTTGCGGAACGCGCCGCCGCGCGCCCCGACTTCGCGCACGTAGATGCGCGACTCCGTCATCGAGTACCGCTGGAGGTCGTCGGGACCGGAGAAGGCGACCCACCGGCCGTCCGGCGAGAAGCTCGGCACGCTCTCGCCGACCTCGTGGTTCTCGACGAGCCGCTCGACGTGCCCGCTCGCCACCTCGTAGAGGTACGGGTCCGCGTAGAGGCGCTCCTCCGTGATGTTGCGCTCGTAGCGGTCGGGCGAGCCGCCGCTGAAGCCGATCCAGCGGCCGTCCTCGGAGATCTCGAATCCCTCCACGCTGTAGGAGGCGTCCTCCGTGAGCCGTCGCTCGGCCACGGGCTCGAGGGTCACCTCCCACAGGCTCGAGAGCGGCGTCGCGGCGTTGCGGACGTCGACCGTGAAGCCCTCCTCCCGACGCCGGTGGTCGTCCTCGTCGAAGGAGTCCGGACGCGTGAAGTAGATGCGGGAGCCGTCGGGCGCCCACTCCCAGTCCTCCACGCCGGCCGCGCCCGCGGTGAGCTGCCGCGGCTCGGGAGATCCGCCCGCGGCCGTGCCGGGCGGGGGAGCGGCGCCCGCGTCCATCGAGGCGACCGAGGCGGGCAGCCGGTGGAGCTGCTCGCGCCCGTCCTCGCCGCTCCGGTAGACGAGCCAGCGCCCGTCCGGGCTGAAGCGGAAGTCCGACACCCCGTGCTCGGCGTTCGTGATGCGCCGGGCCTCCCCGCCGTCCGTCCGCATGACGTAGAGCTGGCGTCCCTCGAGCCCCTCCACCTCCTCGTCCCGGTCCGAGCTGAAGACGAAGGTGCGGCCGTCCGGCGCCCAGGCGGGCCGGTCCTCGTCGTGCTCCTCCGTGAACGTGAGGCGACGGCTCGAGGACACACCCTCGGAGAGCGACACGAGGTGGACGTCCGTCTGGGCCTCGTCCTCCTGCCAGTCCGGCGTCGTCACCGTGTAGAGCATCCGCGTCCCGTCGGGGCTCGGCTCCCACGAGCCCGCACGCCGGAGCTCCTGCACGTCCAGGAAGGTGAGGGTGCGCTGCTGCGCTCCGGCGGCCGATGCCGTCCCGAGCAGCACGATCGTGGCCAGAAGAGACGCGAGGGGACGCATGAGACCTCCTGCCAGGAAGACGGCCGGCCCGCACCGGCATCCGCCGGAGCTCGGCGCGCCGCGGACGCCGGCGGCCCCGGATCGATCGCCTGGAACGTGCCCGTGCCGCCGCGCCCGCGTCGCCTCGACGAAAGTCGGACCTGTATAGACCTTCGTGCAACCACCCGAAAGCTCTCGTTCGCGCGACCCGCGGACCATCCGGAAGTGCCATGGCGCCGAACCCCACCCCCGAGCGCGGCGAGCGGCTGCCCGTCGCGCCGTCGCTCCTCGCCCACATCGACGGGCCCTCCGCGCCGCGCACCCCGCCCCTGCGCCTGGTGACGATCGCGGCCATCGCGGTCCCCATCGGAATCCTGGCCGGCGTCACCGCGAAGGTCCTGCTCGTCCTGATCTCCGTGCTCACCTCCGTGCTCTTCCACGGGCGGCTGAGCACCGAGCTCCTGCCGCCCACGGAGCACGTGATCGGGGCGTGGGTCGTCGTCGTGCCGGTCGTCGGGGCGCTGCTCATCGGCCTGATGGCCCGCTACGGCGCGACCGGGATCCGCGGGCACGGCATCCCGGAGGTCATGGAGCGCATCCTGCACGGCGAGAGCCGCATCGCGCCCCGGCTCATGTTCCTCAAGCCGTTCTCCGCGGCGGTCGCGATCGGCACGGGCGGACCCTTCGGCGCGGAAGGGCCGATCATCGCCACGGGCGGCGCGCTCGGCTCCGTGGTGGGACAGGTCCTCCACGTCACCGCGGAGGAGCGCAAGACCCTCCTCGCCGCCGGCGCGGCGGGCGGCATGGCCGCGACCTTCGGGACCCCCGTGGCGGCGGTCCTCCTGGCGATCGAGCTCCTGCTCTTCGAGTACCGCGCCCGCTCGATCATCCCCGTCGCGCTCGCGGCCTCGGCGGCGACCGCCGTGCGCTTCCTCCTCATCGGCACGGGCCCGGTGTTCCTCATGAGCGGGATCGCCGAGCCGGCGTGGACGGCGCTCGCGAGCTACGTCGTGCTCGGGGCACTGATCGGTGTCGCCTCCGTCGCCGCCACCCGCGCGATCTACGCCATCGAGGACGGGTTCGAGCGCCTTCCCGTCCACTGGATGTGGTGGCCGGCGCTGGGCGCCGTGGTGGTCGGGCTCGTGGGCTGGATCGATCCGCGGGTGCTCGGGGTCGGCTACGAGCACATCGACGCGCTCCTCACGGGCACGCTGACGGGGCCGGCGCTCCTCACGCTCGTGGTGCTGAAGTTCGTCGCCTGGTCCATCTATCTCGGGAGCGGGACCTCCGGCGGCACCCTCGCCCCCCTCTTCATCATCGGCGGCGGCCTGGGCGCGGGGATGGGCTTCGTGATCGCGGACCTCGCGCCGGGGCTCGGGGTGAGCCCCCACGTGGCGGGTCTGGTAGGCATGGCGGCCATGTTCGCGGGCGCCTCGCACGCGCTCCTCGCGTCCATCGTCTTCGCCTTCGAGGCCACGCGTCAGCCGCTGAGCCTCCTGCCGCTGCTCGCGGGCGGATCGGCCGCGTACCTGGTGTCGATCGTCCTCATGCGGACCTCGATCATGACCGAGCGCCTGGCGCGCCGCGGCACGGTCGTCCAGCCTGAGTACGCCCTAGACTTCTTCCAGCAGATGATCGTGGAGCAGGTGATGACGCGGGAGGTCGCGGTCGTGCCGGGGGATCGGTGCGTCCGGGACGTGCGGTCGTGGCTCGCCGAAGAGCTGGAGGAGTCGACGCACCAGGGCTTCCCGGTCGTGGACGGGAAGCGGGTGCTCGGCGTGCTCACGCGTCGCGACTTCCTCGGCCGCGACGCCAGGGACGACGCACCGGCCGCCGAGCTCGTGCGCCGTCCGCCCGTGGTGGCGTATCCGAAGAGCACGCTCCGCGAGGCGGCCGACCAGATGGTTCGCGCGAAGGTCGGCCGGCTCCCGGTCGTGGATCCCCGCACGGGCGCGCTCGTGGGGATCGTCTCCCGGAGCGACCTGCTCGCCGCGCACGAGCGCCGCCTCGAGGCGGTCTCGGTCCGGCGCCGCGGGATCGGCGCCCGCTAGCAGGGAGCCGGGCGGGGGCGGGCGCGTCCGGCTCCCGCGCGCCGCCGGGCCGAAGGGCTCAGTCCCCGCGGAGCACCGTCATCGGATCCACGCGGGTCGCCCGCCGACCGGGGACCCACGAGGCCAGCGTCCCGGCCGCCAGCAGGACGAGCCCGGCCGCGGCGAGCACGGCGGGATCGCGGGCGGCCACCTCGAACAGCAGGCCCTCCACGCGGGGCGCGAGCCACACGGCGAGGCCGACGCCGAGCGTCACCCCGGAGAGCGTGAGCGTCGTGCCCCGCCGCACGACGCCGGCCAGCAGCCGGCGCCGGTCCGCGCCGAGCGCGCCGCGGATGGCGAGGTCGCGCCGCCGATCGGCGACGTCGAACGCGAGCAGGCTGTAGAGGCCGACCGCCGCGACGAGCAGCGCGAGCGCCCCGAAGGCCGTGAAGAGCGTGGCCCCGAGCGACCAGGCGCGGGCCTGCGGGTCGAGCGCCTCGCGCAGCGTGCGGACCTCCGCCCAGCGGACGTCGGGGGAGAAGGAGCGGAGGGTCTCGGAGAGGCGCGGGGCGAGCGTCTCCGCGGCCCCCTCGGCGCGGACGTAGAGCACGCGCGGGACCGAGGCCGAGGCGAGCGGCACGTAGTACATCATGAACGCGTCGTCCACGAGCTGGCCGCGCGAGGCGTCCTCGACCACGCCGACGATCGTCGTGCACGGAGCGTCCGCGTCCCCGCTGCGGAGCAGGCACTGCCCCACGGCGTCCTGACCGGGCCAGAGCACGCGCGCCATCGTCTCGTTCACCACCGCCACGTTCGCGCCCTCCGCGCGGTCCGTGGCCTCGAGCCCCCGGCCGCGGAGGACCTCGAGCCCCATCGTGGCGAAGTAGTGCTCGTCCACGCCGGCCCACTCCGGTCCGCCTCCCGGCAGGACCGGGATCGAGTCGAGCCCCGGCACGCGCACGCGCTCCGAGAAGGCCCATCCCCACGGGACGAGGGAGAGCGAGGCGGAGGCCACGCCGGGCGTGCGGCGCGCGAGGGCGGCGGCCTCCTCGTGGACCGCCGTGGCGCGGGCGCCGGCGGCGGCCGGAGGGGACATGGGCGTCGGCGCGGCGCCGGGGATCTCGAAGGTGGCCGTGAGGAGGCGGTCCGTGTCGATCCCGAGATCGAGGGTCCGCACCTCGTGCAGACTACGCAGGAAGAGCCCGGCGCCGACCAGGAGCACGACCGAGAGCGCCACCTGCGCGACCGCGAGCCCGTCCCGCATGCGGGCGCGGCGCCCGGAGCCGCCGAGCCCGCCGTTCCGGAGCTCTTCGGCGAGGTCCGTGCGGCTCGAACGAACCGCGGGGCCGAGCCCGGAGGCGAGCGCCGCGAACAGCGCGAGCGCGCCCACGACGAGCACCAGCGGACCCATCGGAGCGTCGCCGATCCCATCGGCCCCGGGGATCAGGACACGCTGGATGGCGACCGCGCCCTCCCGCGCGACCACGAGCGCGAGGATCCCGCCCGCGGCGGACAGCAGCAGCGCCTCGAGCAGCGCCACCCGCAGGAGCCCGAGCCTGGAGATCCCGAGAGAGCGACGCACCGCCTGCTCCCGGCGGCGCTGCTCCGCCCGGGCGAACAGCAGGTTCGCCACGTTCGCGCACGCGATGAGCAGGACCAGCAGCGTCACGCCGAGCAGCCAGGTGGCGACCTTCGCCTCGTCCGAGGCGAGCGGCCCGCGGGCCCGGATCAGCGGGGCGGTGACCACGCGCGTGTCGTCGGCGGCGGGGCCGTCCGCTCCCTCGGCCCGCACGGCGCGGTGCACGGCCGTCGCCCGCTCCTCGAGCGACGGAAGGGATTCCTGCACCGGAACGCGCGCGACCGCGCTCATCCAGTAGAAGCCCCGGCTCTCCACGAACGCGTCGGTCTGCCAGACCATCACGCCGTAGGGCACCAGGGGGAGCCAGACGTCCACCCGTGCCAGCTCCACGCCCGTGAAGCCCCGCGGCGCGACCCCGATCACCGTGTGCGCGACCCCGTCCAGGTCGAGCGTCGTGCCGAGCACATCGGGCGAGCCCCCGTGGGCGCCCTGCCACCGGTCCCAGCCCAGCACGGCCACCGGCGTCGCGTCCAGCGCGTCCTCGTCAGGCGCGAAGAAGCGACCCAGCGCAGGCTGAACGCCGAGCGTGGCGAAGAAGTCGTGGCTCGCGCCGGCCACCTCGGCGCGCTCCGCTTCCGGCCCGAAGCCGACGGTCTGCTCCCTGGGACCGGACCACCCGCCGGCGCCCGACACGCCGGCGAGGCCGCGCAGGTCCTCCAGGTCGCCGTAGCTGAACCCGTCCATCGGCGTGACCTCGCCCGTCGCCGCGTTCCGCCGCTCGAAGAGCACCCGGCGCACCTCCTCCGGTCGCTCGACGTGCGCAGGCGGCCGCAGCAGCAGGCGGTCGGTCACGGCGAACATCGCGCCGTTCACCCCGATGCCGAGCGCGAACGTCAGCAGCACGCCCACGGCGAAGCGCGGGTTGCGCGCGAGGCCGCGCGCCGCGACACGCACGTCGCGCCAGAGACGGGCCATCCCTTCGATCCCCACGTGCACCACCTCCCCCCGTCGATTGAGCCTCACGAGCGCGTCCCGGTGCCTCCGGCGGCTCCCGAAGCGGCGCTCCGCCTCCCGTCGTGCCTCCCCGGGGTCCAGGCCCGCCTCGATCAGCGCGTCCGTGGCCTCGAGCAGGTGATGCTCGATCTCGAGCTCGACCCGCTCCCGCGCGGCCCGCCATCCGAGCGGGTCGTGGAGCGTGCGGCGCGGGCGGGGGAAGCGGCCGTCCATGGTCAGGCGGGCCGCGCGTCCGTGATGCGCGCCACCGCCTCGACGTAGCGCCGCCAGCGCGCCTCCTCTTCCGCGAGCGCCTGCCGCCCCTTCGCGGTGAGGCCGTAGTAGCGGGCGCGACGGCCCTTTTCGGAGACGCCCCACTCGCCCGAGAGCCACCCACGCCGCTTCATCCGGTGGAGCGCGTGGTAGAGCGCCCCGTCCTCCACGAGGAGCTCCTCGCTCGTCGTGCGACGCATCCACTCGAGGATCGCGAAGCCGTGCATGGAGCCGCCGACCTCGAGCGACTTGAGCACGAGGAGCTCGAGCGTGCCCTGCAGCGGCCCCATCGGTTCCGTCACTGCCCCTCCTTGACCTGAACGATTCAGGTCAAGATCGGCGGCCCGGCGGGGCGTGTCAATCGCCTCGCGGGACGGCGAAGCGCTGTCGCAACCCGGTCCGCTTCCGCGCATGTCCCTCCGAGCAGGGCGCACCCGGCGCCCTTCGACTTCCAGGCGCTCCAGGCGCTCCCCGAGACGGAGGAAGACATGATCCCGGACACCACGACCCCGGCCCGCCAGGTGGCGGCCCGCGACGGCGACCTCTTCGACTTCGGCGGTCTGGGGGTCCACTGGAAGATCGACGCGGCCGACACGGGCGGCCTCTTCAGCGTGGTCCACCACCCGATCGCCGCGCGCGCGCTCGCGGCCCCGCTGCACCGGCATCACCACGAGGACGAGTACTCGTTCGTGCTCGAGGGGCGGCTCGGCGCGCTCCTCGGAGACGAGGTCGTGATCGCGGAGGCCGGATCCTGGGTCTTCAAGCCTCGGGGGCAGTGGCACACGTTCTGGGCGGCCGGCGACGAGCCGTGCCGGATCATCGAGGTGATCTCGCCCGGGGGCTTCGAGGACTACTTCCGGGAGGCCGCCGCGGCCTGGGGCGACCTGGAGGCGTTCGTCCGCCTCTGCGAGAAGTACCGGCTGGACATGGACTTCGACAGCGTGCCGGTGCTCTGCCGGCGGTTCGGGCTGACCTTCCCGGAGCTCTGAGCGGGGCGAGCCGCTCCTTTCCGCCCCCTCCCGCGCCGGCTACATTCGGCTCACTTCGCCGCGCGGCCACGCAGGCCCGCGACGCGAAGCGGCTTCAGCAGGATGACCGCGATGCGCGAGGCGGCACCCCCGGCGCGCTCCCTGGTCCTCGCGCTGGTCCTGGCGTGGATCGGGGTCCTGGCCCAGCTCGACGTTTCGGCGCAGCCAGGCCCCGCGCTCGATGGGCGGTGGCTCGAGGGGAGCAGCGTCGAGCAACCGGGCGGACCCGGCGGGTCCCCGGCGCTCGCCGACGCGCCGCCGCCGTGGACCCTCGCGCTCGCACGGACCGACGGCGAGAAGAGCGGCGGCACCCGTACGGGGCGCCGTCCCACCGTCCCGACGTCGGACTTCCTTCCGGCCGCCGGCACCGCGGCCGCCCCGAGTCCCCCCGAGCCTCCGGCGGCTCGATCCGACCTCGGCTCGTCGCTGCTGGGCCTCCCCTCCGTACCGGCGAACGCCCCACCCCGCGCCTGAGTCGCCGGCGCGCCCCGCCTATGGGGTCGCGTCGCGCACGCACCAGGCCGTCCGTCCGCGCGACCCGCGCGGACGCCTACGTCGCGCATGCATCCCGGATGCGTTCCGGGGAGGGGATTCCATGTACGTGCCGTTCTTCTCGTCGTCGCTGGCCACCAGCGCCGGCGTCGTCGCCACCCAGTCCGTGGTCGAGCTGCCCACGGACCCCGCCGCGCTCGTCGTGCTCGCGATCGTCCTGACGGGGGTCTGCGCCGTGATCTGGTTCGGCCGCCCCCGGGGCGGAGGCACCCCGTGAGCGGGGCCTCGCTCCTCGACCGCAAGTCGGTCTCCGCCCTCGTGGCGGAGGCCGACGCGGCCCCGATGCGGCGGGTCCTCGGACCCGTGGGCCTCACCGCCCTCGGCGTGGGGGCCATCATCGGTGCCGGCATCTTCGTGCTGACCGGCCAGGCGGCGGCCCAGTACGCCGGGCCGGCCATCGTGCTCTCGTTCCTGCTGGCCGGGACGGCGTGCGCCTTCGCAGGCCTCGCCTACGCGGAGCTCGCGGGGATGATCCCCGTGGCCGGCAGCGCCTACACCTACGCCTACGCCACCATGGGGCAGCTCGTGGCGTGGATCATCGGGTGGGACCTCATCCTCGAGTACTCGCTCGGCGCGGCCACGGTCGCCGTCGGCTGGTCGGGCTACCTCGTCAGCCTGCTCGCGGACCTCGGGCTGCACGTGCCGGCGGCGCTCGCGGCCGCGCCCGGTACGGAGCTGGAAGGTCCGGCGGGCACGACCGTGATCGCCGTCTTCAACGCGCCGGCCGCCGCCGTCGTGCTCGCGGTCACGGCCGTGCTCGTGCTGGGGATCCGCGAGTCGGCGCGCGCGAACGCCGTGGCCGTGGTCGTGAAGCTCGCCGTGATCGCGCTCTTCCTGGCGGTCGGAATCGAGGCGGTCGACGCGGCGAACTGGACGCCGTTCATCCCGGAGAACCAGGGCGTGTACGGCCAGTACGGCTGGAGCGGGATCCTGCGCGGAGCAGGCGTGAGCTTCTTCGCCTACATCGGCTTCGACGCGGTCTCGTGCGCGGCGCAGGAGACACGCGATCCGGGCCGCGACCTCCCCATCGGCATCCTCGCCTCGCTCGCGCTGTGCACGATCCTCTACATCGCGGTGTCGCTCGTGGTCACGGGGATCGTGCCCTTCCGGGAGCTCGCCGTCCCGGATCCCATCGCGCTCGCGGTCGACCGGGCCGGCACGCCGTGGCTCTCGATCGTGGTGAAGGCGGGCGCGCTCGCCGGTCTCACGTCGGTCGTGCTCGTGATGCTGATGGCCCAGCCACGCATCTTCTACTCGATGGCGAAGGACGGCTTCCTGCCGGACGTCTTCGCGCAGCTCCACCCGCGATTCCGCACCCCGCACGTGACCACGATGGCGACCGGTGCCGTGGTGGCCGTCGCCGCGGGCCTGTTTCCGATCGGCGTGCTCGGAGAGCTCGTCTCGATCGGGACCCTCCTCGCGTTCGTGATCGTGTGCGTGGGCGTGCTCGTGCTGCGACGCACGGACCCGGAGCTGCCGCGCCCCTTCCGGGCACCGGGGGCCCCATGGACGCCGGCGCTGGGCGCCGCCGCGTGCCTCTACCTGATGAGCGGGCTCCCGCTGGGCACGTGGCTGCGTCTCGTCGCCTGGCTCGTCGTGGGACTCGTCATCTACGTCGCCTACGGGCACCGGAACGCCGCACGCCATCGGGCCCGGCCGGCCCCGCCGCCCGCTCCGTCGGGCACCGGGGTCGCGTCGTGAGCCGGCGGACGAGCGACGTCCCCGGCCGCCCGCTCACTCGGCGCGCAGCGCGATCGCCGGATCGAGCCGCGCCGCGCGCACGGCGGGGATCGCGGCCGCGAGCCCGGCCGAGACCACGAGCAGCGTCGCCACCGCGGCGTACGTGAGCGGGTCCGCCCGCCCGATCCCGAAGAGCAGGCTGTCGAGCAGGCCCCCCAGCAGGAGCGCGGCGGCCACGCCCGCGACGATGCCCGCGCCCACGAGCGCGAGGCACCGGCCCACGACCATCCCGGAGATGCTGCCTCCCCCCGCCCCGAGCGCCATGCGGAGGCCGAGCTCGCGCACGCGGCTCCCGACCGTGTAGGAGACGAGGCCGTAGAGGCCGACCACGGCGAGGACGAGCGAGACGCCCGCGAAGAGCCCGAGCAGGAACGCCACGAAGCGCTCCGGCGCCATCGCGTCGCGCACGATCTCCTCCATCGTCTGCACGCTCCCGAGGGCGAGCGCCGGGTCGAGCGCCCGGAGCTCCGCGCGCACGGCGGGGAGCAGCGCGTCCGGATCGCCCGCCGTCCGGAGCACCGGGAAATAGGTGCGGCCCGCGCTCTGCGTGGCCGGCACGTACATGGCGCTCCGCCCCCCGTCCCGGATGTCGAAGGTACGCACGTCCCGGACGACGCCGACGACCTCGCGCCAGACCGGGTTCAACGGGTCGTTCACGTTCACCCGCCGCCCCACGGGGTTCTCGCCGGGGAACAGCGTCGCCGCCGCCGTCTCGTTGAGGACCACGACGAGGGGTCGTCCGGGCCGTCGGCGGGGGTGAACCAGCGCCCCTGCACGAGGGGTATCCGCATCGCCTCGAGGAAGCCGGCGGTCGCGCGGTGGAACCAGATCCCCACGTCCTCCCCCGGCCCCGGGAGGGGCTGCCCCTCGACGACGATCGTGACGTCCTGGTTGAAGCCGGTGAGGGGAATCGTCGTGGTGAGTGCCGCCGCCTCCACGCCCGGGATCGAGCGGAGCCGCTCCTCGAGCGCGTCCGTGAAGGTCCGGATCGTCTCCGCGTCGGGATACCGGCCGGCCGGGAGCTGCACCTGCATGGTGAGCACGCCGCCCGGGTCGAACCCGAAGTCCGCGGTCCTCATGTTGCGGAAGCTGCGCACGAGGAGGCCGGCGCCGATCAGGAGCACCATGGCGAGCGCGACCTGCGACACCACGAGCCCGGAGCGCAGCCGTCCCCCGGCGAGCGTCATCCCGCCCCGGCCCCCGTCGCGCAGGTCGTCGTGGACGTCCCCTCGGGCCGCGCGCAGGGCGGGCACGAGGCCGAAGAGGAGCCCGGCCATCAGGGTCACCACGGCCGTGAAGGCGAGCACGCGGCCGTCCACCGCCACCTCCTCCAGGCGGGGCGTTCCCTCCGGGGCCAGCGCGACGATCAGATCGGTGGCCTGGAACGCGACGAGCACGCCGAGCCCCCCGCCGAGCGCCGCGAGCACCACGCTCTCCGTGAGGATCTGCCGGACGATCCGGCCGCG
>CAZOYA010000113.1:0-11607 GCA_964583815.1 uncultured Gemmatimonadaceae bacterium | reverse complement strand
CGCGCCTCGGGAGGTGGGCCGGTGCTGCTGCTGACATCGCCGGACCTGCACTCGGCGCGCGAGCGCATCCAGGTGGACGGCCGGCCGCTGGGCCACCGGCAGTTCGCGCGCGTCGCGGAGCGCCTGCTGGACGACCCCGCCGCCGAGGGCTGGTCCTACTTCGAGATGCTCACGGTCATGGGGTGGATGGCCGGCGCGGAGGCCGCGTGCGACTGGCAGGTGGTGGAGGTGGGCCTGGGAGGACGGCTGGACACAACGAACGCCGTCGCCGAGAAGCAGGTCGCCGTCATCACGCCCATCGACCTGGAGCACGTCGCGATCCTCGGCGACTCGATTCCGGCGGTGGCGCGCGAGAAGGCGGGCATCATCACCGGCCCCTGCGAGGTGGTGGTGGAGCCGATGCGCCAGAGCGCCATCGACGTGATCCGCGCACGCAGCCTCGAGGTCGGCGCGACGCCGCACGAGGTCACGGAGGAGTGCGCCCTGCGGGTCACGGCCTCCAGCCTGGATGGCCAGAAGTTGGACATCCGAACCCCCGTCCGCACCTACCGCAACCTGGAGGTCGCGCTCGTCGGGCCGTACCAGACGGAGAACCTGGCCACCGCGCTGCGCGCCGCCGAACTCGCATGGGCCTCGGCGCATGGGGGCGACGACCTGCCCGAGGCCGCCGTGCGCGATGCGCTGCGCCGCTTCCACATGCCCGGGCGGTTCGAGGTGGTGAAGCAGAAGCCGCTGGTGATCCTCGACGGCCTGCACACGCCCCTCGCTGCCAGGCGGTTCGCTGAGGGCCTGCGCGCGCTCCCGGTGCCGAAGCGGCGGGTGTGGGTACTCGGCGTCCTGTCGGACAAGGCGCTGGACCAGATGGTGGAGCCGCTGCTGGGAGAGGGCGACGACGTGATCGTTGCGCCCGCCGGCAGCGCGCGCTCGGCCGACGCGGGCGACATCGTGCGAGCGGTCAACGCGCGCGGCGCGATCGCCCAGCGGGCGCCCTCCGTGGCGGACGCCGTGGACCGCGCTCGTGACATGGCGGGGCAGGGTGGGGCCGTCCTCGTCGTCGGTTCGCTGTACGTCGTCGCGGCGGCGCGGGAGCACCTCCTGGGCATCGCCGGGGACCACGCGCTGGGGCTGCGGTAGCCGTTCTTCAGTCGAGCGGGGACGGCGACATCGAGTGCCAACGCGGTACGATCGCCGCTCGATTGCCTGCTGAGCGTGAACGTTGCGGTGAGAGGGAGCCGGGATGGCTGACGGACGCCCGCGTGTCGTGGTGACGGGGATCGGGGTGGTGTCTCCCCTCGGCATCGGCGTGGACGAGTTCTGGGCGAACGCCACCGCCGGCAAGTCCGGTGTCCGGCCGATGCAGCAGGCGGACACCACCAACTACCCCTGCAAGGTCGCCGGCGAGGCGATGGACTTCGACTACACGCTGTACATGGACCGCAAGGACGGCCGTCGCATGGCGCGCTTCAGCCAGATGGCCGTCGCCGCCTCTCGCATGGCCCTCGATGCGTCGGGGCTGGACCTGGACGCGATGGACCGGGAGCGCATCGGCGTGGTCATGGGCAACGGGGGCGGCGGGCTGCCGAACGACATGGAGGCCGTGGGCACCATGCGTGACCGAGGCGGGATGAAGGTCGATCCCTTCTACGTCTCGAAGCGGCTCTCCAACATGGCCGGCGGCAACGTGGCCATCCAGTTCGGCCTGCTGGGCTACAACAACACCGTCACCACTGCCTGCGCCGCGGGCACCCAGGCCATCGGCGACGCCTTCGAGGTCATCCGACGCGGCGCGGCGGACGTCATGCTCGCGGGCGGCGCGGAGGCCGGGATCTGTGAACTGGGCCTCGCGGGGTTCGCCTCCATGCGCGCGCTCAGCACCGGCTACAACGACACGCCGGAGCGCGCCTCCCGCCCGTTCGACCGCGACCGCGACGGCTTCGTACCGGCGGAGGGCTCCGGCATGCTGGTGCTCGAGTCGCTGGAGCACGCGCGCGCCCGGGGGGCGGAGCCCCTCGCGGAGATCGCCGGCTACGGGGTGAGCGCGGACGCGGCCTACCTCGTCGCCCCCGCGGAGAACGGCGCGGGCGCCGCGCGTGCGATGCGCCTCGCACTGGCGGATGCGCGCATCGACACGTCGGAGGTGGACGCCGTCTCGGCGCACGCCACCTCGACGGACGTGGGCGACCGCGCGGAGACCGAGGCGATCAAGTCCGTCTTCGGCGAGCACGCGCCGCGCCTGCACGTGTCCGCGATGAAGTCGCAGATCGGGCACCTGCTCGGCGGCGCGGGCGGCGTGGAGTCCGTGGCCGTGGTGCAGTCGCTTCGCACCGGCGTGGTCACCCCCACCCTCAACGTGGACAACCCGGATGAAGGCTGCGACCTGGACTACGTCCCCCACGAGGCGCGCCAGGCCAACCCGCGCGTGATCCTCAAGAACTCGTTTGGCTTCGGCGGTCAGAACGCCGTGCTCGTCCTCAAGCGCTTCGAGGGCTAGCGCTCGGCCCGTCCGCCCTTCGAGAGGCTCAGGGCGAACTGGTGTGGACTTCCGCCCGCCGGTTCAACCCAGGTTCCGGTCTCCAACGCTTCCGGCCCCCTCTCAATCAGGGGGGGCTGGGGCGAGGGGGTCTCGGAATGCCAAAACCCCGCTCGCCCACGGACGTGCTCCGTCTGAGCTCCGGTGCCCCGCCTGAGGGCTACTGACCGGCACGCTCCTCCGCGTAGGCGGCCATCCGCGACAGCGTCTGCTGGGCGCCCTCGACGGCGCCGACCTCCCGCGCGAGGCGGTCCCGCTGCTCCTTCGTCGGGAAGATGGTGCGGAGGGTGACCTCGGTTGTGCCGTCCTCCCGCTCCTGCAGGGTGATCGAGCCCTCGAACATCTCCGTGTCGTCCGGGGAGGAGCCGTGGAGGTACTCGATGCGCTCGGGCGGGACGATCACCTGGTATCCGATCCAGTTGTCGTAGTCCGTCCCGTCCGGGCCGTGCATGACGTAGGACCATGAGCCGCCCTCGCGGAAGTCGAGGGAGTGCGTCTCGTTCCGGAAGCCGTCCGGACCCCACCACTGGTCCAGGTGGCGGGCTTCGGTGAGCACCTCGAACACGAGCGCACGGGGTGCTCGCACGGTGCGGGAGACCACGATCTCGCGGTCGGTTGTTGCTGCGGTCATGTTCGTACCTTTCGAGGCCTGCGCGATGCCGGTCTGTCGCTTCCCGGTCGCGGCTACTGCTGCTGGGCCTGCAGGAACTCGTCGAGGCGGTCCAGGGTCTCGCGGGTGCCCTCCTCGACGCCCATCTCCACGACCTTGTCCAGGTCCGCGGAAGACTTGTAGGCGACGCGGGAGCGGACCACGGTCTGCGTGCCGTCCTGCTCGAAGTCCATGGTCATTTCGCTCTCGGGCGGGATCATGCTGCCCTGCTCATCCGAGAACGCGTCCGTGTAGGCGAGGCGTTCCGGCGCGACCACCTCGCGGTAGATCGCGCGGCCCCAGGCGTCGCCCCACTCCTTGGAGCGCATGCAGTAGTGCCACACGCCGCCGGGGCGGACGTCCATCTCCTTGATCTCGGTCTGGAACGTGCGTGGCCCCCACCACTGCGCGAGCATCTCCGGCTCCGTGTACGCCCGCCAGACGAGTTCGCGGGGCGCCTGGAACGCGCGCTCCATGGTCATCTCGGTGTCGCTGACGCGCTCAAACTTCATCGTTGCTGCCATTGGTTCGGTCCCTTCGTGGGGTTGTCTGCTGGAGGTGGCGGAGGTACTCCGCCAGGCGGTCCATGCGCTGCTCCCACTCCCGTCGGAGCAACGCCTGCCATGCTGCGTTCACGGTCGTTGCCGGTAGGCCTCCCCGGTTAGCGAAGGGTGGCGAGCAGGTCTTCCAGCCGGTCGTAGGACAGCGCCGCGCCCTCTTCCATGCCGGTCTCCACGACCATGTCCCGCACCTCTCGCGAGGTGTACTCGGACACGGCCGTCAGCACCGTCTTGCCGTCGCGTTCCTCCAGGGTGGACGTGACCAGGGAGGGCGCGTCCGGGAACGGCGCGAAGATCTCAGTGTTGACCAGGCGCTCGGCGGGCTCGATCTCGCGGTACTCGCCGTAGAACTCCACCTCCGTGCCGTCCTCCTCGCGGACGGCGTAGCGCCACGCGCCGCCGACGCGAAGGTCGATCTCGCAGGTCAGCCACTCCGCGGAGGGGAACCCCCACCAGCGGCGGACGTGCTCCGGCTTCGTCAGCACCTCAAACACCAGGCGCGCCGGCGCCCTGGAATTCGCGAGTCATCTGGATGGTGGTGTCGGTGGGGAGGGTCACCTCGAGGGTGCCGGCCCGCTGCGGGGAGGTCATTCCTGGACTCCTTCGTCCTGTCGATCGGTCTGTTCGTCCTGCTGCAACTCGTTCAGGTAGTCCTCCAACCGGTCGAAGCGCTCCTCCCACAGCCGGCGGTACTGCTCCACCCAGTCGGAGGCTTCCCGCAGCGGCTCCGGCCGCAGGCGGCACGGGCGCCACTGGGCGTGCCGGCCGCGCTGCACCAGCCCGGCGCGCTCCAGCACCTTCAGGTGCTTGGACACGGCCGGGAGGCTCATGGCGAACGGCTCCGCCAGTTCCGTCACGGACACCTCGCCGTCCGCGAGCCGCGCGAGGATGGCGCGACGCGTGGGGTCGGCAAGGGCCTGGAACGTGGCGCTCAGGCGGTCCTCGTCCGGGGCTTCGGGTCGGGGCAGGGTGGCTGTGGTCACTGCGCTTAACCAATCGGCTAACTAACTGAATGGTTAAATACAGGAAGCCGAGGCCGCTCGTCAACCCTTTCCCGCCCGGATCGGGCGGAATCGTCAGAATTCGGGAGCGCCGACAGCGCCTAAGGAACCCGCCGGTACACTCGATCTCTCGTGAAGTACCACCTCGTCACCCTCGGCTGCGCCAAGAACACCGTCGACTCCATGCGCCTGGAAGCGGCGCTCAGGGGAGGCCGGCACACGGCCGTCACCGAGCCAGACGAGGCCGACCTGCTGCTGGTCAACACCTGCGGCTTCATCGACGCGGCCAAGGACGAGTCCATCGAGGTCGTCCGAGAACTCGATGCCGGCCGGCGCGAGGGCCAGCAACTCTACGTGGTGGGCTGTCTCACCCAGATCGCGGCGGACAGCGTCCTCCAGGCGGTGCCCGGGGTGGACGCCACCTTCGGCGCGGAGCAGTGGGACGCCATCGCCGCGTCGGTCGGGGCGGCCTCGGCCACGTTCGACATCCCGGACGGCGGGTTGCCGCTGCTGGGCCAGCCGAGCGCCTACCTGAAGATCTCGGATGGCTGTGACCGGCCGTGCACGTTCTGCATCATCCCCACCATCAAGGGCCGGATGCACTCCGGCCCGGCGCGGCAACTGATCGCCGAGGCGCGCATGTACGCCGCCGCCGGCGCCCGCGAACTGGTGCTCGTCGCCCAGGACTCCACCGCCTACGGGGAGGACGAGGGTGACCGCGACGGCCTCGCCACGCTGCTCGAGCAGTTGTCGGAGGCCGTCCCGCAGGTGCCGTGGATCCGCCTGATGTACGCCTACCCCGGCCGCGTCACGCCTCGACTGGCGGAGGCCATGGCCGGGCTGCCGAACGTGGTGCCGTACCTGGACATGCCGCTGCAGCACGGGAGCGACCCGATGCTCCGCCGCATGAAGCGCCCCACCCTGGCCAAGTCCCGCCAGAGCATCGAGGCCATCCGGCGCGCGATCCCGGACGTCGTCCTGCGCTCCACGTTCATCGTGGGCTTCCCCGGCGAGACCGACGAGGAGTTTCAAGACCTACTCGACTTCGTCGAGGAGTACGAGATCGACCACGTCGGCGCGTTCACGTACTCGCCGCAACCGGGCACGCCCGCGGAGCAGATGCCGGACCAGGTGCCGGAGGACGTGAAGGAAGCGCGCTACGGCGAACTGATGGAACTGGCGCAGGCCATCTCGCACGCCTCGAACCGGGCGATGGTCGGCCGGGAGGTCGACATCCTGGTGGAGTCTCGGGAGCCGACCACCTCGGCGAGCGGGGAGCCCGTGGTAGTCGGGCGCACGTTCCGGGACGCGCCGGAGGTGGACGGCCTGGCGTTCCTGAAGGGGACGTACGAGATGGGCCAGATGGTCCGCGCACGCGTGGACGGCGCCCTGCCGTACGACCTCCTCTGCTCGCCCGTCGAGCAGCCCGCCCCGGCCTCCACCAGCGCTTGAGTCCGAGGGGCCCTCAGAGACACCAGCGAGGCACGAGCTACCGGGTTCACTTCCGTGATATCTCGCATCGGCGAGATCGGGCGAGATCGCGCGAGCATGCGTGCGAACGAGGGGCCCTCCCGTGGCGACGACGTTCATAATTAACGTGAATTTTACGTGATTGTGCCCACTTTCACTTGCGAAAGTGCGCACAATCACCGAAACTCAAGACATCGGAAGACGGACGGGATCGGGGAACGGCCCCGAAGCGGACCAAGACCGATAGGAAGACTGAGCGAGCCCACCATGCAGAGTGACCCCCTTCAACGGATCTACAGCGAGATCGTCGTGCGCGGCCGGCGCAACAGCCCCACCTACCACGAGGTGAAGCGCGATGTTGCGGACCTGCGCCGGATCGACCCCCTGCTGGGGATCCGCTTCTAACAGACAGCCCGCGCGGCGGAAGTGATCCCCCCT
The DNA here is from genome assembly GCA_964583815.1 of uncultured Gemmatimonadaceae bacterium. Taxonomy (GTDB): domain Bacteria; phylum Gemmatimonadota; class Gemmatimonadetes; order Longimicrobiales; family Gaopeijiaceae; genus JAWLHJ01. The sequence continues at coordinate 4,959 of CAZOYA010000113.1, read as the reverse complement.
CCTTCACTTCCGCCCGACCGGACTCAGCGCGCTCCCGTCCCCGCGGGAGCGCGTTCCGTTTCCAGGGCGTCGCAGCGTCCCCGCGCAGCACGCTCCCGGTAACGACGAGGCCCGCCATTCGGCGGGCCTCTCTGTTCGCTCTGGGTGTTCGCTCTGGGATCGTCCGTCCGAGGCGTCTCCCCACGCCTCCTCGATCTTGCGACGTGCTCGACGGTGCTCGACGGCGCTGCCGGTGCTAGACGGCGATGGCCGCCGCCTGCTCCGCGGACCGTTCCTGGATCATGCCCTCCAGCAGCAACTCCAGCGCCATGGTGTGCGCGCACCGTCCTTCAAGAGAGAAGAACGAGCATTCGCACTGCCAGGAGCCGTCCTGGAAGGAGACCTGGTGGTCGCCGTTGTTGCCGTGGATCGTCACAGCCATGGCGCTCACGTCGAACCTGGAGCGGTCCTCCGCGTACCGGTGCGCCTTCTCGATCTTGCCAATCATCCCTGAGTGCATGAAGACTCCTCGCGCTGCTTCACAAAACACAGACGCCGCGGAGCGTGCCGCGGCGTCGACCAGGGGAGTACCAACTGCTGCGAGTGGTTCACAGGACACCTCCCCGTCAAATGGGTGTTCCTGGACTCTCGTTGGTGCGGACGCTACGCCTTCGCGATCCGGCCCGTCAACATTGCGCCGCCCCTCACGAACGAGCCCCCAGATCGCGGCGCAACCCGCCCTCAACCCACCTCCGCCAGCACCTCGTATCGAGGCCCGCCGGGGCCGAGATGCGACCGCACGAGGGCGACCCGACGCGCCACGAACGGCGCGGGATCGGGCGCCGGGGCGGCCCTCAACGCCTCCGCTACGCGCCGCCGCTCGTCCGGCGTCGCCCGCCGGCCGACGCGTCCCAGCGTGAGGTGCGGGTTGTACGCGCGCTCCTCGCGAGGCGTCCCCAGCGCTTCCTCCACCGCGGCATCCACACGTGCGACGAGCGCGTCGAGCGCCCGGCGGTCGCCCTCGATGCGGAGCATCGCGACGCCCGTGCGCGCCGCCGGCCCGAACGTGCCCGGCGTGCCGAGCGCGAGGGGCACCTCGATGGGTGGCGTCGCTCGCTCCAGCGCAGAGGTGAGTGCGGGCACGTTCTGCTCCGGGACTTCGCCGAGGAAGCGCAGCGTCAGATGCATCAACTCCGGCGAGACCAGTCGCAGGAGCCCTCGGACGTCGGCGGGCAGGGAACGCTGCACCTGCTGCGCGGCATCGCGCCACGCCTCGGGTGCTTCGATGGCGATGAAGAGGCGCATTAGTCCGCCTCGGCGGCCTCGTTCGCGGGGGTGGGCAGGCCCAGGAGGCGCGCGGCGTTGCCGCCGAGGATCGCCTCGCGCGCTCCGTCCGTGGACAGCGCGTCCATGACCTCCGCGCGGTCCATCGCCTGCGAGCGCAGTGGGAAGTCCGACCCCCACGCCACATGCCGCACCCCCACCAGGTCGATGACCGTGCGGTAGACCTCGGCGGCGTCGTCGCGTCGATAGAGGAACGGCATGGCGGCCGTGTCGAAGAGCAACCGGCCGGTCTCGATAACCTCGCGCACCTCGGGCATCAGCGCGAAGAAGGGGAAGCCGCCGCCCAGGTGTGCCGCCACCACTCGCGCGTCTGGTTGCGCCTGGACCACGCGCCAGAGGCCACCCGGTGTCAGCCCGCCGGCCTTGCCGGGATAGGCGTGCCCCACCTCCTCCGAGCAGTGGGCCAGCACCGGCAGCCGCGTCTCCGGGAACGCCTCCGGATCGGTGACGCGCACCTCGCCGATGCCGTGCGCACCGACGATGTCCACGTCCGAGGGCACGAACGCCAGGATGCGCCCGTCCGACGAGTTGGCGACGTCCACCAGGTAGGCCGCGTGGTCCCTCGCCAGGCCCGGGTCGTTCCACCAGAAGCCGCAGGCGACCGAGACGTCCACGATGGCCTCCTGCATCGAGGCGAGCAGGTCGCCGGCGGTGGCCATGGCGGCGCTGGGGTTCGTGTACATCTCCGCGAACGCGGGCTCACGCTCGACCAGGCGTTCGCGCTGGGCGATGAAGTCCGGGGGGAAGATGTGCGTATGGATGTCCACGATCACGCGGGGGATCGTACAGTGAGCAGGATGGAGCGGCGGGGGTAGCAACGGGCGTCGAGGCAGGGTCGGCCTCTCCTCGGCACCGGACGGCATCCGCTTCATGGCCCGACGGTCAGATGCGCACGCTTACGACGACACGACGGTGGCGCTCCCACCGCTGCGTTTCGACGCTCACGCCCGCCCGGACGACACCTCTGACCTCGAGCACCACGAAGACTGCCGCGCGCCGGGCGACTCCTGGTTGCGCCGCTATCGAGGCGCGCTCCTCCTCGCCCTGGCTTGCGCGGCCCTCGTCGCCGTCACCTGGCTGGCGTGGACGCCCGCGCTGGACGCCGTCGCGGAGGGGGCGAGCACGCTCGCGAGTCGCGAGGGCGACGGGCAGACACGGATCACCGCCTCGGTCGCCCTCGGGGCGGTGGCGGTGCTGGGGTTCGTGGTCGCGTGGGGGCGCTCGACGCACCCTCGACGGGCGGTGCACCTGTCCCGGGGGCGTGGGAAGATCGGCGTCGACTCCGTTGCCGGCGCGCTCCGCGACGACCTGCTGGCCCTGCGCCAGGTGCGGGAGGCGGAGGTGCGGGTGGAGAACCGCGGGCGGCGAGGCCTGCTGGTCCACGCCTGGCTCCGCGTCCATGCCGATGCGCGCATCGATGAGACGCTGGACCTGGTGGACGCGGCGGCGGACGACCTGGTCTACGAGCGGCTGGGCCTCGCGCTCGCTGAACCGCCGCTGGTGGACGTACGGTACGACGAACTCGACCTCCGGGCTGCGCGCGCCAGCGCCGCCGGGCGTGGACACGACGAGGATGCATGAGCGACGAGCAAGAGCAACGCATCACCCAGCCGCCGCGCGCCTTCGACGAGGACGCGGAGACGCCCTCGCAGCCGGGGGAGGGCGAGGGATCCCCGGACACGGCCGGACCCGACGACGCGGAGGCTGACCCGAGCGCCGAGGCCGAACCCGAAGTCATCGAGGAGCACGCGGAGCCGGAAGAGCCCGCCGCCTTCGAGGACCTCTCGGAACTGCCGTCGCTGCTGGAAGCGCTGCTCTTCGTCGCGGACCACCCTGTGGACACGGGCTACCTCGCCCGGGCGGTGGAAGTGACCGTGCCGCGCGTGGAGCACGCGCTCGACGCGCTGGCGGAGTCGCTCCGCGAGGGCCGGCGTGGCATCCGCCTGCAGCGCGGGCCGGTGGGCGTGCAACTGGTGAGCGCGCCGGAGGCGTCCGCGCAGGTGGAGCGCTTCCTGGGCCTGGAGGCCAACCGTCGCCTCTCGCAGGCCGCGTTGGAGACGCTCGCCATCATCGCCTACCGCCAGCCCATCACGCGCGGGCAGGTGGACACCGTACGAGGCGTCTCCTCAGACGGCGCCATCGCCACCCTGAGGGCGCGCGACCTCATCGAGCCTGCCGGCCACGCGGCCGGGCCCGGCCGTCCGATGCTCTTCCGCACCACGCAGCGCTTCCTGGAGCACTTCGGCCTGGAGCGACCCGGACAGTTGCCCCCGCTCCCGGAAGACGTTGACCTCCCGCCCGCCGAGATCCAGGCCCAACTCGGCCTCGACGAGGCCACGATCCTCGAGGCGCTCGCCCCGCCCGCCCCGACTGCGGAAGAGCCTGCGGAGGCGGAGGACGGGCCCGTCGAGGAGGGTGCGGCGACCGACGCTTCCGAGGGCGACTCCGGCGTCGAGGCGCCCTCGGACGGCGAGCGGGACGAGGTGGACGAGGCGATCGAGGCGACGCTGGGTGCGGGCGCGGCGGGCGACGAGGTGGACATCCCCTCTGACCTGCAGGCGCTCAGCGAAGCGGCGGAGCACGCGTTCGAGGCGTCCCGGGACCGCCTGGCGGCCGGGGAGCCGGAGGGGGTGGAGGGCACCTCGGAGGTCCGGGAGGACGACCGGGAGTCCGAGGGCTAGCGCGCCCGTCCGCGCTTCGACAGGCTCAGCACGAACGGGTGTGGGCCCAACGCGAGCGGCCTTCCGCTTCCGTTCATCCTGAGCCCGTCGAAGGACGCCCGCGGAGCGGGCGCGGAAGCGGCCACCCCCACTCCACCCAACCGCACCTACCCTGTCCCCGATGGTCACCATCAGCGTCCTCCTCACCATCGAGATCCCGGAGTCGCACTCCCTGAAGGAGAAGCGCGCCGTCATCCGCTCGCTCGTCGAGCGGCTCCGCACCCGCATGCGCCTCTCCGCCGCCGAGGTGGGCGAGCAGGGCTCGGTCGGGCGGGCGCAGGTCGGGTTCGCCGTCGTCTCGGGCGACCTCGGGACTGCGCGCTCCCTCGCGGATGCGGCGCGGCGCTTCGTGGACGACCACCTCATTGGGCGCGGCGAGGTCCTCGCCACCTCGGAGGACGAGGTGGTCCTCGACTAGCACGCGACCCGCGCGACCCCGGGAACGCCGCGGCGAGAACACTGCGAGGGCGCACGGCCGCGCGTTGCAGGCGCGCGATGGCCCCGCCCGCACGCTCGACCTCGATGCTGCGACCGACGCACCGAGGAGGCCTGACCCATGCGCGCACTCACCTGGCATGGCCCGCGCGACGTGCGCGTGGAGGATGTGCCGGACCCGACGATCCAGGAGCCCACGGACGCGATCGTGCGGGTCACCTCGACGGGGCTTTGCGGCTCTGACCTGCACCTCTACGAACTGATGTCACCGTTCCTGGACGAAGGGGACATCCTGGGCCACGAGCCGATGGGCATCGTTGAGGAGGTGGGCGCGGAGGTGAACCACATCCGCCCGGGGGACCGGGTGGTGGTGCCCTTCAACATCGCGTGCGGGCGCTGCTACATGTGCGCGCAGGGGCTCTTCGCGCAGTGCGAGACGACGCAGGTGCGCGAGCACGACGAGGGCGCCGCCCTGTTCGGC
>CAZOYA010000112.1:0-11753 GCA_964583815.1 uncultured Gemmatimonadaceae bacterium | reverse complement strand
GTCGAGCACGAGCAGTACGTGCTGCGCGGGAGCGCGCGGGTCCGGATCGGGGACGACGTGCACCACGTGAAGGCGGGCGACGTCGTGTACATCCCGAAGGGCGTGCCGCACGACTACCGCGCGGACGAGGGCGAGCCGTTCGAGTTCCTCTGCGTGGTGCCGAACCAGCCGGACGAGATCGAGCTCGTCGACTGCTGAGTCCCGGGGGCGGCCCGGCGCCCGGCACCGGCGCGCCGGGCCGCGCCTCCGAGCGACGGTGAGGCGGGCCTCAGCCCCCGAGCAGCGTGAGCGTGGCGGCCGTCACGAGCGGCACCGCGAGATTGTCGTCGAGCGGCCAGGAGCGGCGCTCGGCCAGCGCCGCGAGCACGGCCGCCGCGAGCGCCGCCGGCGCGGGGTGCCGGACGAGCAGGACGGTCCCGGCCACGAGGAGGAAGACGAGCGTCCCCTCCACGGATCCGCCGAGGAACGGCCGGCGCCCCCAGCGTCTCCCGATCCAGCTCGCGGCGGGGTCCGCGAGCGCCAGCACGAGGATACCGGAGATCGCGGCGGGGAGCGGGAAGATCGCGACCGCCAGCGTGACCGCGAGCAGGTACCAGGTGGAGGACGCCGGGCCGCGCGCTTCCCGCGGCGAGGCGAGCCGGGCGAAGGCGCGGAAGAAGAGGACGTTGAGCGCGGGGACCCGGAGCCGGACGACGTCGAGGAGCCCCGCGAGGACCGTCGCGGACACGAGGAGCGCGAGCGCCAGGGGGCGCGGCGGCGCCCACGCGACGAGCAACGTCACGAGCGTCACGCCGGTGAGCGCGTGGAAGACCCGCCGCCAGGGCTGACCGCCCCGGGTGCGCGCGACGAGCGGCTCGAGCGCACCTTCCGCCCCGGGATCCCCGGGGCCGCCGGCGGGCCGGCTCACGCGCCGGGCGGCGCCGCCATCTCGACTCCGCCCCCCGCGGCCTCCGCGCGCAGCATCGCCGCGTCGGCCGCCTCCAGCAGCTCCTCGGCGTCCGCCATCGTCGGATCGAAGGCGGCGAGCCCGATCGAGACGGGGCCGGGCGTGACCTCCGCGAGCGCGCTCTCGAGCCGGTCCGACGCGATGCGGGCGCCCGGGAGGTTCGTGCCGAGCAGGAGCACCACGTAGCGGCCCTCCCCGAGATGCGCCACCAGGTCGGCGCTGCGGGTCGTGCCGCCGATCGCCCGGCCGATCGCCCGGAGCATCTCCGCGTCTTCGACCGCCGCGCCCCGCCCGGCCGACAGGAGCAGGATCGTGAACGCCACCCCTCGGTCGCCCGCCAGGAAGAGGTAGCGGTACACGAGCTCGAAGTGCAGGCGATTGGCCAGGCCGGTCGCCGGGTCGGTGAGCGCGGGGTGTCCGACGACCTGCTCCCGCCCCAGCGCGTGGTCGCGTCCAAGCATGCGAGCGATCCCCCTGATCACGCGGAAGGGCCGCCGTCCCACCGGACGGCCGGCCGAAGGAGTCTTCTCCGGCGGGGCGCCCGCGTCAATCCGGGTCCCGCCGGACGCGTACCGGGGGGCCGTCGCGGACGCGCCCGGATTTGCCCTGGTCGGCGACGACCTCTAGCGTCCGCGCATGAGAGCCGGACGCACGGCGGGAATCGTCGGAACGCTCGCGGCGCTCGCCGTGGTGGCGGGCGGCCCCCGCGCCTCCGTGGACGGCTCGTGGAGCGTGCCGGAGCTTCCCGCGGATCTGGAGGCGCACCTCCGGCGGGCGGAAGCGGGCGTTCCGGACCTCCGTCCGGGCGGCGGCAAGCGGATCCTGCGCACGGGCCCGCAGGAGCGGACCCCGCTCGCGATCGGCTACCTCCACGGCTTCACCGCGGACCCGCACGAGGTCGAGCCGCTCGTCAGCGAGCTGTCGGAGGCGCTCGGGGCGCACGCGTACTTCGCCCGTCTCGCGGGCCACGGGCGCGCCCCCGAGGCGATGGCCGACGTGCGGGCGACGGACTGGATGCAGGACGCCGCCGAGACGGTGGCCGTAGCGAGGAGGCTCGGCGAGCGGGTCGTCCTCGTCGGGACGTCGACCGGGGCGACGCTCGCCGTCTGGGCGGCGCTCCAGCCCGAGCTCGCGCGGGACGTGGCCGCGCTGGTCCTCCTCTCCCCGAACTTCGGTCCGGCGGACCCCCGGTCGGGGATCCTGCTGTGGCCGTGGGGCGGGCTCATCGCGCGGCTGGTGGAGGGGCGGGAGCGCTGCTTCCCGACGCACGGACCGCTCCACGAGCGGCACTGGACGGAGTGCCACCCCACCTCGGTCCTCCTCCCGATGATGGCGCTCGTCGCGCACGTGCGAGGCGCGCCGCTCGAGCGGATCCGCGTGCCCGTGCTCGTAGCGTACTCGCCGGAGGACCGGGTGGTGGACCCGGAGCGGATCCGCGCGGCCCATGCGCGCTTCGGGTCCGCCGAAAAGGAGCTCTGGGCGGTGCCGGACGTGGGCGATCCGGACCGCCACGTCCTCGCCGGCGACGCGCTCTCCCCGGGGACCACGGAGCTCGTACTGGAGCGGATCGTGCGGTTCCTGGAGCGGACGGGCATCGCTGAATCTCCCGGGCGCGATCCCCATTGAAAACGCAACTCTGCTGCTGTAGCTATCAACCACGTCCGAAGGGCGTGCCGTCGCGAACCTCCCCGGCGGGGTCGCGACGATGATCGGCAGAACCATCAGGGGCTCCACTCGCACGGGGAGGACCGGAGCCCGAAGAGTGTGGCGGCATGCTGCGCGTGCCCACCGTCGTCGCACCGAGCCCGATCGAGGGAGTCGGACTCTTCGCGACGCACCCGATCGCGGCGGGTACCGTGATCTGGGAGTTCACCCCCGGCGTCGACTGGCGCATTCCCGTCCGGGAGTTCGAGCGGTTTCCCGAGCCGTACCGCTCGTGGCTGCACCGATACGTGTACCGCGAGCCGACGGGCTTCTACGTGCTGTGCGGGGACAACGGCAAGTTCATGAACCACTCCTTCGATCCCAACTGCGACGACCTCGAGGGCCCGTACACGATCGCGCGTCGGGACATCGAGGCGGGGGAGGAGCTCACGTGCGACTACCGGCTGTTCGACATGGACAGCGTGGAGGGCGAAGAGCTGACCGCCTATCGATGAGCCGGTCCGGCGTGGTCCCGTGAAGCTGGACCTCGAGGTCGGCCGGATCGCGCGCAGGACCGCGACCGTCACGGAGGAGCACGTGCGCCGGTACGCCGAGATCACCGGCGATCGGAACCCCCTCCACTTCGACGAGGACTTCGCGGCCGGCACGTCGTTCGGGCGGCTCACGGCCCAGGGCGGGATCACGACCGGGCTCCTCCACGCGCTCGTCGCGGAGGACATGCCGGGACCGGGCACGGTGTTCCTGAGCCAGAGCTGGAAGTTCACGGCGCCCGTCTACATCGGCGACACCGTGACGGCCACGGCGAGGGTCACGCACGTTCACGAGTCCAAGCCCGTCTGCGCGCTGGCCGTCCAGGTCGAGCGCGCGGACGGGACGGTCGTGCTCGAGGGCGAGGCGTGGTGCTACCGGCTTCTCCCCTCGGAGGGCTGAGGGGGCGGGGCCGTCCCGACGACCGGGACGCGGCTCGCGGACCAGAGCGTGCTTGCGCCCCCGATCGATCGAGTTCTATGCATGCGAACGCCGGCGGCCGGGGCCGCGGCCACCTCCCGCGTGGGGCCCGGCGCGGCCGGAGGTGCCTGGGGGGACGGGCCACGGAGGCGCACCATGAGACCACATCGCATCGGCGCGGCCGCCCTCGCGGCGGCGGCCCTCGGCGCGCCCACCGGGGCGGCGGCGCAGATCTTCGACTCGCAGCAGGCCGTGAACCTGCAGACGACGACGACCCTCCCGGCCGGCGACCTCCTGTTCGAGATCTCGCACCGGTTCTTCCCGCCGGTCTCCGACGGCGGGGACGCGCTCTGGGGCCTCGACGGCCCGGTGATCAACCGGCTGGGGCTCGCCTACGCCGCGACGGACCGCGTGATGCTCGGCATCCAGCGGAGCATCCTGGACGACTACCTCGAGCTGACCGCGAAGGCCGGGCTGATCCAGGCCGACGACGCGGCGCTCCCCTTCCACCTGGGGATCGCGGGAGGCGTGGCCTGGAACATGTCGCCCGCGCTCGTCGGCGCGGAGGACAACGAGCTCCAGGCCTACGTCCAGGTGCCCATCGAGGCGCGGCTCGGAGAGCCGGTGGCGCTCGGGGTGGTGCCCACGTGGCTCCACAATCCGCGGATCCGCGACCCGGAATCCGACGACGCCTTCGTGCTCGGCGTCCACGGGCAGGTCTCGCTCACGGACGCCGTGAGCCTGCTCGGGGAGTGGATCGTGAGCGAGGAGCGCCCCGACCAGGAGTACGACACCGGCACCTTCGGCGTGCAGCTCCGGACGCGCGGCCACTTCTTCAAGCTCCTCGTCACGAACCAGGTGCGCATGAACCCCAGCCAGGTGCTCGGCGGGAGCGAGGCGCCGTTCGAGGCGGACGAGCTGCGGATCGGGTTCAACATCACCCGGCGCCTGTCGTTCTGAGCGGAGCGCGGGCGGCCGGCCCGGCGCGGGCCGCCCGCCCCGTCAGATCCCCCCGCCGAAGTACTCCACGAGCAGCAGGTAGAGGGCCGCCGCGATCGCGAGCACGGCCGCGACCTTGAGCAGCCGCTTGAGGATCGCGAAGACGAGCATCGCCACCACGATCAGGAGCGGGATCAGGACGATCGGCGTGGCGAGCAGGATCTCGACGATGTTCTCCAGGCGCTCCACGGCATCTCCCGGGGGGGCGGCGGCGATTTCCCGAAACATGGGGGCGCCGCGGGCGGTGTCCAGCGGCGCCGGTCCCCTTCGTGCCGGCGTCGCCGGCCCTGCTGGTGTCGGGCCGGAGCGGAGCCTACGTTGCCCGCCGGGCCACGGGCGCCCTCCGGCGCGGCCCGCGGCGATCCGCCCGGACGTCCCTTCCGACGGAGGCATCTCCCTGAGCACGACGCGCGTCCCCGACGGAGCGGCGGTCGCGGCCCCGGGCGGCCCCACCTTCTTCGGCCACCCCCGCGGCCTCGCCACGCTCTTCTTCACGGAGATGTGGGAGCGCTTCTCCTACTACGGAATGCGCGCGCTCCTCACGCTCTTCATGACCACGGCGACGTTCGGGGCGAACCCCGGGCTCGGGTTCGACGTCGCCACCGCGGGGGCGCTCTACGGGCTCTACACGAGCCTCGTCTACGTGATGGCGCTCCCCGGAGGCTGGATCGCGGACAACCTGTGGGGGCAGCGGAAGGCGGTCTGGGTCGGGGGCTGGGTGATCGCGGCCGGACATTTCACGATGGCGGTGCCCGGCACGTCCTTCTTCTTCCTCGGCCTCTTCTTCGTCGTCTGCGGGACCGGCCTGCTCAAGCCGAACGTGAGCGCGATGGTCGGGGAGCTCTACCCGGAGGGTGGGGCCCGTCGGGACGCGGGCTTCTCGATCTTCTACATGGGGATCAACCTCGGCGCCTTCCTCGGGCCGATCGTGACCGGCACGCTCGGGGAGGGCCAGCGCTGGCACTTCGGGTTCGCCGCGGCGGGCGTCGGCATGCTCCTCGGGCTCTGGCAGTACCGGGCGGGCCACCGGTACCTCGGCGAGGCCGGCACGCTCCGCACGGAGGATCCGCCGGAGCTGCTCGCTCGTCGCTCCCGCCGGTTCTTCGGGGGACTCCTCGCCACCTTCGCCGCGGCCTCGGCGTTCGGCTGGCTCGTATGGAGCGGCGCGCTCCCGTTCTCGATCATGGAGGTCGTGACCGCGCTCGGCTACGGCGTGCTCGTGATCGTGGTGCTCTACTTCGTGTACCTGTGGACGCTGGGCGGCCACACGCCGGAGGAGAATCGCCGCATGGGCGTGATCTTCTGGCTCTTCCTGCTGGTGGCGGTCTTCTGGTCGGGCTTCGAGCAGGCGGGGACCTCGCTCAACCTCTTCGCGCGCGACCTGACCGACCGGACGGTCTTCGGCCGGGAGATCCCCGCGTCCACGCTGCAGTCGATCAACCCGGTCTTCATCATCCTGGTCGCGCCGGTGATCGGCTCGCTCTGGGTGCGGCTCGAGCGGCGCGGCGCGGATCCCTCGATCCCCGCGAAGGCGGGCCTCGGGCTCATCACCCTCGCAGCCGGCTTCTTCGTGCTCGCCTGGGGGGCCGCGCAGGCCACCCCGGAGAGCCCGGTCTCGCCCGCATGGCTGATCGTCACCTACTTCTTCCACACGGTCGGGGAGCTCGCGATCTCGCCCGTGGGGCTCTCGGCGATCACGAAGCTGTCGCCGGCGCGCCGGGTGGGTCAGATGATGGGCATCTGGTTCGTCGCGAGCGCGCTCGGCAACCTCTTCGCCGGGCTGGTCGCGGGGCGGCTCGAGACGCTCGAGGCGCACGAGCTCTTCCGGACGGTCGCGCTGATCATCGGGAGCGTCGGCGTGCTCGGGCTGATCGCGAGCCCGTGGGTCCGGCGGCTCATGGGGACCGCGCGCTAGGTCGGCTCCCGTTCGCCCGCCGGGAGCGGGGGGCGGCTCCGCCCCTCACGCCTGCCGGGCTCCGCGCGCATGTCGGCTCCGGGTGGCGAACGGTCGCGACAGGCCGGCCGCGCCGAGCAGGGACCCGGCCGCAGGATCGGGAGCCGCCGGCGATTTCCGCGACCCTCCCCGAGGGCACGTGCCTTGCACCCTCGGGTGGCCCTTCGAATCCCATTCGCCTGACCGGCGAGGAGGAGACCATGCAGCAGATGATCCGCATGATCCAGGAGCGGGCCGGCATCGACGAGGAACAGGCGCGGCGTGCGGCCGAGACGGTCGTCGGCTTCCTGAAGGAGCGCCTGCCGGGGCCCATGGCGGGCCAGCTCGACGGCGTGCTCCAGGGTGACAAGCGCACCGACGGGGCATCGCGGGACCGGCGGAGCTCGATGGGGGACCAGGTTTCGGACGCGATCCGGAACCAGCCGGGCAACCCCCTGGCCTGACGACCCGAGCGGGGCGGCCGACCGGGTCCCGTCGGGGCGCCGGGCGGCCGCCCCGTCCGGATGGGACGGCGGCCGCCCGCGCCCTCCCGCCGCCGACCTGCCCTCCCGGGCGGCCCCGCGCCGCCCCTCATCCGCCCGTCTCGAGCAGCTTCTTGTAGGCCACCAGGTGGCCGAGCGCCTCCTGCTTGCGTCCCTCGGCCTCCAGCAGACGCGACAGGTTGAAGTGCGCGGTCGCGAGGAACCGGTCCCGCGCGAGGGCCTCCTCGTAGGCGCGGACCGCCGCGCGCGCCCGCCCCCGGTCCTCGAGCAGCACGCCCAGGTTGTACAGGGGCCGCCCGCTCCCCGGGTCCGCCTCGGCGGCCGCCCGGTAGTGCCGCTCCGCCTCGTCCAGCCGGCGCCGCTCGTGCAGGAGCCGGCCGAGGTTGAGGTGCGCGTCGGCGTGATCGGGGTCGAGCGCGAGCGCCTGCCGGTAGGCCTCCGCCGCCTGGTCGAGCGAGACCGCCTCCAGGTCGAGCGCGAGGTCGTACCACTCGTCCGCGCTCAGCGTCCCGGCGGCCTCCTCCCGGTCGAGCGAGCGCCGCGCGATCGGCGCGACGCGCTCCGCCACCTCGGACACCGCGAAGTCGAGCGTGAGCTGCCCCGTGTCCGCCTCCCAGACCGCCGCCTCGTCCCGCACCAGGATCCGGTCGCCGACCGCCGACACGTGCACCGCGCTGAGCGGGCGGCCGGCCGGCAGCTGCGCCCGCAGCGACGCGAGCGCGGCCTGCACCCGGCGCGCGGGGACGTGCGCCGCGACGAGCTCGCGGGCGGTGCGGAGCAGGACGATGTCCTGGAACGAGAACACGTACGCGCCGCCGGGCCCCCGCCGGGGTGCGAGGAGCCCCCGGCGCGCCCAGGCCAGGATGCGCGAGCGGGGCAGCCCCAGCACCTCGGCCACCTCGCGGGTCGAATAGCCCTTCACGACCTCGTCGGGGGCGGAGGGGTCAGCCGGACGCGGCCTTCTTGCGCGTCGACTTCTTCCGGGCGGCGGGCGCGTCCTCGGCAGCGGCCTTCCCGGCGCGCGCCGCCGGCTTGCGCTCGGCGCCGTCGTCGAGGGACGCCTTGAGCGCGGCCATGAGATCGATGATCTGCGCCTTCGGCTCCTCGGCCGGAGCCGCCGTGATCTCCTGGCCCGCCACCTTCTGCTCGATGAGCTCGAGCGTGCGCTCCCGCACCTCGTCGCGGAACTGCGAGGGATCGAACGCCTCGGCGCTCGCCTGGTCGATGAGCCGGACCGCGAGCTCGAGCTCGGCGTCGTTCACCGCGCCGTCCTCGAGGGGCACCTCCGAGAAGCTCCGGATCTCGTGCTCGTAGTAGAGCTGCTCGAGCAGGAGCCCGCCCTCGTACGGCCGGACGAGGACCACGTACTGTCGCCCGCGCGTCGCCTGCTTCGCGACCGCCACCCGGCCCGTCCGCTCGAGCGCGGCGGAGAGCAGACGGTAGGCGCGCGCCCCGCCCTTGTCGGGACCGAGGAAGTAGGCCTTGTGGAGGAAGAGCCGGTCCACCGTGTCCGCAGGCACGAAGCTCACGATCTCGATCTCGTCGGACTTCGGCGCCTCGACGATCTCGAGCTCCTCCTTCGTGAAGAGCACGTACTGGTCCTTGGCGAACTCGTAGCCCTTCACGATCTCCTCGCGGGGCACGACGGCGCCGTCCGCGGGATCGATGTACTGCTGGCGCACGCGGACGCCCCGCTCCTTCCACACCATGTTGAAGGAGATCTTCGAGGAGGTCTCGGCCGTCGAGTAGATCTTGACGGGAAGCGAGACGAGCCCGAAGGCGATGGTCGAGGTTCCGATTGCGCGCGCGGCCATGGTGCGGGGAACATAGGAAGCCGCGGGAAGCGGACGCAACGAGTTTCTCGCCCCGCCCGCCCGTCGACTCGCCCGCCGAAGCCCCGACGTATCTTCCCCGCATGAGCGCCCCACCCGATCCGACCGACCGCGACGCGCGCCTCGCCACCTACCGGGCGAAGCGCCGCGCCTCGCGCACGCCGGAGCCCTTCGGAGGACGCGTGCTCACCGGCGGGAGCGTGTTCGTGGTGCAGAAGCACGCCGCCCGACGGGTCCACTGGGACCTCCGCCTCGAGCTCGACGGCGTCCTGCTCTCGTGGGCCGTTCCGAAGGGCCCCTCGCCCGCCCAGGCCGACAAGCGTCTCGCGGTGCGCACGGAGGACCACCCGCTCGAGTACGCGGAGTTCGAGGGCGTGATCCCTCGCGGCGAATACGGTGCGGGCGCGATGATCGTGTGGGACCGGGGGCGCTGGACGCCCGTCGAGGATCCGCACGAGGGGCTCGAGAAGGGCAAGCTCCTCTTCGACCTGCACGGCTTCAAGCTCCGCGGCCGCTGGACGCTCGTGAAGACGAAGCAGGACGAGAAGTCGTGGCTCTTCATCAAGGAGCGGGACTCCTGGGAGGACCCGGAGGGCTCCACGGAGGACTATCCCGACGACTCGATCTACTCGGGGCTCACGGTCGAGGAGTTCCCGGCGCTCGACGAGCGGGCGGCGGCGCTCCGCGAGCGGCTGCGGGAGATCGGCGCGCGGGAGCGGGACGTGGCGGCGGCGGATGTGAAGCTCATGCTCGCCACGAACGCGGACCGGCCCTTCACGCGCGAGGGCTGGATCTTCGAGCTGAAGTACGACGGCTACCGCCTCCTCGCGGAGCGGCAGGGCGGCGAGGCGCGGCTCCGCTCGCGCACCGGGCTCGACCTCACGCCGACCTTCCCGGAGGTCGTGCGGGCCGTACGGGGCCTCCCCTACGAGGGTCTCGTGCTGGACGGGGAGGTCGTGGTGCACGACGCCCACGGGCGTCCCTCGTTCGGCCGCCTCCAGCGGCGCGGGCGCATCCTGGATCCGCTCCAGGCGCTGAAGGCCTCGAGCGCGCTCCCCGCGATGCTCTACGCCTTCGATCTCCTCGCGATCGAGGGGTTCGACCTCCGCCCGCTCCCCCTGCTCGAGCGCAAGCGCGTGCTGCGGGAGATCCTGCCGAGCGTGGGTCCGATCCGCTACGCGGACCACATCGAGACGCGGGGCGAAGCGCTCTTCGAGGGCGTCGTGGAGATGGGTCTCGAGGGAATCGTGGGCAAGGAGGCCGACGCGCCGTACCGGGGCGGCCGCTCGCGGTGCTGGGTGAAGGTGCGGACCGAGCGCAGCGACGACTTCGTGGTGGTCGGCTGGACCGACCCGGGCGGCTCCCGAACCGGTTTCGGGGCGCTGCACCTCGGGCGCTGGGAGGGGGGCGCGCTCCGGTACCGGGGGAGCGTGGGGACGGGATTCCGCGAGAGCCACCTGGACGCGCTCTCGGCGGAGCTCGCCCGCGCGGAGGTGGGCGAGTGCCCGTGCGCCCCGGGCCCGGAGGTGCCGCGCGGCCGGCAGCACCACTGGGTGGATCCGGCCGTCGTGGTCGAGGTGCGCTACCGCGAGATCACCGAGCAGGGGCTGCTCCGCCATCCCGTCTTCGTGCGCGTGCGGGACGACAAGCGTCCGGAGGACTGCCGGGTGGAGGACGCGGAGGAGGCCGCGGTGCTCGAGGGGGTTGCGGAGCTCGACGAGGCCGCGGCGCCCATCGAGGCGGCCCCGGCCGGGAACGGCGCGACGGCGGGCGGCGCGAGCGCCCCGGGGGCGCCCGAGGAGACCGCCCCGGCGGCCGGGGTGCCCAGCGGCGGCGGTCCGTCCTCCCCCCGCGAGCGCCTCGTCCTCAGCAACCTCGACAAGGTCTTCTGGCCCGAAGACGGTTACACGAAGGGCGACCTGCTCGAGTACCATCGCCGGATCGCGCCCTGGATGCTGCCGTACCTCGAGGACCGTCCGCTCGTGATGACGCGCTACCCGGACGGCATCGAGGGGAAGTCCTTCTTCCAGAAGGACGCGCCGCCGCACGCGCCCGAGTGGATCCGCACGGTCGAGCTGTGGAGCGAGGGCTCGGAGCGGACCCTCTCCTACTTCGTCGCCGACGGGCTCGAGGCGCTTCTCTACGTGGTGAACCTGGGCACGATCCCGATCCACGTGTGGTCCTCCTGCGTGCGCGCGCTCGAGCGGCCCGATTGGTGCATCCTCGATCTCGACCCGAAGGAGGCGCCCTTCGAGCACGTGGTGGAGGTGGCGCTCCGGGTCCGGGCCGTGTGCGAGGAGATCGGCCTGCCGTGCTACGCCAAGACGAGCGGCTCCTCGGGGATCCACGTGCTGATTCCGCTGGGCGGCCGGCTCGACCACGAGCAGTCCCGCACGCTCGCGCAGCTCCTCGGCCGCGTGGTCGTGACGGAGGTGCCGAAGCTCGCCACGCTCATCCGCAATCCCGCCCGGCGCGGCGGGAAGGTCTACGTGGACACCGTGCAGAACGGTCAGGGACGGCTGATTGCGGCGCCCTTCACGGTGCGTCCGCTCCCCGGGGCGCCGGTCTCGACGCCGCTCGCCTGGGACGAGGTCGTGCCGGGCCTCCGGATCCGCGACCACACGATCGCGACCGTCCCGGAGCGGATGGAGCGGCTCGGCCGCGACCCGCTCGCCCCCGTGCTGGAGGAGTCGCCGGACCTGCTGGGCGCGCTGCAGGCGCTCGCGGGGCGGTTCGGGTGAGGGCGGCGCGGCGCGGGGCGCGGGCCGCCGTTCCGCTCGCCGCGGCGCTCGCGGGCCTCCTCCTCGTCGGGGCGCCGCTCGCGGCGCAGTCCGGCACGATCCAGGGCCGGGTCCACGGCCCGGACGGGGCGGCGATCCAGGGAGCCCGCGTGGCGCTCGCGGCCCCGGACACGCCCGGCGCGGAGG
>CAZOYA010000111.1:0-11780 GCA_964583815.1 uncultured Gemmatimonadaceae bacterium | reverse complement strand
GGCGGAGGGCCGCCACTTCGGCGTCGAGGCCCCCATCGCGGGGGTCGCCGGCGACCAGCAGGCGGCGCTCTTCGGGCAGGGCTGCTGGCGCGCGGGCGACGCGAAGAACACGTACGGCACGGGCGCCTTCCTCCTGCAGCACACGGGCGCCGTGCCGGTGGCCTCCCGGCACGGGCTGCTCACGACGATCTGCTGCGACGAGCACGGCGGCGCGGCCTACGCCCTCGAGGGATCGATCTTCATCGCGGGCGCGGCGATCCAGTGGCTCCGCGACGGCCTCGGGGTGGTCGAGACGGCACCCGACTCGGAGGGGCTCGCGCGCTCCGTCGAGGACAACGGAGGCGTGTACTTCGTGCCCGCGCTGGTGGGCCTCGGCGCCCCCCACTGGGAGCCCCACGCGCGGGGGACGATCGTGGGGCTCTCGCGCGGGTCCACCCGCGCGCATCTCGTGCGGGCCGCGCTCGAGTCGATGGCCTACGCCACCGCCGAGGTGCTCGAGGCGATGGAGGCGGACTCCGGCGTGCGGACGGAGGAGCTGCGCGTGGACGGGGGTGCCACCACGAACGACTGGCTCATGGAGTACCAGGCGGGCGTGCTCGGGCGTCCCGTGCTCCGGCCGGCCATGGCGGAGACGACCGTGCTCGGCGCGGCCGGGCTGGCCGGGATCGCGACGGGCGTGTGGCCGGACGCCGCCGGGTTCCTCGAGGCGCGGGCGGCGCCCGCCCGCTTCCCACCTGCGCTCGCGCCGGAGCGCCGGGCGGAGGCGATGGCGGAATGGCGGCGGGCGGTGCGGGCCGCGGTGGGGTGGGCGCGGGACCGGAGCGACTGAGCGCGGATCGCTCGTCCGCCTGCGGGTTATCACGCCATGCCGGTCGCGTGCGCTCCCGGTGCCGGGCCGCGCCACGCAGGCTCCGGGGACGCGTCCCGACCCGCCCGTGGGACGCACTCCGTAGGGGATTTTCCGGACTGGTTGGGCGCTCCGCGGCGCCGCTACATTCAGGGCGTCGAGATCGACCCTCTCGGGGGAGGAAGCAGCGATGAAGCACGGCCGATTCATGGTGGGCCTGGTCGGCGTCGCCGCCGTCATCAGCTATCTGGTGTGGACCGGCGTCAGCACGACCATGGTGTACTACCTCACCCCGACGGAGCTCATGGAGCGGATCGAGGCGGATCCGAGCTTCCGCGAGCTCGGCGTGAAGATGAGCGGCAAGGTGGTTCCCGGCACCTACGAGCGGGTCGAGGGCGAGCTGCTCCATCGCTTCGTCGTCCAGGACCTCGAGAACCCGGACGTGACCTTCCCGGTCGAGTGGCGTGACGCGCTCCCCGACACCTTCACCGACCAGGTGGAGGTCGTCGTGGAAGGCCGCCTCGACGAAGCCGGCGTGTTCCAGGCGACCACGCTCCTGACGAAGTGCGGGAGCCGGTACGAGGCCGCTCCGGAGGATCTCCGGACGTGACCGTCCTGGGGGAGTTCGCGCTCTGGATCTCCCTCCCCGTCGCCCTCTGGGGCGCGTTCCTGGGCTACGCCGGAGGCCGGACGCAGCGCGGTGACCTCGTCCTCAGCGCCGAGCGCAGCGTCTACGCGGTCTTCCTGCTGCACCTGGTCGCCTCCCTCGGGGTCATCGCGGCCTTCGTGGGCGACCACTTCGAGTACTGGTACGTCGCCAGCTACTCGAACCGCGAGATGGAGCTCTTCTACAAGATCACCGGCCTCTGGGCCGGCCAGCGCGGCTCCCTCCTGTTCTGGGCGCTGCTGCTGGGCTTCTTCTCCTGCATCGCGGTCTTCCGGAATCGTCGCAGGAACCGGGAGTTCATGCCGTACGTCGTCGGCGTGCTGCAGACGGTGCTCTCGTTCTTCGTGATCGTCCTCCTCTTCGCCAAGGTGAACCCGTTCGAGCGGCTCGACTTCGTGCCCGCGAACGGCCAGGGGCTGAACCCGCAGCTCCAGAACTACTGGATGACGATCCACCCGCCGACGCTGTACCTCGGCTTCACCGCCTTCTCGATCCCCTTCGCCTTCGCAGTCGCGGCCCTCCTGAACGGACGGCTCGACGCGCGCTGGATCGTGCTCACGCGCCGCTGGATCCTCACGAGCTGGCTCTTCCTCTCGGTCGGCATCGTGTTCGGGATGCGCTGGGCCTACGAGGAGCTCGGGTGGGGCGGCTACTGGTTCTGGGACCCGGTCGAAAATGCCTCGCTGCTCCCGTGGCTCACGGCGACCGCGTTCCTGCACTCGATCCAGATCCAGGAGAAGCGCGGCATGTTGAAGGTCTGGAACATGTCGCTCGTGCTCGTGACCTTCCTGCTCACGATCTTCGCGACCTTCCTCACGCGGGCCGGGCTCATCGAGTCCGTGCACACCTTCGCGCAGAACCTCACGATCGCCTACATCTTCCTGGCCTTCATGGGGACGATGCTCGCGGCGTGCGTGGTCCTCATCCTGTACCGGCTGCCGCAGCTCCAGAGCGAGAACCAGATCGAGTCGTTCCTCTCGCGCGAGAGCGCCTTCCTCTTCAACAACCTGATCCTGGTCGGCGCGGCCTTCGCCGTGATGTGGGGCACGCTCTTCCCGCTCATCACGGAGGGCGTGACGGGGCAGGAGATCAGCGTGGGGCCCCCCTTCTTCAACCGGGTGAACGTGCCGATCGGCATCGTGCTGCTCGCGCTGATCGGGATCGGACCCGTGATCGCCTGGCGGCGGGCCACGAAGAAGAACCTGCAGCGCAACTTCTCCATGCCCGTGATCGTCGGGCTCGCCGCCGCCGTCCTCCTGTGGTTCTCGGGCGCGCGGCACCCGCTCGCGCTCACGACCTGGGCGGTGAGCGTCTTCGTGCTGACGATCATCGCCGTGGAGTTCTGGAAGGGCACCCGCGCCCGCGCGCGCATCGAGGGCGAGGGGCTCGCGAAGGCGTTCTTCCATCTCGTGACCCGGAACCGCCGGCGTTGGGGCGGCTACATCGTCCACGTCGGCATCGTGGTCATGTTCATGGGCTTCGCCGGCGCGGCGTACAACGTCGATTCGCGACAGCACATGATGCCGGGCGACGTGATGGAGGTCACCTCTCCGCTCGGCCACACGTACGAGCTCACCTACGAGGGGCTCTCCGTGTCGATCGGCCGAGGCGAGCGGAACCTCCTGTGGCAGGCCATCGCCACGATCTCCGTGCGCGAGGACGGCCGGTCGCTCGGCATCCTCACGACCGAGAAGCGGCAGTACGTGACGAGCGACCAGATCATGACGGAGGTGGGGATCGCTTCCTCCCCCCTCGAGGATCTCTACCTGATCCTCGCCGCGATGGACGACACGAACGCGGCGCTCGGCGCGGACTCCGCCGCGCAGGGGATCGACCTGCAGGCCCTCGTGAAGCCGCTCGTCGGGTTCATCTGGTTCGGCTGCCTCATCCTCGTCGCGGGCACGGTCATCGCGCTCTGGCCGAACGCGGACCGGCGCCGGCTGGAAAGCGAGGCGGCCGTGTCGGGCGAGCCCGCCGCGGTCGGAGCCTGAGCGCCCCGGAGCCCGGGCGGTGACCGTTCTGGGGGTGGCGCTCGTGGGCGCGGCCGTGGTGCTCTTCCTGGTGCAGCCGGTGGTGAAGGGCCTGCACGCCTCGCTCGAGCGCGAGGACGACGAGATGACGGACACCGAGGCCCGGAAGCGCGTCGCGCTCCTGGCGCTGCGGGACGTCGAGTACGACTTCCTCGCGGGCAAGCTCGACGAGGAGGACTACCGGGCCATGAAGGCCGAGCTGACGGCCGAGGCGCTCGCCGCCCTGGAAGCCGACGAGGCCGCGCGCGCGGAGCGCGGGGCGCCGCCGGCCGCGACCGGCTCCCCCGGCGACGATCTCGAGGCGGAGATCGCGCGACTCCGGGCGGGAATCCGGAGCGGCCTGCTCTGCGCGTCGTGCGGATACGCCAACGAGGAGGGCAGCCGCTTCTGCTCGTCGTGCGGCGCGGCGCTGGGCGGCCGGGTGGCCAGCTGAGCGTCGGGAGCATGCCCTCCGCGGCGCCGCCGGCGTCGGCCACCGGCGCGCCCTGGGTGCTGGAGGCGCGCGGGCTCGTCCGGGACTACGGGGCCGTGCGCGCGGTGGCGGGGGTGGACCTCTCGCTCCGCGAGGGCGAGTTCCTGACCATCTTCGGCCCCAACGGCGCGGGGAAGTCGTCCCTCCTCGGCATGCTCGGCGGGGGGATCCGCCCGACGGCCGGCGAGGTGCGCATCCGCGGCGAGCCGGTCGACCATGCCCGCACGGGATGGCAGCACCGGGTGGGCGTCCTCTCCCACCGGGGCTTCCTCTACGCGCATCTCACGGCCGAGGAGAACCTGCGCTTCTACGGGGGGCTCTACGGCCTCCCGGACGTCGCCGTTCGGGCGGCGGAGCGCCTCGAGGCGGTCGGGCTCGCCGCGCGCGCCCGCACCCTCGTGCGGGAGCTCTCCCACGGCATGCGCCAGCGGCTCGCGCTCGCGCGCGCGCTCCTGCACGACCCGGACGTGGTGCTCCTCGACGAGCCGTACACGGGCCTCGACCCCTCCGCCGCCGCGGTGCTCCGGGGCGTGCTCGCGGGGCTCCGCGACGGCCGGCGCACCGTCGTGATGGTCACCCACAACCTGCACCAGGGGCTCGAGCTCGCGACGCGGGTGGCGATCCAGGTGGCGGGGCGCTTCGCGTGGGAGGGCGCGCGCGAGGAGGTCGAGCCAGGGGACTTCGAGCACCGCTACCACGCGGTGGTGGAGGGGCGGGCGTGACGTACCTCCGGCAGATCGGCGTGATCGTGTGGAAGGACGCGCTCCTCGAGCTCCGCACCCGCGAGCGGGTGGCCTCCATGGGCGCCTTCGCGGTGCTCGCCGCCGTGCTCTTCCACTTCTCGATCGACACCTCGGTCGTGCGCCCGCAGGACGTGGCCGCCGGCCTCGTCTGGATGACGATCGTGTTCGGAGGGCTCCTCGGCGTCGGGCGTACTTTCCACCTGGAAGCGCAGGACGGCGCGCTCCAGGGGATGCTGATGTCGCCGGCGCCCAAGGACGCGCTCTTCCTCGGCAAGACGCTCGCGAACTTCGCGCTCCTGTACGCCGTCTCGCTTCTCGT
Source organism: uncultured Gemmatimonadaceae bacterium (assembly GCA_964583815.1). Taxonomy (GTDB): domain Bacteria; phylum Gemmatimonadota; class Gemmatimonadetes; order Longimicrobiales; family Gaopeijiaceae; genus JAWLHJ01. The sequence goes on along the minus strand of CAZOYA010000111.1, from coordinate 6,702 downwards.
GCTCGGCGTGTTCACCCTCTTCTTCGGGCTGGAGCTCGGCGAGAGCGCCGGCGCGGTGGCGCTCGCGATCGGCCTCGGCGCGCTCGGCTTCGTCGCGCTCGGCACGCTGTTCGCCGCCGTGACCGGGGGGACCCGCTCGGGCGAGACGCTCCTGCCGGTGCTCGTCTTTCCTCTCCTCGTCCCGATGGTGATCTTCGGGGCGGGCGCCACGGGGCGCCTGCTCGGAGGACGCCCGCTCGCCGAGGTGGCGGGAAACCTCAGGATCCTCGCGGCCTTCGCGCTCGCCGCCGTCGCGGCCGGCGCGGTGCTGTTCCGTCACGTGGTGGAGGACTGATGTCGATCACGGGCATGAGACGCGCCGGCACGGTGCTCGCGGCCCTCGGGCTGCTCGGGCTGGTGGGCGTCTACGGGCTCTCGTTCTTCTGGGTGCCGACCGAGGCCGTCCAGGGGATCGTGCAGCGCATCTTCTACGTGCACGTCCCGGCGGCGTGGACGAGCTTCCTCGCCTTCGGGCTCTGCGCGCTCACGAGCGGGATGTACCTCTGGCTCCGCGACGAGCGGCTCGACCGCGCGGCGCTGGCGGCCGCCGAGGGCGGGATGGTCTTCGCCACGATCATGCTCATGACCGGCCCGCTGTGGGGCCGGATCGCGTGGGGCACGTACTGGACCTGGGAGCCACGCCTCACGCTCACGCTCCTCATGTGGTTCATCTTTCTCGGCTACTTCATGGTGCGGAGCTCGAGCGAGAACCCGGAGAAGGGGAAGCGCTTCGCCGCCGTGGTCGCGATCGTGGGCGCGCTCGACATCCCGTTCATCCACCTGAGCGTGCTGTGGTTCCGCTCGCTGCACCCCCAGCCGGTCGTGGTGAAGCCGGAGGGGCCGACGCTCCCCGGCGAGATGCTCACGCTGCTCCTGACCAGCCTCGCCGTCTTCACCGTGCTCTTCTTCGGGCTCTTCCTCCTCCGCTACGCCCTCGAGGGGCTCCGGGCGGAGCTCGCCGCGCGCGAGCGCGACGCCGTTCCCATCGCCACCTGATCCCGATGCTCCGAACCCCGATCCAGGCGCTCGTCGCCGTGCTCGCCCTCCTGCTCGCGGCGGTGCCCGCTTCGGCCCAGGCCGCGGGCGCCCAGGGCGCGCCGAGCCTGCGGCCGTACTGGCACGTCTTCATCGCGTACGCGATCGCCATCGTCCTGGTGCTCGCCTGGGTCATCTCGATCTCCCGGCGACTCCGGCAGGTCGAGGAGCGGCTGCACGAGCGTCCGTGAGGGCTCTCGCCGCCATCTCTCGCGTGCGGGTCCTGGCGGCCGCGGCCGCCCTCGCGCTCGGGGCTCCGGCCCTCCGGGCGCAGGAGCCGACGATGCCCAGCACGCTCCGCTACGGCACCGGGCTGCTCGACGTGCCGGTCTCCTCCGTGCTTCCCCACCTCCAGGTGCGCGGCACGTACTCCGGCATGTTCCTGAGCCTCGACCGCCGCGTCTCGGTGGACGCGACGGGGACCGAGACCGTGGTGGAGGAGGGTCGGTCCTCCTTCTCGGCCGACGCCGCGGTGAGCGTGGGGCTCTTCGACCGCGGGGAGGTCGGGCTCACCCTCCATTCCTTCGGCAGCCGGGAAGCCGGAGGCGACGTGTGGGGGCTCTTCGGCCGCTACCGTCTCCTGCAACCGGTCGATCAGGGGCTCGGGCTCGCCGTGGGCGCCCGCTGGCTCACGAGCCCGCAGTTCGGCGACGGCGTGGCGCGCGACCCGGGGCGGCTCGGCTTCCCGGACGCGCGCCTGCGCGAGCGGTGGGAGGGCGGCGAGGAGGTCATGGGGACCACCTTCACCCCCTACGCCGTCACGACCGCGTACCTGCGCGGGTGGGACGCGGGACCGATCCCCGAGCACGACCTCACCTTCTCGCTGGGGTGGGGCGGGGGGATGTTCCGGAACGGCCCCGACGCGGCCTTCTACGGGGGCGGCTCGAACGGCTGGTTCATGGGGACGTCGGCCCACTTCCTCCTGAGGCCCGGCTCGACGCTCGAGCTGCTCGCCGACCACAACGGCTTCGACCTGAACGTGGGGGTGCAGGTCGACGTGGAGGGCTTCCGCGCGGGTGTGCACTGGTTGGGCGCCAACCATTCCCGCCCCACGGGCGGATACGCCTCGGAGTACCGGGCGCCGAAGCTCGGGGTCGTCCTGTCCGCCTCGCTCTGCGCGGGCCGGCCGCGGCTGCGCTGCCGCCCTCGCCTCATGGAGCGGGTCGAGCCGGACACGATCTTCATCCCCCCGCCGCCGCCGGACACGGTCGTGATCGCGGGCGGGCCGCCGGAGCCCGAGGGCGAGCCGGCCACGGTGTGCCTCTCCACCGGACAGAACGCACCGATCCGCATCACCGAGGCGGGGGACACCCTGGTGGGGCCGAGCGGGGTGCCGATCGACGCGCTCCGGCCGGTCGTGGACTTCGCGGGCACGTACGCTTCGGGCGCGGGGTGGTTCGAGCGGGGCGACGCCATCATTTTCGAGGACGGCCGTTTCACGAAGTCACCCGAGAGCTTCCCGATCGACTGCGGGGAGATCGTGCGCGTCGGCGTCTACCAGGGCGTCGCCGTCTTCGCGGACCGGGTGGCGCTCCGGCCGTTCGACGTGCTGTTCGTTCCCGTCCGGGTGGGGGTGTGGCACCGCTACCGACGGGAGGACTGATCTGCCGGGCGTCGCCCCGGCTCTCCGGCCCCGAACCCCACCGAGACATGCGCCTACTTCCGGATTTCCCCCGGCTCCGCGCGACGCGCGGCTCCCCGACCCCGCTTGCCCTCGCCGCGGCGCTCGCGTGCGCCGCCCCCCTGTCCGCCCAGGAGGCGGCCCCCCCGATCGGCTTCGACTGGACCAACACCACCGAGCTCAGCTACGTGGAGACGGGCGGCAACGCCAGCTCGAGCACGCTCGGCGCGAAGCTCGCGCTCGAGGGGAAGGGCGACCCGCACACCTGGCGGTTCGAGGCCGGCGGGGTCTACGCGTCCGCGGACGTGCGCTCGCGGCGGGCGGTCGGGACGCCCGAGGACTTCGAGCTCGTCGAGACGGTGCGCTCGGAGACCACGGCCGAGAGCTACTTCGCCAGGACCCGGTACGATCGCTCGTTCGGGCCGGCTTTCGCGTTCGGCGGGCTCGGCTGGGAGCGCAACACCTTCAGCGGCATCCGCCACCGCATGAGCACCGTCGCGGGCGTCGGCCGCACCTTCACGGACGGGCCGCAGGCACGGTTCAAGGCGGATCTGGGCTTCACCTACACGATCCAGAAGGACGTGGCGCCCGCGCCGAACGCGGACGAGGGCTTCGGGGGTCTGCGCGCCTCGATCGAAGCGCGCCGGGCGGTCTCGAGCAACGCCCAGCTCCGGATGGACGTCGTCCTGGACGACAACCTCGAGGAGCTCGAGGATCTGCGGGCGGACATCCTCACGTCGCTGTCCGTCGCGATCTCCGAGGATCTCGCGCTCAAGACGTCGCTCCAGCTCCTCTGGGACAACCAGCCCGCGCTCATCAACGCGCCGCTCGAGTCCACCACGGGCACGCCCCTCGGGGCGACGGTGCCGGTCGTGGGCCGCGAGCTCGACCGGGTGGTCACGATCGCGCTCGTGATCACGCTCTAGCGGACGAGGCGGGGGGCGCGCGTCCGTCGCGCGCAGGGGAGCGGCGCGGGTCAGCGCCGCCGGATCCGGACCACCCCTTCCTGCGCGACCGACGCCACGAGCAGCCCGTCCCGCGTGAAGAAGGTGCCCCGCGAGAACCCGCGGCCCGCCCCGGACCAGGGGCTCTCCACGACGTAGAGCAGCCACTCGTCGGCGCGCACGGGCCGGTGGAACCAGATCGCGTGGTCGAGGCTCGCGACCATCACCCCGGGATCGCGGTGCGTGATGCCGTGGGGCCGGAGCGCCGCGCCCAGCAGCCCGTAGTCGGAGGCGTACGCGAGCACCGCCTGGTGGATCATCGGGTCGTCGGGGAGCGGCGCCACGGTCCGCATCCAGTAGCGCTGCAGGGGCTTCGCCGGGTCGGGGTGGAAGGGGTCGTCCAGCTCCACGGGCCGGATGTCCAGCACCCGGTCCCGGATCGTGGCGGCCCGCACGGGCAGGGGGATCTCCTCGGCGCGCTCGCGGATCACGTCCAGCTCGGTGCGGAGGCCCTCCGGCCCGGGGGCCGTGCGCATCGACATCTGGTGGTCCGGCCCCGTCTCGTGGCGGTGGAAGGAGCTGGACATGTTGAAGATCGCCTCGCCTTTCTGGATCGCGGTGACCCGCCGCGTGCAGTAGCTCCGCCCGTCCCGCAGCCGGTCCACGAAGTAGACCACCGGCACGTCGAGGTCGCCCTGCAGGATGAAGTAGGCGTGCATCGAGTGCGCCGCCCGCTCGTCCTCCACCGTGCGCCGCGCGGCCACGAGCGACTGGGCGAGCACCTGGCCCCCGAAGATCCGTCCCGTGCCGATGTCCCGGTTCCGGCCCCGGTAGATGTTCCGCTCGATCGACTCGAGGTCGAGCAGCGAGAGGAACGACGCGACGACGGTGTCCGGGTTCACAGCCATCCCTTCCGGCGGAAGTAGTAGAGCATGCCCCCGGCGAGGACCGCCATGAACGACAGGAGGGCCGGGTAGGCCCAGGGGATCGCGAGCTCCGGCATGTGATCGAAGTTCATCCCGTACCATCCGGTGAAGAAGGACAGCGGGATGAAGATCGTCGCGATGATCGTGAGGACCTTCATGATCTCGTTCATGCGGTGGCTGAGCATCGAAAGATGCACGTCGAGCGCGCCCGAGAGCACCTCCCGGAGCGCCTCCACCGTGTCGATGACCTGCACCGCGTGGTCGTGGACGTCCCGGAAGAAGAGCCTCGTCTCCTCGGCCACCAGACCGTCGTCCTCCCGCAGGAGGCCGCCGAGCGCGTCCCGGAGCGGCCACACGGCCCGCCGGACCAGGAGCATCTCGCGCCGGAGCGCGTGCACCTCCTGGACGGGGGAGGGGCCCTCCCCCTCGAGCGTCCGGTCCTCGAGCCGGTCGATCTCGCCCCCGAGCGCCTCGAGCACGCCGAAGTAGGCGTCGACCACCGCGTCGACGAGGGCGTAGGCCAGGTAGTCGGCGCCCCGATCCCGGATCCGGCCCCGGCCGCCCCGGAGCCGCTCGCGGACCGGCTCGAAGACGTCGCCGGGGAGCTCCTGGAAGGAGAGCACGTAGCCGTCCCCGACGATCAGGCTCAGCTGCTCGGAAGCCACCGCCCCGGAGTCGGGATCCACCGACAGCATCCGCAGGACGAGGAAGAGGTGCGTGCCGTACGACTCGAGCTTCGGCCGCTGGTGCGGGTTGAGCACGTCCTCGAGCACCAGCCGGTGGATGCCCAGCGCGTCGGCGAGCGGCTCGAGCAGGGAGGGCTCGTGGAGGCCGTCCACGTTGATCCAGGTCACGCGCGCCCCGTCGCGCGGCGGGAGCGCGTCCTCGATCCGCTCGAGGGGACGCTCCTCGCAGGTCTCCGGTCCGTACGAGAACGCGTGCAGGCGCACGCGCTCCGTGCGGCGCGCCCCGGTGTGCACGAGCGTGCCGGGGGGCGTGCCGGCCGGCTTGCGGGTCCGGGCCAGGACCCGCCCGACGATGCCGCGGGGCCGTCCCGGGTGGCCGGGAGGGTGCCGATCCGGGGGGCTCACGCCGGCGCGCCCCGGGCTCCGCCGGGCTCTACCGCGCGACCCTCTGCTCGAGGATCCGGTTGCTGGCGTTGAGCACCGCCTTCACCGCGGCGGCCGGGAGGTCCTCCTCCCGCTCGCAGGGGGCTGCCCCGAGGAGCCGGTAGGTCTCCCCTCCGGCGTGCCCGTTGATGCGGGTCACGACGACCCATCCGTCGAAGGCCCGCACCGCCTTCACGCCCACGACCTCGAGATGGATGCGGGTCTGGTCCGAGTTCGTGGACGCGAGCGTCGCGACGACCGTCGACTGGGCGGCCGCCCGGAGGATCCCCTGCTGCGTCTGCAGACACGGCGCTTCCCCCTCGTACATGTCCCCCTGCCACTCGAGGCGGACCGCGACCCGCCCGGAGCCGTCGGGCGTGGTCACCTGCTCGAGGCTGTCGAAGCGGAGGCGCGTACGCACGGTGTTGAGCTTGTTCATGGTCGCGTGGAAGGCCGTGGAGGGCGGCCACGGCACGCACCGGCTTCCGCTACGGGGGGCTCGCGGTCACGCGCCGGGGCGCGGTGGTGTGCTCGCGACCAAGAGTAAGGCCGCGAGGTGCGCTCGCAAGGGTGGAAGCGCCCGGATTCCCATTCCTCCGACCGGTTCCGCACGGTAGGTTGCGTCTCACGATCGGCACACGGTGGGGCACTTTCGCTTTCTGTTCGGGCGCCCTACCTTCACGTGCAGGGACTCCGACACCCGGAGTCGGCGACCGGAGGGGACATGGCGACGGCGCAGATGACCGAGAAGGACCAGGAGCAGCGGAGGAAGGCCCTCGACACGGCGCTCACGCAGATCGAGCGCTCGTACGGCAAGGGCGCGATCATGCGCATGGGCTCGGACGGAGGTCCCGCCCCCATCGAGGCCATCTCCACGGGCGCGCTGAACCTGGACGCCGCGATCGGCATCGGGGGCATCCCCCGCGGCCGCATCAGCGAGATCTACGGTCCGGAATCCTCCGGAAAGACCACGATCTGTCTGCAGGTCATCGCGAACGCGCAGCGCAAGGGCGGCGTCGCCGCCTTCA
>CAZOYA010000110.1:0-11782 GCA_964583815.1 uncultured Gemmatimonadaceae bacterium | reverse complement strand
CGCTGTCCCCCCGGATCTCGAGCGTGGCGCTCTTGATCCCGGCCTCCTCGGCCGCCTGGAGGTCGAGGACCTCCACCTCGTAGCCGTGGCGCTCGGCCCAGCGCGTGTACATGCGCATGAGCATCTCGGCCCAGTCCTGCGACTCGAGCCCGCCCGCGCCCGGGTGGATCGTGACGATCGCGTCGCGGTGATCGTCCTCGCCCTGGAGCATCGCGCGGACCTCGAGCGCGTCCACGCCGCGCTCCACCTCGTCCAGCCCGCGCACGAGCTCGGCCTCGAGGTCCTCGTCGGACTCCTCGGCGAGGAGCTCCGACACGGCGTCGAGGTCCTTGATGCTCCGCGACAGGTCCTGCCAGGGCTCCAGCCAGGCCTTGATGCGGTTCGACTCGGCGATCACCTCCCGGGCACCTTCCGGATCGTCCCAGAAGCCCGGGTTCGCCATGCGCTCCTCGAGCTCGGTCAGCCGCGATTCACGGGTGTCGAGGTCAAAGATACCCCCTGAGCTCCTGGACCTTGCGGCGCGCGTCGGCCAGGCGGGAGAGCTGCTCTTTGTTCATGCTGGGGACCGGTCGAAAGAGGCGGGATGCTCGGCCGAGGCGGGCGCCCGGAGGCGCGAGAATATACCCGAGCGGACCGCCCGCGATCAACGGCGCGGGCGGGTGGAGGACCGTCGGCGGAGCCCGGGCGGCCTGCGGCCGCCGGCGCACCGTCGGATCAGAAGAGCGGGCGTCCCTTCGCCAGGATCTCGTTCAGCGCCTGGGTCCAGTAGCCGCGGCCCTCCCCGTCGGCCATCTCGGGGCCCACCTGGTCGACGAACTCCTTCCAGGACTTGTCGATCTCCTCCTCGAAGTCCTCGGCCAGGGTGCCCTGCTCGAGCGCGACCTGGTGGCGCTCCGCGTTGTACATGATCATGTCCGAGACGAGCACGCGCGCGAGCCGCCGCGCCTTGTCGGAGGGGTCGCGCCGGCCGAGCGTGAAGCCCTTGATCGGCGCCTGCCCGCCGTCCGCGTCGCGCGCGACGTCCCCGTTCCCGGACGCGGCCGTCTCGGCTTCCCCGCCCCACGACACCGGCCCGGCGTCCGCCTCCGCCTCCGCCTCCGCCTCGAAGGACTCCGGCTCCGGGACGGCCTCCGCCCCACCGAACTCCATCGGCTGCTCGTCGCCCGCGCCGGCCTCCGGCCAGTCTCCGTCCGTCGCGGGAGACTCCGCCCAGGTGTCCTCGGAGGCCGCGGGCTCCGCCCATGCGTCGTCGGCTGCCGCGGGCTCCGCCCACTCCTGCTCGGCCCCCGCGGGGTCGGGCCACGCGGCCTCGCCCGTCTCGGGCTCCGCCTCCTGCGGCTCGTCGCTCGCGGGGGACTCGCCCCATGCCTCGTCGGTGGCGGAGGGCTCGGGCCACGCCTGGGCGGCGGCCGCGGGCTCCGTCCAGCGGCCCTCGTCCGCCGAGGCGTCATCGGACCAGACCGTCTCGTCCGCGCCGGCCGGTGCCGGCTCGTCCGTCCATCCGCCCGCTTCCCCGGACTCCGGCCCGGCCGGCTCCTCCACGCTCCCCATCGACGGCGGCTCGGCCGCGTGCGTGGCACCGACGTCCGGCGCGCCGATATCCTCCGCCGGGGCCGGCGCCTCCGGCGCGGGCCGCTCCACGCGGAAGACGTGCGCGCACGTGCTGCACCGGACCTTGACCCCGCCCTCCGGGATCTTGGCGGGATCGGCCGGGAAGCTGGAATGGCAGGACGGGCAGGCGATCGTGATGACCATGGTGCGCGCGCGCTCCTCAGCAGGTCGCTATGGCGTCAGCGGTCCGACCCGGTCGCGCAGGTCCGGGCCGCTCAGGGCCCCGGGGTCCTCGGCCGATGCCGTCCGCAGGGCTGGAGACTGGTGTCGGCGGTCGACGACGTACTTCGAGCCGGGCAGCGATTTCGCGTAGGCCTTCATCTCGGCGGCGAGCTCGCTGATCTGTCCCGTGTGCTCGAAGTCCTGAAACTGGTTCGTCACCACCCCGATGGAAAGCGCCATCAGGGGAATCCGGTGGATGTTCCCGCGGCGGTCCTTTCCGAGGAAGTACCCGGCACGCCGGTCGTCCTCCGTGTACTGGTAGGGGATCAGCTCGTCGAAGACGCGGATGACCTCGTCGCACGTCCGCTCCAGGTGCTGCACGGGGAGGTTGAAGATGAAGTCGTCCCCCCCGATGTGCCCGACGAAGCCCCCCGGCGCGAGGCCGCGGACGCAGTCGCGGAGCATCTTCGAGAGGAGCCGGATGACCCGGTCGCCGCTCGCGTAGCCGTACCGGTCGTTGAACTCCTTGAAGTGGTCGAGGTCCGCATAGCAGACCGCGAACTTCTGACCCGCCTCGAGCCGCGCCTGCATGTCGCGCGCGATGTGGTTCGTGCCCGGCAGCCGCGTCGTGGGGTGGACCGAGACGTCCCGGTCCGCGCGGCGGAGCACCTGCTCGAGCCGGAGGCGCTTCTCGCGGGCCGGCAGTTCCTCGCGCACCACCTCGTCGACCCCGGCCTCGAGCAGGTCCGAGGACCGCTCCTCGGCGTCGGACCCGAGGAGGCAGATCACCGGAACGATGCCGGTGAACGGGTCCTCCTTGATCATCCGCGCGATGTCCGCCATGGAGGCGTGGCCGCCCCGCTCGCCTCCAAGGATCACGCACGCGGGATAGGTGCGGTTGAGCACCGCCTGCAGCTCGTCCACGTCCACGATGCGCAGGATCTCGAGATCGTGCGAACGCGCGAAGTCGAGCACGAGCTGCGACGGCTCGGGCCGTCCGGGCACGAAATGGAGAATGGTCTTGTCCGAAGCCATGAATCCTCGGGGGGGCGGCCGTCGCAGGGACGAGCTTACCCTGCCCGGGAGGGCGGTGTCAATCGGCCCTCGGGAGCTTGCGGACGGGCACGAAGTCGATGTGGCGCGCTTCCTTGTCGACCCGCGACACCTGCACCTCCAGACGGTCCCCGAGGCGCCAGCGCCGGCCCCGGCGCTCTCCGACGAGCGCCCATCGATGCTCGTCGAAGTGGTAGTAGTCGTCGGTGAGGCCGCTCACGTGCACGAGGCCTTCCACGAAGTACTCCTCGAGGGTGACGAAGAAGCCGAACGCGACGACTCCAGAGATGCGCCCCGTGAACCGGTCGCCCAGGTGCCGCTCCATGAACTCCACCTTCTTCATCGCGACCGACGCCCGCTCCGCCTCCTCCGCCGCCCGCTCGCGCGCGCTCGTGCGCTCCGCGGCGACCTCGAGCCAGTCGGGATCCCGCTCCGTCGCCGGCCCTCCGAGGAACGCCTCGGCGAGCGCCCGGTGCACGACCAGGTCGGGGTAGCGCCGGATCGGCGAGGTGAAGTGCAGGTACGCCTCCGACGCGAGCCCGAAGTGCCCGAGATTCTCGGGATCGTACCGGGCCTTGCTCATCGAGCGCAGGACGGCCGTGGACACGAGCATCTCCTCGTCTCGCCCGCGAACCGCGTCGAGGAGGCTCTGCACGTCGCGGGGACGCAGCCTCCGCTTGCGCGGCACCCGGTGTCCGAAGCGCTGGAGCAGCTCCCCGAGCTCCTCGGTCTTCTCCGGGGAGGGAGGCTCGTGCACCCGGTACAGCGCCGGCGCGCCCCGCGCCTCCATGTCGTTCGCCACGACCTCGTTCGCGAGGATCATGAAATCCTCCACGAGCCGGTGGCTCTCGACGCGCTCCCGCATCTTGATGTCGATGGGGACGCCGTCCTCGCCGAGCACGACCTTCGCCTCCGGCAGATCGAGGTCGAGCCCGCCCCGCTCCGAGCGCCGGGCCCGCACGGCCCGCGCGTAGTCGTCCAGGACGCGGAGCGCCTCGTCCACCTCGGGCGAGATCCGCCCGGTTCCCTCGAGCACGGCCTGGGCCTCCTCGTAGGAGAGCCCGTGGCCGCAGCGTATGCGCGTGCGCTCGTAGCGACGATCCTCGACGCCGCCGTCGGGCGTCAGCCGGATGAAGACGGACATCGCGAAGCGCTCCTCGCCCGCGGAGAGCGAGCAGACCCCGTTCGAGAGCACGGGCGGGAGCATGGGGATCGTGCGGTCGACCAGGTAGACGCTCGTCCCCCGCTCGAAGGCCTCCGCGTCCACGGGCGTGCCGGGGCGCACGAAGTGGGACACGTCGGCGATGTGGACGCCGATCCAGACCCGTCCCTCCTCGTCGCGCGAGACCGAGAGCGCGTCGTCGTGGTCCTTCGCGTCGGCCGGGTCGATCGTGAAGCAGACGAGGTCCGTGCGGTCCACGCGCCCGGGCCCCGGCTCCGCGGCGTGCCGCCGGGCCGCTGCCTCGGCCGCCTCCATGACCCCGGGCGGGAAGTCGAGCGAGATGCCGAAGCCGGCCGCCACCGCCGTCACGTCCACCCCGGGATCGGTGATCGGGCCGAGCACCTGCTCCACCGCACCGGTCGGCGCCGTCCGGCCCTCCCCCCAGGTGAGGAAGCGCAGGACCACGACGTCCCCCTCCTCCGCTCCGGCGTCCTCCCCCGGGGCGACGAGCACGTCGCGGTTCACGCGCGCGTCGAGCGGGGTCACGTAGGCGAGCCGCCGGCCGTGATGGAACGTCCCGACCAGCGTCTCCCGCGCGCGCTCGAGCACCCGGATCACCCGGCCTTCGGGATTTCGGTCCCTCGGCCGCCGCTCCACGCGGACGACGACCCGGTCCCCGTCCATCGCGGTGTCCAGCCAGGCGGCGGGGACGAACACGTCCTCCCCGGCCTCCGCCGAGCGCACGAACCCGTCCCCGCGCCGGGTGAGCGAGAGGGTTCCCGGCACGACGTCCACGGCCGAGGTCGGCAGGTACCGGTTCCCGCGCGTGCGGATGATCGTCCCGCGCCGCTCGAGCTTCCGCAGGAGCCGCCGGAAATCGCGGTACTGGTGCGTCGGCACTTCGACGGCGCGGGCCAGCTCCTTCGCCTTGGCGGGCGCGCCCCGCTCCCGCGCGAGGATCGCCAGCACGCGCTCCTCCCACTGCCGCTCGCTCATGGGATCCTCCAGGAGACGATCAGGTGCCAGGCTCCGGCCGGGCCAGCGTGTCCGAGCTCCGGACGACCGGGGCCGTCCCCCAGCGCGAGCAGGCTGCGGGCCACGACGTCCGCGGCCGCCCCCGCGCGCCCGCCCGGCGGACGCCCTTCCGCGGCCGGATGCCCGCCGCGCAGGCCGACCGGCGCGGGGCCGAGACCGGCACGCCCGGACAGACCGCGCTCCGTCAGGAACGCGTCGATCGCGGAGAGCAGGTGGTTGGCCAGGATCACCCCGAGCGCCGCGGTGGCCTGGCGCGCGCGGACGTCCGTCGCGTCGATGAGGCCGCGGTAGGCCTCCTGGGCCCCGGGATCGCCGGACCAGTCCCAGAGGAGTTCCTCGCCGTACGCGCGTCGCCGGTAGTACTCGACGGCGTCCTCGTAGCCGGGCTCCCCGGGCTCTCCCTGCGCGCCCGGGGCCATGAAGAGCCCGCGTGCGCGCGCCCAGATCGACCCGTTGTAGGTCGTCTCGTCTCTCTCCGGCTGAACGCCGGTCGCGCCGGGGTCGCCGTCGTAGGCCCCCGAGGTGCGCCACCGCGCGAGGCGCTCGTAGTAGTCGAAATCGCCGTCCACCCGCGTCCCGTCCCAGGTGCGGGCGCGCTCCCAGGCGTGATCCCGGTAGGCCGCACGGAAGGAGGTGGTGGCGCGGTGGCGGTCGGCGTACCAGATCCAGCCGGCCGCCTCGGCGCCGAGATAGAGCCACCCCCGGCGGCGGTCGAGCGCGAGCTGCCCGGTGCCCGGCACGACCGCCGACAGCGCGACCGGCCGCCAGCCCCGGCTCCACGCGGAGCGGGGCGCGTCCGGGGGGCCGGTGACCGGCGCGTGCGGCGCCGCGCTCCCGCCGGGCGCCTGGGCGGCCGCCGCGCACGGGCCGGCGCCGAGCAGCGCGGGCCCCAGGACCGTGAGCACCAGGACCGCGCGGCGGCCGGACGTCAAAGCCCGATCGCGAAGGTCACGTGCACGGGCTCCGTCTCCCCCGTCAGGGTCGACACGGCGAGCGACTTCGCGATGGAGAGCTCGAAGCGCTCGTAGCGCAGGCCGAGCCCGACCCGCGTGCCGTCCTCCTGGTCGAGGTCGGCGACCACGTACCCGGCCCGCAGGAAGATCGCGTCCTCGACGCCGGCCCGGATCTCCGTCCCGAAGTAGACGGCCGGCGATCCCGGATCGCGGAGGCGGTCCTGGACCTCCATCCCGACCCATCCGGAGAGCTCGTTCCGGTCCGTGAGCGCCTGGAGCACGTCGTAGGAAGCCCCGACACGCACGCGCGTCGGAAGCGGATCGGCCTGGGCGGCGTTCCGCACCTGCAGGCTCGGCCCGAGATGGGCGACCATCGCGCCCACCCGCAGCCGCTCGAGCGGCCGCCCCTGCACGCCGGCGTCCACCGCCCAGGTCGTCGCGGAGGTCCCCGGGTCGGGGCAGATCCCCCGGCACGAGAGCCGGAACTGCACCACCTTGAGGCTGAGTCCGACGTTCAGCCGCTCGGTGAGCTCCGTCGCCGCCGAGACCACGCCCAGGTGGTTCCGGATCGTGATCGTGCCCGTGTAGTTGCCGTTCTCGTCGCGCTGCTCGAGCTCGCCCGCGTCCAGCAGGAAGTACGAGAGCGCGAGGGTCCCCGACGCCGGCCCGCCCCACACGCCGGAGACCGCGGTCGCCGTGCCGGCGACGTGGTCGCCCCGGAAGAGCACGATCTCGTTGTTCCCCTCTCCGGCGAGCCCCGCCGGGTTCCAGAACGCGGCCTCCGAGCTCTGCACGGTGGTCATGACCCGGCCGAGCGCCACGGCCCGCGCGCCGACGGGCAGCAGGAGGAAGAGCGCGCCTTCGGACCCCGTGCTGACCTCCTGCGCCGAGGCGGGCGCGGGCCACCACGCCTGCACGAGGACCGCGGCCAGGAGGACGAGGACGCGCGCACGCTTCGGTGGGCAGGGAGCGATCGTGGTCCTCATGAGTCGTCCGTGTCCGGAACGCGATAGCCGAGGGATCCGAGGGCGCCCCGGTTCTTCCGCCAGCCCCGGAGCGGCTTCACCCAGAGGTCGAGGTACACGCGCCTACCCAGAAAGTGCTCGATCTTCCGGCGCGCCTCGGTTCCCAGCTCGCGGATCGCCGCGCCCCGGTTCCCGATCAGGATCCCCTTCTGGGACGGTCGCTCCACGTGCACGTCGACCTGGACGTAGACGGGGTCCTCCGCCTCCCGGAACTCGCCCACCCTGCAGACGACCGAGTAGGGGACCTCCTGACGATACTGCTCGAAGATCGTCTCGCGCACGAGCTCCTCGACGAAGAATCGGACCGGCTGCGTCGCGATCTCGTCCTCGGGGAAGAGGAACGGCCCCTCGGGCAGGAGCGCCTCGATCTCGGCGAGCAGCTCCTCCACGCCCGCCCCCCCGAGGGCGGAGATCTCCCGCACGGGCGCGTCCAGCCGGTCGGCGACCCAGTCCCTCCAGGCGGCCCGCTCCTCCGGGCCCGCGCGGTCGACCTTGTTGAGCGCCACGCGGACGGGGGCGCGCAGGTCTGCGAGCGCGGGCACGAGACGGGCGTCGTCGCCCGGCCCCGGGGGCAGCGTCGCGTCGATCAGGACCAGGACCGCGTCCGCCTCCTCCAGCGCCTCGAGCGCCGCCGCGAGCATCGCGCGCTGGAGGAGGTCACGCGGCTCCAGGAGGCCGGGCGTGTCCAGGAAGACGAGCTGGCTCCCCCCGGTCGTGCGGATGCCGGTCACGCGCTGCCACGTCGTCTGCGCCTTCGGCGTGACGATCGAGAGGTGCTCGCCCACGGCGCGGTTGAGGAACGTGGACTTGCCCGCGTTGGGGCGCCCCACGAGCGCGACGTACCCGGTTCGCCCGGAGGGGACGGGTTCGGGGGCACCCGGCCCGGCGTGGTCGTCCCGGTCGGGCTCGGGCGGGGTCGATTCGGAAGACGGGCTCACGGCGCGGGCGGTCGGTGGAGGCGGGCGGCAGGCGACGGGCCGCGAGGCGTGGCCGCGCGACCCGACAAGTCTACGCCGGGTTTCGGGGCGGGACCAAGCGAGGCGCTTATATTCCCGCGGCCACGAATCTCGCCCCGAACCCTCCCCCATGCAGCTTCCCTACGCCCTCCGCACGCTCGGCTACCGCCTGCTCGCTCCGTTCTCCGTGCGCATCCGTTCGGGCGTGAACCGCGGCTACCGCTGGAGCCTCGCCAGCACGGGACGGGGATACGGCTCCGGCCGGTTCGGACGCGACCGCCTGGGCGCGCTCGCCGCCCTCGTCCGCCGGGGCGGCTGCTTCTGGGATCTCGGCGCGCACAAGGGCTTCATGACGCTCGCGGCCTCCCGCCTCGTGGGGCCCGCGGGACGGGTGGTCTCGGTGGAGCCGGGCCGGGCCAACCTGGCGTTTCTCCGCCGGCACGTACGCTGGAACGACACGGCGAACGTCGTGATCGTGCCCATGGCGATCGACGAGCGGCCCGGCCGCGTCGCGTTCGGCGGCCGCGGGGACACGCTCGCGTACCAGGTCGGGCTCGGCGACGAGGTCGTGGAAACCGAGACCGTCCCGGGGATCATGCGTCGGTACGGCGTTCCCGCACCGACGTTCGTGAAGATGGACATCGAGGGCCGGGAAGCCCACGCGCTCCGCGGCGCGCTCCCCGTGCTCGCGGACGACGCCGGGCTCCTGATCTCCGTCCACGGGCCGGAGCTCCTCGAGGAGGTGAAGGAGATCCTGGCGGGGCGGGGCTTCCGGCTCTACCCGTCCGCCGATCTCGCCCTCCGCACCTCGGGCCGGCGCCGCACCTGGGCCGGCGACCACGACCTCCTCGCGCTCGGACCCGCCCGGGCGCACGAACCGGCGGAGATCCACGCGCTGGACCTCATCCGGGCCGCGGGCTGACGCGGACGGCCCCACCGGCTGCGCCCTGCCGGCCGAATGCGTGACGGGTGGCGCCCACCGATGGACGCCACCCGTCATCACCACGTGCTCGATCCCGAGACCGGAGCCGCCGTGCCCCTCAGTGAATCGGGGCGTGCGGGTGCCAGCCGAGGAGGAGCAGCAGGATCGCGAAGCCGATGGTGTACCCGAGGATGACGTGCCATCCGCTCGAAACCCAGCCGATCACGTTCTTCCCCTTCGGGAAGATGTTCGTGAGGGCCACCCCCGCCGAGGAGCCGAACCAGGTCATCGAGCCGCCGAAGCCGACCGCGAAGGCCAGGACACCCCAGTCGTAGCCGCCCTGGTCGAGCGCGAGCTTGGTCAGCGGGATGTTGTCGAACACCGAGGACACGGCGCCGAGCCCGAAGCTGGACTGCCACGACGCGAGTGGCAGCTCCTCCACGGGCATCATGGAGGCGCAGGTCACGAGCGCGATCAGGAAGAGGCTGCCCTTGAGCGAATCCGGCACCACCTTCCAGTCGGTCTTCGTGAACGTGGCTGCGATCAGGATCGCCGCCCACAGGCCGGCGGCCGGGAAGTCCAGCGCGACGTTCGTCACGATCGTGAGCACGAGCATGAGCGCCACGGCCACGAGGCGCGCCTTCCGGACACGGGCCCCCGGCGTGGCATCGCGCTGGATCGGCTGGAGCCGATTCTGCTGCCACGCGGCGATCGGACCGAACACGAGAAGGCAGGGCACCGACGCGACGTACGCGTGGATCACGTCGAGCGCGCTCACCCCCTCGATCCACATCATGGTCGTGGTCGTGTCGCCCACGACGCTCCCCGCCCCGCCCGCGTTGCTCGCCGCGACGATGGCGGCCAGGTATCCGATGTGGACGTTCCCCTTGAACACGTGCAGGGCGACCGTCCCGCCGATCATGGCCGCCGCGATGTTGTCGAGAAACGAGGAAAGGACGAACACCATCCCGAGCAACATGAAGCCGCCCGCGATGCCGGACGGGAGATAGTTCGGCAGGAGCTCGGGCACCTCCGACTGCTCGAAGTGCCGCGCCAGCACCGCGAAGCCCAGCAGCAGGCCCAGGAGGTTGATCAGGATCATGGACTCCTCCTGCGCGTGATGCACGACGCTGAAGGAGGGATCGGCCAGGAGCTTCAGGGTGAGGATCGCGACGAGCCCCGTGATCGCGACCTCGAACGTGTTGTGGTGGAGCAGCGCCACCCCGAGAAGGGTCAGGCCGAACAGGAGGAACTCCGCGCGCACGCCGAGGAGCATGGGCGGCGTGCCCCCCGTGAGCTTCGCCATCAGGACCACGATGGCCATCAGGGTGATGCCGACGATCTTCAGGATCCGGCCGTTGCCGCCCGGGGGCTCGTGGCCCGCTTCCACGCTCCCCGCTTGCTCCGTGCCTCCCGGCCGTATGCTCGCTTTCTCCGTCATCGCAGTTTCCATTCCGTGTGGGGTCCGCGGCTCCGTCCCTCGGGAGCCACGCTGTCGAGCTCCGGCGGACCCGCCGCCGGATCGCCGGTGCTCACCCCTGCCCGCGGCCAGGCGGAAAACATCGGCCGAGCAAGCTACAGGTGAGCACCTGCTGCTGTCCATACGGAAATACACGACGACAAAAAAAACGGCCCGCCTGGCTGAACCAGACGGGCCGTTCGGCAGAATGCCGGCGACGACGTACTCTCCCACCGGGCGGCCCCGGCAGTACCATCCGCGCTGTAGAGCTTAACGACCGTGTTCGGGATGGGAACGGGTGTGGCCTCTACGCAATGGTCACCGACAAATCCTCGGGTGACGCGGCGAGCCGCGCGCACCCCATGGAACAGACAGAGGTCGAGAGTGTGAGAGCCTCGCCGTAACGGCGGCCTCCCTCCCGAAGGAGCGGAGGCATTCTTGGTGAGGTGCTGGCTGGAGGAGGAGGAAGCCGGTCAAGCCTCACGGGCGATTAGTACGGCTCGGCTCCACGTGTTGCCACGCTTCCACCTGCCGCCTATCGACGTACTCGTCTCGTACGGCCCTTCAGAGGGTCCGAAGACCCTGGGAGTGCTCATCTTGGAAGGGGCTTCCCACTTAGATGCTTTCAGCGGTTATCCCTGCCCGACGTAGCTACCCGGCGATGCCCCTGGCGGAACAACCGGTACACTAGTGGTCGGTCCTTCCCGGTCCTCTCGTACTAGGGAAGGCTTTCCTCAACACTCCAACGCCCACGACGGATACAGACCGAACTGTCTCACGACGTTCTGAACCCAGCTCATGTACCGCTTTAACGGGCGAACAGCCCGACCCTTGGGACCTTCTCCAGCCCCAGGATGCGATAAGCCGACATCGAGGTGCCAAACCGCCCCGTCGATATGAACTCTCGGGGGCGATAAGCCTGTTATCCCCGGCGTACCTTTTATCCGTTGAGCGACGGCCCTTCCATTCGGAACCGCCGGATCACTAAGGCCTACTTTCGTACCTGCTCGATCCGTCGATCTCGCAGTCAAGCTCCCTTCTGCCTTTACACTCTTCGTGCGATTACCGACCGCACTGAGGGAACCTTTGCGCGCCTCCGTTACGCTTTGGGAGGCGACCGCCCCAGTCAAACTACCCGCCTGCCACGGTCCCCGGGGAGGATTCACTCCCCTGGGTTAGAGCCTCAACATCACAAGGGTGGTATTTCACTGATGGCTCCACAGCACCTGGCGGCACTGCTTCAACGCCTCCCACCTATGCTACACATATGGTGCCGAGACCCAATAGCAGGTTGTAGTAAAGGTGCACGGGGTCTTTTTGTCCTGTCGCGGGTAATCGGTATCCTCACCGATACTCCAATTTCGCCGAGCTTCCGGAGGAGACAGCGCCCAGATCGTTACGCCATTCGTGCAGGTCGGAACTTACCCGACAAGGAATTTCGCTA